>NZ_JAAAXQ010000273.1 GCF_009916105.1 Streptomyces sp. GC420 | reverse complement strand
GCGGTAGGGAGCGGACCGGCTGGGGTGGGGGCCTCAGGCGGAACCGAACCAGCGTCCGGCCGCCCGGGCGAGTCCGTCCCCGCCGGGGCCGCCCGCCCAGGCGACGTAGCCGTCGGGCCGGACCAGGACGGCGGGTGTGCCGGCGAGCGGGGAGCCGAGTTCGGTGTGGGCGGTGACGGTGTCGATGCGGCCGGCCCGGGCAGGGTCGAGCGGTGGTGGCGGGGAGCCGAGGCCGAGGAGCAGCCCGCGTCCGGAGCGCAGCAGTTCGGCCGTGCTGCAGACGATCTCGCCGACGCGGAGCCGGGTGTGCGGCAGGCGGGTGCCGCGCAGCGGGTGCTCGGGGCCGCCGACGTCGTAGCGGATGTCCAGGCCGCTGATCATCCGGGCCAGGTGGGTGCGCACGTCGTCGTGTGCGACGAGTTCGGCCAGGACCGTGCGCAGGGGTTCCGCTTCGGGGCCGCCGAGGAGCAGTTGGGCCTGGGCGCGGATGTTGCCGAGGACGGCGGCGCCGACGGCGGCGCGTTCGCTGTGGTAGGTGTCGAGGAGCCCGGCGGGTGCGGTGCCGTCGAGGTCGGCGGCGAGTTTCCAGCCGAGGTTGTAGGCGTCCTGGAGTCCGAGGTTGAGGGCCTGGCCGCCGATGGGCATCTGGCGGTGGGCGGCGTCTCCGGCGAACAGGATCCGGCCGTGCCGGTAGTGGGTCAGGCGCCGGTTGGCGTCGTCGAAGTGGTTGACCCACAGCGGGGTGCCGCCGCTGATGTCCTCGCCGGTGACGCGCTTCCAGGCGTCCGCGATCTCGTCGAAGCGGGGGGCGGCGGTGCGCTCGCGGGGCTTCGCGCCGAACTCGTGGACCATCACGCGGGTGGTGCCCGCGGGGTTGCGGGCGGCGACGGCGAGGCCGCCGGGGAGCCGTTCGAAGCGCCGGTCCGGGATGTCGAGGCCGTCGACGTCGGCGCGCAGCAGTTCCCGGGTGGCCGCGGTGCCGGGGAAGCCGGCGCCCGTCAGGCGGCGCACGGTGGAGTCCTGGCCGTCGCAGGCGACGAGGTAGGGGGCGCGCAGCGTGACCCGGTCGCCGTGGCGGCTGGTGGCGGCGGCCTCGACGTGGGTGCCGCGGTCGGCGACGGCGTGCAGGGTGTGGCCGCACCTGAGGTCGGCGCCGAGGCCGAGGGCCCATTCCTCCAGGATGGCCTCGGTCTTGGTCTGGGGGACCTTCCACTGCCCGGGGTAGGGGCCGGGCAGTGTCAGGTCGAGGGGGATGCCGCCGAAGTGGCCGCGCGGCTCGCGGGGCGCCCTGCCGAGGTCCGGGAGCAGGCCGCGGCTGTCCAGCAGTTCCATGGTGCGGGCGTGCAGTGTGGAGGCGCGGGACTGTGCGGCCGGGGCGTGGCGCTGCTCGACGATGGTCACCTGGACTCCGCGCAGGGCCAGTTCGCCGGCGAGGAGCAGGCCGACGGGGCCCGCGCCGACGACGATCACCTGGGTGGCGGCCGTCTCGGTGGGCCCGGTGCGCCGTGTCCGGCCGTCCGGGTGCGGGGCGGCGGCCATGTCAGCGGTTCCGCTCCGCGTGGGCCTTGGCGTGGCCGAGGGTGGCGAGGCTGTTGGTGCTGAGCGCGGTGTGCACGTACGCGCGGGCGTCGGCGACGGTGGCGTCGGGGCCGAGGATCCGGGCGATGTTCTCGGTGTTGAGGGTGACGGTGTGCTGGGAGGCGGCCGTCGCGTTGCCGTCGTCGGTCTCCTCGAAGGTCCACATGCCGGTGTGCAGGGTCATCAGGGCGGGCAGGGTGACCTGCTTGTACGCGATGCGGTGGTGGCCGAGGGCGACCCGGTAGGACCGGGTGGTGTGGGTCGAGCCGTCCTTGGCGCGGGTGTCCATCTGAAGTTCCTGCAGGCCGGGGGCGTGCTCGGTGAAGCGGACGCGGGCGACGTGCCCGAGCCGCTCGGGCCACAGGCCGGCCTCGTTGACGAAGGCGAAGGCGTCCTCGGGCGAGCCCTGGATCCGTACGGTGTCGGTGAAGGAGAAGGTCAGCTCCTCGCTCTCGGCGGCGTGGACGCGTTCGACGTTCTCCTTGAGGGCGGCGAGTTCGGCGGTGCTGTTCTTGTCCACGGCCCGCTCGATCCACGCCAGGTCGTGCGGGTCGTCGCCGACGGCCCGGTAGTCGTGCAGGAGCCGGACGCGGCAGGTGTCCTCGCCGAGGGGTTCGACGATCCAGGCACCGCCCATGGCGGCGACCGGCGGCGCCGGGACCTCCTGGCGGAAGGTGATGCGCAGGGCCTGGGGGTCGAGGGTGCGGCGCGAGGTCCAGGTCTTGGGCTCGCCGTTGGCGGTGGCCCAGATGCGGATGCGTTCCTCGCCGCCGGTGCTCTCCTGCCGTTCGGCGTGGATGGTGGGCGGGAAGATCCGCGGCCAGTTGGTCACCTCGGCGAGGAGGCGGTAGACGGCGGCGGCGGGTGCGCCGACGGTGATCTCGTGCTCGGCCTCGCGAGTCGTCATGACGGCTTCTCCTCGGGGGTGCTTGCTTTGCGGGCTCGGCCGGCGCGGGTTGCGCGGGGCCGGGCGGGGTTTCAGAAGTTGCCCAGGCCGCCGCAGACGTTCAGGGCCTGGGAGGTGATGGACGCGGCGGTGTCGGAGGCGAGGTAGCCGACCAGGCCCGCGACCTCCTGGGGCGTGGAGTAGCGGCCGAGCGGGATCTTGGCCTGGAACTTCTTGAGGATCTCCTCCTCGGTCGTGCCGTACGCGCCGGCGTAGCCCTGGCGCACCCGCTGGGCCATCGGCGTCTCGACGTAGCCGGGGCAGACGGCGTTGACGGTGATGCCGGTCGGCGCGAGTTCGTTGCCGAGGGCCTTGGTGAAGCCGACGACGCCGTGCTTGGAGGCCGAGTAGGGGGCGCCGAGGACGACGCCCTGCTTGCCCGCGGTGGAGGCGATGTTGATGATCCGGCCGCGGTCCTTGGTGCGCATGCCGCCGGTGGTCAGGACTTCCCGGGTCATCCGGAAGACGCTGTTGAGGTTGGTGTCGATGACGTCGTCCCACAGTTCGTCGGCGATGTCCGCGGTGGGGCCGCCGCCGGAGCGCCCGGCGTTGTTGACGAGCACGTCGACGGTGCCGAAGGCGTCGACGGCGCCCCGCACGAACGCCTTGACGGAGGCGGTGTCGCGGACGTCGAGTTCCTGGCCGTCGGCGTCCAGGTCCTCCTCGCGCAGCGCCTTGACGGTGCGGCTGACCTTCTCCGCGTCGCGCGCGCCGATGAAGACCCGGTGGCCCTGGCGCGCCAGGAGGCGGGCGACCTCGAGGCCGATGCCGCTGGTCGCGCCGGTGACGAGGGCGACGCGCTGGGTGGTGTCGGACATGGTGCGCTCCTTGTCAGGCGGCCCGGGCCCCGGCCCGGGACAGCTGGGCGTTGACGGCGTCGATCAGGTCGCCCGGGGTGAGCTCGTCGCTGAGGTCGTCGTCGTCCAGGACGATGCCGTACTCGCGCTCGATGCGGCCGCCGGTCTCCAGGAGCGCCAGGGACTCGTAGCCGAGCACCGTGAACCTGGTGTTCAGGATGTCTCCGGCGAGGTCGACGCTGTCCTCCGCGCCCGCGGCCTCGATGAGGATCCGCCTGAGGTCGTCGAGGGTGAACGGGATGCTGGGCATGGGGAACTTCCTTCGGTCTCAGGGCGGTTGCGCCCCGGCTGATCGGTTCTGGTGGGTCGCGGCGCCGGTGCGGCCGGACGCCTGTCCGGGTGGGTCGCGGCGCCGGTGCGGCCGGACGCCTGTCCGGGTGGGCCGCGGCGCCGGTGCCGGGCGGCGCAGTGCGGTCGTCTCCCCGGCCGGCGGGGACGGCACGCCGCTGGTCAGGCGGACGCCTGCCACCGGTAGAAGCGCTGGGCCATGGCGTCGGCCGGGGAGCGCCAGGTTCCCGGGTCGTAGGGGGTGATGAACGGTTTGAGGTCGTCGCTGATCCGCACGAAGCGCGGGTCCTGTCTGGCGCCCTGGATCAGCTCGCCGCCGTTGTCCTCGTCGAAGTCCTGGAGGTGGAAGTACAGGCCGTTGTAGGCGAACAGCTGGCGCCGCCGGGTGCCCATACGGTGCGGCATGTCCGTCGCGTCGAACTCGGCGAACAGTTCGGCGACGTCCGCACTCGAACCGGGCACCATGCGGGCCACGATCAGCGTGCTGTGCATAGGTTGTCTGCTCCTTGGCGAGGTCCGGTGTCTTGTGCGAGTACGCCTTTGTGCCGCCGGCCCGGTTGCCGCGGCCGGGCCGCGTCCCGGAGCCGCGGGGGGGGCCGGGAGTGGCCTTGGACCCCGGACGCCGGGCGGGCCGGTTGGCGCCCGCCCGGCACACGGGGCGCGAAGGGGGCTACTCGCCCATGGCGCGCGTGTGCACCACGCGGTAGGTGTTCGAGTCGCTCTCGACGGTCAGGGCGTCGATGCGCTCGTCGTTGCCGCGGCGGGGCATGGGCTTGCTCGCGTGCGGCAGGTCGCGGAAGGCCTCGTAGCTTTCCTTGCTGTCCCACTGCGCGTAGACGACGGCGAAGGCGCCCTCGACGAACATGGCCCGCAGCCCCTTGAAGACGCTGTGCGAGCGGTAGCCGGGGACGTTCACGAGCCAGTCCTGGCCCTCGCCCAGGAGCTTGAGCAGTTCGGCCTGGTCGGCCTCGCCGACCCGGTGGACCTCGATGACGGTGTAGTCGTCTCGGTCCGGCGAGACGTCGATGCGGCCGCCGAGGCCGGGGTGGGTCCGGGTGAAGACGATCTCGTTCTGCAGCAGCCGGATGCCCGTGGTGATCTCGCGGAAGACGGGCAGCGTGCGGTGCTTGAACTCGTCGCCGGCGTACCGTTTCTCCAGGTCCTCGCCGCTGCGCCACTGGATGAGGTTGGCGGTGCCGGGGCTGTCCTGCCCGGCGTGCACGGTGGAGGAGATCCATCCCTCGTAGGCCGCCGCGTCGACGATCCTGCGCATCTCGGTGAGCAGCCGGTCCTGCTTGTCGGGGGTGTCGGTGGTGAACAGGTTGAGGACGGTCAGGTAGTTGTCCTCGGTGGAGATGTTCGGCATGGTTCCTTCGCTTCCTCGGGGGGCGTGCGTTGCGTTCGGGGGTGGGCCGTGGTCACAGGGCGGGGCCGAACCAGCGGCCGAGCGCTTCGGTGAGCGGCATGCCGGTGGCGCCGGCGGCGGGGCCGTCGCCGGGTCCGCCGACCCAGGCGACGTAGCCGTCGGGGCGGACGAGGATGCCGTCGAGGGCGCAGTCGCCGTCGGGGCCCTGCACGGTGACGGTGTCGACCCGGTCGGACCAGCCCTGGGCGGCGGCGCGCAGTGCGGCGCTGCCGGCGAGGTCGAGCAGCAGGCCGCGCCCGGATTCGAGGAGGGCGACGACGCTGTGCTTCACGCCGTCGCGGGTGATCTGCCTGTCCTGCAGGCGGCGGCCGAGCAGCGGGTGGCGGTCGCAGCCGACGTCGTGGCGGATGTCGAGGCCGGTGACCATGCCGACGAGGTGGCGCTGCACCTGTTCGTACTGCGCGAGTTCGGTGAACACCTGGCGCAGCGGGTCGGTCTCGTCGCCGCCGAGGTAGAGGGTGCGCTGGGCGAGGGTGTTGGCGAGGATGCGGGCGCCGACCGGGTGGCGCTCGGTGTGGTAGGTGTCGAGCAGCCCCTCGGGGGCGCGGCCCTTGACCTGGAGGGCGAGCTTCCAGCCGAGGTTGACGGCGTCCTGGATGCCGGCGCTCATGCCCTGCGCGCCGATGGGCAGGTGGATGTGGGCGGCGTCCCCGGCGACGAGGACGCGGCCCTTGCGGTACTCGGCGGCCTGGCGGCTGACGTCGGTGGTGGAGGACACCCACAGGGGCGTGGCGCCGCTGATGTCCTCGCCGGACAGGCGCCCGAACGCCTCGGCGACCTCGCCGAAGGAGATCGGGTCCGCGCCGGTGCGCAGCGGCTGTGCGCGGTCGTAGTAGATGACGCGGCTGCGGTCCGGGCCCAGCGGCAGCACCATCACCATGCCGCCGGGCACCCGCTCGCCGCTGAAACGCGGCCGCAGCGGCACGCCGGTGATGTCGGCGAAGCGCAGCTCGACGGTGGGCGCGTTGCCGGGGAAGCCGATGCCGGCGCTGGTGCGGACGACGCTGCGGGCGCCGTCGCAGCCGACGGCGTAGCGGCCGCGGAGCACGCCGGCGCCGTCGGGGGTGGCGGTGCGGACGCTGACGCCGTCGCCGTCCTGTTCGACACCGGTGACCTCGACGCCGCGGCGCACCTGAACGCCGCGCTCGGCGATCCAGCCGGCGAGCATGGCCTCGGTGCGCGACTGGGGAATGCCGCGGGCGCCGTACGAACCGCCCGCGACGACCCGGTAGTCGAGCGGCACACCGCCGAAATGACCGACCGGAATGACATCGACATCGCCGAGCCGGGAAATGAGTCCGCGCTGCGCGAATTCTTCGATCGTGCGCGCGGAAAAGCCGAGGGCGCGTGATTCCCTGATGGGTTCGGCAAGCCGGTCGACGACCAGGGCGGAGACTCCGGCGAGGCTCAACTCCCCCGCGAGCATAAGTCCGGTGGGACCTGCTCCCACAATGATCACGTCCGCGTCAAAGGTATCCATCTGCCCTCTCCCGACTGGTGTTTGACGAGTATTGCCGGGTCACGGGGGGACGGTAAAGCGAATGCGGTACAGGCTTTCGGCAATCCACTACAGAACTCTGCCGGGAATGTCAGATCTCTGGCAGGAATCTGGTCCGGGAAGCGCGTCCGGCGCCATGCTCGGGCGGTGACTTCCAATGATTTCCACACCGCTGCGGGCACGGTCGCCGAGGTGGCCGACGCCGCCCGGGTCGCGGAACTCCTGGGCCGTTATCTGATCGCCCTCGACGACGAGGAGCTCGACGAGGGGTGGGCCCGGAGTCTGTTCACCGAGGACGCGGCCGTCGCCTTCCCGATGAGCCGCCACCAGGGGCGCGCCGGGCTCGCCGCGTGGCACCGTGCGTCGCTCGCGGCGTTCGCGCGGACCCAGCACCTGGGCTCGCCGGCGGTGGTGAGCGTCGAGGGCGACCGGGCCTCCTTCCGTGCGAACGTGCTGACCGTGCACGTCCATCACCCCGGCGAGGACCGGCCGCCGCTGTTCCGTGCGGGCACGCTCGCCCGCGGCCGGGCCCGCAGGACTCCTGCCGGGTGGCGGATGAGCGAGCTGGCCTTCCGGGTCGTCTTCGTCGAGGGAGAGCCGCCGAAGCGCGCCTAGGCGGCCGGGCCCGGCTGCCCGGGCGCCGTCATGGCGGTGAGCAGCCGGCGGTCCAGCATGGTGCCGACCGAGGTGTCCCCGGCCGGGTCGAGTCCGGCGTCGTGGCAGGCGGTGCTGACCAGGTAGCGGCCGAGGACCGGGTGGGTGGCGAACGCCCACTCCTCGCCCAGGGCCGCGGCGCCATCGGGGGTGCGCAGGCCGCCGAGGGCGAGGTGGAAGCCGAATTCGGTGAAGGGCAGCCGCATGCCCTGGCCGAGCGCCTTGGTGTACGCCTCCTTCAGGGTCCACAGCCGCAGCGCGCACGCGGCCCGCTGGTCCAAGGGCAGCGCGTCGAGTTCCGCGGCCTCGGCGGGGGTGCACATCTGGGTGCGCATCAGGTCGAAGTCGAGCCGCCGGTCCGCGCGTTCGGCGTCCAGGCCGATCCGGCCCGTCCGGCTGATCCCCACGGCCATCAGCTCACCGGTGTGGGTCAGGGCCACCTCGATCTGGTCGAGGCCGCGCAGGTACGGGCGGCCGCCGAGCCGGTAGGCGATGTCGATGTCCTCGGGCCCGATGCCGAGCGCGGCCGCGGCGGCGTATTTGACGAGGAGCCGGGACGCGGCGAACCGGCAGCGGACCGCGGGGTCGCGGGTGGCGGTGTAGCGGTTCCAGTCGCGGCCGAGCAGGGCCTCGAGGCGCGGCGTGGTGAGCACCGCGGGCAGCCACTCGGTCCAGGTCGCGTACGCCACCGCGGCACCGCGGTTCCCCAGGTCCTCCCGGATCCGCAGCCAGGAGCTGTCCGGGCGGGGGACGTGCACGGGGGGTGCGACGGCGAAGCCGTGTGCGGTGGCGACGACGCCGAGGGCGCTCAGGCGGCGCAGGGTGTCGAGGACACCGCCGGCGTCGCGGGCGTCGATGTCGTCGGTGACGCGGCTGCCGCCGCTCGTGCGCGCGGGCGTGGGCTCGGTGGGGTGCACGGCGTTCGCCTCCTTTCCGTCTCTCTTCCACATCTCTTCGAAGTCCGGCTGCCGGTGCCGGGGCGGGCGGTGCGGGCCCGCCGGTGGAGCCGAACCGTTTCTGCCGGGGGCGGGTGCCGGCAGGGCGCCGGGGCGGGTGCCGGGGTCCCGTCAGGCGAGCCGCATCCCGTACAGGTCGAAGCTGCGCCCGCGCCGGTAGCGGTCCACGAGCCCGGCCGCGAGTTCCTGCGTGACGCCGTCGGGGAGGTCGGGCACGTCCAGGCCGAGGCGGCGGGCGAACCGGGTCAGGGCGAGCAGCGCCCAGTCGGGTTCGGCGAGCAGGCCGCCGTCCGGGGTGCCGGGGGCGGCGTTCTCGCAGACGGCGAGGCAGGACGCGGCGGCGAGCAGCAGGCAGTACCGGTCGGCGAGGACGTAGGCGGCCGGGGCGAGGGCCCCGGCATCCGGGCGTCCGGAGAGGGTGGCGCACCGCTCGGCGAGGGTGTGCGCCTCGGCGGCGAAGACGCGGGCGAGGTCGGCGAGCGCCGCCCACCGGGCGCCGCGCGAGCGCCGCCCGTCGAGCCGGGCGGCCGCGCCGGGCAGCACGGCGAGCAGCCCGTCGCAGCCGCTGTGCGGGTCGCGGGGTTCGGCGTCGAGCCGCCGGAAGTCGAGGGTGGTGCGGTCCTTGCCGGGGGTGAAGAGCGCGGCGGGCGCCTCGTGTCCGTCCCCGCCGCGCCAGGGGGCGTGGGCGAGGGTGCGCAGGTGGGGGACGAGTACGGCCTGGGTGTCGGCGGTGCCCGCGTGCCCGAGTCCGGCCACCGGCAGGTCGCGGACGAGTTTTTGGAAGCCGCCGTACGCGGGGCCGCGGTCGTAGCCGCGTGCGCCGAGCACCGCGGCGAGTTCGTCGAGGTCCTCGTGGAGCAGCGCGGACACGGCGTACTTGACGGCGGCGGACGGGACGAGGGCGTGCTCGGGTGCCAGGTCGAGCAGTCTCAGTCCGGCGACGGCGAGGCTGTCGCAGGCGAGCAGGTCGGCGAAGACGCCGGCGAGCACCCGGCCGCGGCGGCCGCGCGGCGCGACGCCGCGGCGGGACTCGGTGACGGCCCGCACGGCGTAGCGCAGCGCGCTGTCCATCCCGGCGACCAGGGCGCCGCCGGACACCAGGGCGCGGCTGACCTGGAAGGTGCGCAGGGACAGGGAGACGCCCTCGCCGGGCCGTCCGACCAGGGCGTCGGCGGGCACGGGGCAGCGGTCGAGTTCCAGTCCGGCGTAGTGGGCGCCGCGCATGCCGTGGGTGCGGGCGCGCGGCAGCCGGCGCACCGCGCGGGCCGGGAGCCGGCCGGTCTCGAGGAGGAACACGGAGTGGCTGTCCGGGCCGTCGCCGGGGGCGGTGCGGACGTAGGCGACGAAGGCGTCGGCGCGGTCGGCGTTGATGACGACTTCCTTGCGGCCGCCGACCACGTAGCCGCCGCCGGGGGCGGGGTGCGCGGTGTACTCGCCGCGCAGGATCGCGTTGGCGTGCGCGAACTGGCGGTGCAGGATGGTGATCCGGCCGCCGTCGAGCAGCAGCCGCGCGGTGTCCCGGCGCTGCCGGTGGTCGCCGGCGGTCCACACCACGGACGCGGCGAACAGGGCGGTCATCCCGGCGCCGAAGCCGAGCGCCACGTCCCGCCGGAACACCGGCCGCAGCACCTGGGCGAGTTCCTCGACTCCGCCGAGGCGGCCGCCGAGCGACCTCGGCACGAACTCGGCGGCGAGGCCGAAACGGGTGAGCAGCGTCTCGGTGGCCGCCGGGGCCTCGCGCCGTTCGTCGGCGGCGAGCAGCGCCTCCTGGCCGTGCGGGTTGCCGGCGGCGAAGGGGTCGCCGAGCAGGTCCTCGACGTACTGGGCCCGCGCGGGCCCGTCGCCGGGCACCTGCGGGGTGCGGGGGGCGGCGGGCCGTGCCGCCGGCGTGCCGTCGCCCGCGGTCAGGCTGCTGTTCACGTGGGACCTCCAGCTTCAGCCCCTCCGGGGTTCGCGGACGGGCGGTGTTCGGCGCGGCAGGCGTTTCCGGCGCGACGCGCACGTCCGGCGCGGCAGGCGTGTCCGGCGTGGTCTTCGGCCTCCTGCCCGGGGGCCGGGGGACGCGCCCCGGTCACGGCACCCGGGCGGGCGGCACGGCCCGGGGTCCGTGGGCCGGCGCGCCCTCGGCGTGCTCCTTGGCCAGCCGCAGCGTGGCGCGGCTCTGCCGGGCGAGCCGCGAGCGCAGCGCCTCACGCGCGGCCCGCGCCGCGTCCGGGCCGTCGCCGTACCGCTGCCGCAGGCCGTCCTCGTCGAGCACCGCGTGATGCCGCGCGACGACGGCGACGCCCCCGCCCGAGGCGTCGGGTTCGACCGACCACTCCCCCGCGTGCGCGGCCAGCAGCGCGGGCTGTTCGGTGTCCCGGATGTCCTTGTAGACGATGCGCCCGGCGTGCGGGAAGCCGATCCGTACCGACTCGGTGGTCCGCGCCGTCCCGCCGGCGCCGGCCAGTTCCACGGTCATGAACTGGATGCCGGGCCGGTGCTCGGCGATGTCGGTCCGGGTGGCGCCGGGCAGGGCGCCGGCCCGGTCGCCGAAGCGGTGCAGGAAGCCGTAGACCAGCTCGCCGATCCCGTCGGGTTCGCCCGGGCCGGTGACGTGGACCGAGTCCTCGAAGGACAGCACGAGGTCGTCGAGGCGGCGCCAGCGCTCGGCGAGCTGCTTGAGGTTGGCGAGCGCGGCGCGGCTGTTGCCGGCGGTGGCCCGCCGCATCCAGTCGACGTCGGCGCGCGCGTTCCCGGCGACGGAGAAGTCGTTGTGCAAGGTGACCAGGCAGTGCTCGGGGCCGCGCTGCTCGACGACCCAGCTGCCGCCCATGGCGGTCACCGGCCGGGGCAGCACCTCCTGGCGGAAGTCGACACGGTGCGCCACGGGGTCCAGAGTGCGCCGCGACGTCCAGGACCTGACCTCGCCGTTGGCGGTGACCCACATCCGCAGCCGCTCCCACTGCCCGCCGGACTCGAGCTGTTCGACGTGGACGGTGGGCGGCAGGAAGACGGGCCACCGCAACGCGTCCGCGATCAGGCCGTAGAGCACGCCCGCCGGGGCGTCCACCGCCGTGTGCTGGGCCATGCGGTGCACAGGCGCGAGGTACATCCGTCACACCCCTTCTCGTCTCGGACGTCTGGAAGACCCGGGACGGGCGGCCACGGGATCGCCGCAACCGGCCGGCCTGTCCGGGCTCGCCATGGACTGTGTCCTGACCGGGTGGAGAACCACTCGCCCGCTCCTGGACCGGCGCTCGAATCCGCAGGAACGCGCGGCACGCGACGTGCGGTGCACCCGCGCTCGACGCCCGCTCCACCCGGCGCGGGCACCCTGC
>NZ_JAAAXQ010000272.1 GCF_009916105.1 Streptomyces sp. GC420 | reverse complement strand
GGGCTTCGGCGGGGGTCATGGCGTCGGGGCCTCCTTCGGAACGCCGGCCGTGGCCTGCACCGTCCAGCCGGCGTCGAAGCCGGGGAAGAAGAGGGGGACGTCGAGGGTGACGGTGGCCGTGGACACGGGGTCGCCGCCGCATCCGGAGACGTCCGCGCTCCAGGCCGCCGGGACGTGCTGCTGGGCGGAGGCCACGCAGTCCCCGCCGACCGCCGCCGCCCGGGCGCCCTCGTCGGCAGCGTTGCCCGCGATCGACCATGTGTAGCCGTAGAGCACGCACTGCCAGAGGATCGCCGTCACGACGAGGATCAGCGGGAACATCCCGGCGAACTCGACCGTGACGGCGCCACGGTCGCCCCGTGCCCTGCGGCGGAAACCCACGGAGCCGCGGTCGCCGGAGAGCCGGCCGCGGCGGCCCTGGCCCGTCTCGTCGCCCTCGGCCCTGACGAGCCCGAGTTCGCCGGCGAGGCCCCACAGCGCCTGCTTCACGGTGCTGCGGCTGTCGAGATCCTGCATGCGCCCCGCGTCGACCGCGGCCTGGAGTTCCTTGAAGTTGGCGGGGACGACGGCGCGCGCGACGCGGGTGCCGGTGATCCGCTCGACGAGGGGCGGCTGGATCTCGGTGTTGCGGGTGTGGCGGTTGATGACGGTGACGGTCTCCTCGGCCTTGCGGATCTGGAGCCGGTCCCAGAGCCGCACGATCCGTTTGGCGGCCCGGACGGCGACCACGTCGGGGGTGGTGACCAGCAGCGCCAGGTCGCCCATCTCGATCACCGCGGCGTTGGCACCGTTCATCTGCGTGCCGCAGTCGACGACCACGACCTCGTAGCGGTTCTTCAGGGCGCTGACGATCTGGCGGGAGGCGCGGTCGTTGACCTCCTCGCCCCTTTCGCCCTCGCCGGGTGCGAGCAGCAGGGCCAGGCCGGAGGCGTGCGTGAACAGGGCGTCCTGGAGCACGCGGGGCGAGATGTCCGAGATCCCCGCCAGATCGGCTATGGAGCGGCGGAACTGCACGTCCAGGTAGGAGGCGACGTCCCCGGCCTGGAGGTCCATGTCGACGAGGGCCACGGTGCGTCCCGACGCGCGTGCGGCGAGGGCGAGTTGTACGGCGGTGAGGGTGGTGCCCACGCCGCCCTTGGCGCCCGTCACGGTGACGACCGTGCCGCCGGGTCCGGCGAACACCTCGGGCCCGGCGCCGAGATGACGGCGTACACCGACCGACCAGGAGGCGGCGCCCTGGACCCGTGCGGCCAGTTCCTCGTAACCGAGGGGCAGGCCGACCAGGCCGCGGGCGCCGGAGTCCATGGCGGCGGTGAACAGCAGCGGGCTGGCGTCGGCGGTGATGAGGACGACGCCGACCGAGGGGAAGCGCAGCGCCACCTCGCGGATGAGTTCCAGTGCGGGCACCGGCCCGATGCGCTCGTGCACCAGCACCACTTCGGGCAGCTCGTCGAGGGATTCGCCGGCCAGCCGGGCGAGGGTGTCGAGCAGCACGGTGGAGTCGGTGACGGGCGGGGCGGGTTCGGCGTCCGGGAGCTGGCTCAGGAGGGTGATGAGGGCGCGGGCCGCGTCGGCGTCGCCGACGGCGGGGAGGATTCTGGTGGTCATCTGCGGATCACTTGTCCTCGTCCAGGGTGTACGTGCTGTCGCGCGGATCGACGGTGCTGTCGGCGCCCGGTGCGACGAGGGCGAGGCGTACGTGCGAGGCGAAGGACTCGGCGTAGGCCACGCGCTGCGCGTCGAGTGTCTGGAGTGCGAAGGTGATCGGGACCGCCTCGGTGGCGGTGCGGGTGCGGTTGTCGCGGTCGGGTTCGAGTGCGGTCAGCTTGCCGACGTCGATGACCCTGGCGTTCTGGACGATGACCCGGGACTGGTCCTTGTCGCCCTCCTGCTCGCCCTTGAAGGTGGCGTAGATGTTGACGGTCGAGCCGGGGGTGATCTTGCCCGCCACGCCGGTGGCCGCGTCGATCATGATGGCGATCTCCTGCTCACCGGGCGCGACCGCGGGCCGCTCGACGATCATGTCGGTCTGGAGCAGGGACCCCTTGCGGAGCTGGGTGACGGCGACCTTGCCGCGGATCTGGGCGAGGTCGGTGACGGCGTTGTCGGACAGCCACCGCTCGGGCATGTCGATCCGCTCGAACTGCGCGGGGGTCAGTTCCCTGTACGGGGCTATGTCCGCCTTGAGCCGGTATGCCGAGACCTCGGGGCCGACCTTGGAGTTCACGTCGCGGATCACCGAGAGCACCCCGGCGAAGGCGCCGAAGGCACACAGGACCGAGAGGAGCAGCAGGATGACGCCGCGGCGCTGGCGTGAGTTCATGGCGCGGACTACCTCGTTCGTTGTTCAGGGACGGAAGTCAACGGACGGATGTCTGGTGGCGGTTCGGTCACCCTGCGGCACACGCGTACGAGCGCCGGCCCTGCGGACAGGTCGGCGCGGGAACGAACGGGTGGGTGAACCCGGTTGTCGGTCATCGTGGCCCGTGCGGTGTCAGGGTGTCCTGCGAACGAGGACGCCGGCGGTTCGGCCAGGCCGCTCGTCCGGCGGGGACACCGGGGACGAACAGAACCCGCAGCGGTCTCCGATGAGTTCGAGCCCGCACCAACGGCACTCCTCTCGCCGCACGGAGGCCACCAGCTGATAGAGGACGGAGATGTCCGGGATCGCGGCGGCGAACTCGATGAGCTTTCCCGTGCCCCACCAGTCGGCGGAACCCTCGGGCAGCGTGACCTCCTGGAGTCCCTGAATCCTCCAGGCGGGCGCGAGGGTCGCGGTGACCCACTCGGCCTGCATCTGGCCGTGCGCGACCGTCAGGGTCGTGGCGAACTGGGGTCCGGGGAGTACGGTCCGCGTCTCCGGGGCGGCTCCGGAGATCTTGACGAGGTGGGCCTCCGGGTTGGCCAGTACGGCGAACTGCGAGCCGGGGACCCAGGACTTGGCGTGCGACTTGAGGGTGACCGGGACCCGGTCGAGCCGGGCGACGGAGCCGAGGACCGCGCCCGCGTAGATGTAGTGGGCGAGCAGCCGGGCGGCGGAGGCGATCACGCCGGGGCTGAAGTCGCACACGGAGAGCTGGCGCAGCTGGAGTGCGAGCCGGGCGACGCCGAGCGGCGGGAGCCCGGGCCCGAGTAAGGCGATGCGGTCGCTCTCCAGCACGGCGCGCGCGGTGTGCAGCCGCTGGACGTAGGCGCGCGGCAGGTTCGAGGGGAGCAGCGCGACGACGTAGCCGTGCTGCTCGACCAGCATGTGGAGGTCGGCCACGGCCCGTTCGAGCGACTGCTCGCCCGGGGGCTTGAGGACCGCGGCGAGGGGGGTCGTCCGGTCCGGCCCCGGCAGCACCAGACCGGCACTGGTCACCGCTATCGCGATCGGCACTTTCCGGCTCCCCCCGCTGCAGTGGCCCGTGCGTCCCTCTGGGCTAGCACCTTATCCACCCTCCTACCTGACTGAGAACACCCAACTACGGAGCGTTCACCCTGTCTTGGCCAGGGATTGCCCCGCAGTGATCAAGAACAAGCGGTGGGTGATCACAGGCCCGGCCCGACTCCCGCCCCGGGCGGGGGTATTGACAAGAAGATTGGTCTGGACCAACTTTGACCAGCAACGGTGGCCACCGTCCCGCAGTGCTCCCATACCCCCCACTGGAGGCCACAAGTGGACCCCGTGACACCCGGCGGCGGCAGACGCCGCCGAAGCATCCTGAGGCTGGGCATCGCCGCCCTCGCCGCGTCCGCACTCACCGTCACCGGTCTCGCAGGCGCGGGCACGGCACAGGCCGCCGACGTCAACGTCGCCAAGAACGCCGGCTTCGAGTCGGGGCTCGCCGACTGGACCTGCTCCGCCGGCAGCGGCACCGCCGTGGGCTCCCCGGTGCACGGCGGGGCGAGCGCGCTGAAGGCCACGCCCGCGGGCCAGGACAACGCCAAGTGCTCGCAGACCGTCGCGGTCAAGCCCAACTCGACGTACACGCTGAGCGCGTGGGTGCAGGGCAGTTACGTCTACCTCGGCGCCTCGGGCACCGGCACCACCGACGTCTCCACCTGGACGCCCGGCGGCTCCGGCTGGACACAGCTCAGCACGAGCTTCACCACCGGCGCCTCGACGACCTCCGTGACGGTCTACACCCACGGGTGGTACGGCCAGAGTGCCTACCACGCCGACGACATCAGCGTCTTCGGTCCCGACGGCGGCGGGGGCACCGACCCCGACCCGACGGTCCCCACCGCGCCGGCCGGCCTCGCCGCGGGCCCCGTCACCTCCTCCTCCGTCTCCCTGTCCTGGTCCCCGGTGACCGGCGCGACCGGCTACAACGTCTACCGCGACGGCTCCAAGGTCCTCGCGGTGAGCGGAACTTCGGCCACCGTCACCGGACTTGCCGCTTCCAGCTCGTACGGCTTCCAGGTCACCGCGACCAACTCCGCGGGCGAGTCGCCGAAGTCCGCCACGGTGACGGCGACCACGGCCAAGGACGGCGGCACCACCGATCCGAACGTGCCCAGGCACGCGCTGACCGGCTACTGGCAGAACTTCGACAACGCCGCGACCGTGCAGAAGCTGCGCGACGTGCAGAGCCAGTACGACATCATCGCCGTCTCCTTCGCGGACTCCACGGCCACCGCCGGCGAGATCACCTTCAACCTCGATCCGGCCGTCGGCTACGCCTCGACGGCCGACTTCAAGGCGGACATCGCCGCGAAGAAGGCCGCCGGCAAGTCCGTGATCCTCTCCGTCGGCGGTGAGCGCGGCAACGTCACCATCAACAGCGACGCCTCCGCGACCGCCTTCGCCGACAGCGCCTACGCCCTGATGCGCGAGTACGGCTTCAACGGCATCGACATCGACCTCGAGCACGGCATCAACTCGACGTACCTGACGAAGGCGCTGCGGCAGCTGTCACAGAAGGCCGGCTCCTCGCTGGTCCTGACGATGGCGCCGCAGACGATCGACATGCAGTCGACGTCGACGGAGTACTTCAGGACCGCACTGAACGTGAAGGACATCCTCACGGTCGTCAACATGCAGTACTACAACAGCGGTTCGATGCTGGGCTGCGACGGCAAGGTGTACTCGCAGGGCTCGGTGGACTTCCTCACCGCACTCGCCTGCATCCAGTTGGAGGGCGGCCTCGACCCGTCCCAGGTGGGTCTCGGCGTGCCGGCCTCCACGCGCGGCGCCGGCAGCGGATACGTCGACCCGTCCGTCGTGAAGAACGCCCTGGACTGCCTGAGCCGCGGCACCGACTGCGGTTCCTTCAGGCCGGCCAGGACCTACCCGTCGCTGCGCGGCGCGATGACCTGGTCGACGAACTGGGACGCGACCGCAGGCAACGCCTGGTCGAACGCGGTCGGCCCGCACGTCCACGGCCTGCCGTAACGGCTCGCGCCGTCCAGCACACGGGGTCGCCCGCACTTCGCGCGGGCGGCCCCCGGTACGTTCACGGCAGATAGTGGTCGAGGGCCCGGTACAACTGCTCCATCCAGCCGAGCAGGACCGGGCCCTTGCGGGCGTTCACATCGGTCTCGAACCGGCTCCCGTCGTGGTGGACGACGACCACTTCGAGCCGCCTTCCGCGCCGCGAGGCGTCGAAGCTCACGTCGGCGACCTCGTCCCAGGCGAACTCGGCCTCCTCCGGGCCGACGCTCAGGACCACGCCGCGGGCGTTGAGGATGACGCGGTTGCGCTCGTCGGACGCGACGAACACAGGCTGCGCACGGGCGCGGTCCGTCGCGTGCGCCGCGGGGGATGCCGCACGGGGTGCCGCGTCGGGCGGTGCGGCCGGACGCGGCGGCACCTGCGGAACGGGCGGCGCCTGCGGAACGGGCGGGACGGGCGGCAGGGGCGAGGGGTCGTGCAGCGTCGGCGGGAGGTCCGCCACGACGGGGAGCGTGGGCCCCGGGATGTACGCGGTGGCGAGCCAGGGCGGATCGCCGTCGGGGTCGGCGTCGACCACGGGCGCGGTGTGGAAACCGCCGACCCTGCGGGCTGCCGCCACCTCCGCCCGGAACCGCTCCCGGAAATGGCGGTCGGCGGCGAGTTCGGGCCGGGCGACCTTGACGGCGACGCTCCTGCCTCCGCGCGAACGGGCCAGGTACACCGTGCCCATGCCGCCTTCACCGAGTTTGCGCACCACCGCGTAGCCGCCGATGCGCTCCGTCTCGTCCACCCCCATGGCCCAGACAGTACGGCGGCCGCCGGTGCCACTACCAGGGAAGGTCGCGCACCTGCTGCACGCAGAGCACGAGGAACAGCACTCCGGCCGCCACCAGGGCCGTGTTGCTGGCCGGGCCGCTGCGCCACTCGCGCGGTGTGCGGGAGCTGTTGAGCAGCCGGAGCAGGGTCACCGCGAGGAACGGCAGGAAGAAGGCGCCGACCACGCCGTACACGATGACCAGGCCGAACGGCTCGTCGAGGAAGAGCAGGACCATCGGGGGGAAGGTCAGCCACAGCAGGTACGCGCGGAATGCCGGGGACTTCTCCCGGGCGCCGGAGGCGACGGCCTCGGCGTCGGTGGTCCCGGCCCCGGAGGCGACGGCCTCCCCGGGAGCGCCGGACGCCGCGGAGGGGCCCGCGGAGCCGCGTTCCCTGCGGGCGTGCGCCACGAAGTCGGCGAACATCAGGCTCACCCCGTGCCAGACGCCGATCAGCGAGGTGAAGGAGGTCGCGAAGAAGCCGACGAGGAACAGTTTCGCGGTTCCCGTGCCGTAGGTGTCCTCGAGGACACCGGTGAGGTCGAGCAGCCCCTTGTCGCCGGACGCGACGGCGATGTGCGAGGCGTGCAGCAGTTCCGCGCCGACGATCAGCATCGCGATGACGAAGATGCCGGTGGTGATGTACGCGACCCGGTTGTCCGTCCGCATCACCTTCATCCAGGTCGCGTCCCTCCAGCCCTTGGCGTTGACCCAGTAGCCGTACGCCGCCAGCGTGATGGTGCCGCCCACGCCGCCGATCAGGCCGAGCGTGTTCACGACGGACTGGTCGGGCAGGACGGGCAGCAGCCCGGCGAGGGCGTCACCGAGGTTCGGCCCGACGCGGACCGCGAGGTAGACGGTGACCACGAACATCACGCCGACGAGTACCGTCATGACCTTCTCGAAGACGGCGTACTGGTTGAACCACACGAACACCAGGCCGGCGAGTCCGGTGAGGATCGCCCATGCCTTGAGGTTCATGACGCTGGGGAACAGCGCGTCCAGCGGCAGCGCGCTGGAGGACATGGCCGCCGCTCCGTAGACGAAGCCCCACACGACGACGTACCCGACGAAGTAGACCGTCGTCCACCGGCCGAGGCTGCGCCAGCCGTCGAAGAGCGTGCGGCCGGTGGCCAGGTGCCAGCGCCCGGCGGCCTCCGCGAGAAAGATCTTGACGACGCAGCCGACGACGGCGGCCCACAGCAGGGTGTAGCCGAATTTGCTGCCCGCGATGAGCGTGGCCACCAG
Organism: Streptomyces sp. GC420; assembly: GCF_009916105.1. Classification (GTDB taxonomy): domain Bacteria; phylum Actinomycetota; class Actinomycetes; order Streptomycetales; family Streptomycetaceae; genus Streptomyces. The sequence goes on along the minus strand of NZ_JAAAXQ010000272.1, from coordinate 4,166 downwards.
ATCGCCCGCGCCGACGCCGGTGGCCGCGACGACGATGCCGGGTCCGACGTACTTCCAGCCGGTCCTGCGGGGCCCGCCGGCCCGTTCCTCCGTGGTGCTCCCGGTGGTGCCTGCCATGGGTGGCCGCCTTCCCACTCGTCCTCGTCCCCCTGAGGTGATCGCCTCATGACAGCGGTGATCGGGGCCTCGGACAAGAGGGCGGGCACCCACCGTTCGGGGCATCTTCGGTACGGGGATACGAATTTGACGCAACGTCATTCATGAGCGGGCGCTATTGACCGGTTCATGCCAGGGCTTCACCATGAGCCCGGACCATCCAGCACCCGCATCCGCACCTGCACCCCCTCTGGCACGTCGCAGCGACACCCCCCACACCTCCACACCCAGGAGACCTCATGCGACTCCGAATTCGCGGCAGCGGCAGCGGCAGCGGCAGACGACGGACGGCGACCCTGTCCGTGCTGCTGACCCTGGCACTCGGCGTGACGGCCACGGTCGCCGGCGCCGAAGCCGTTCCCCCGTCCGCCGCCGCCCGGGCCACGGCCGCCGACGAGGACATCGAGCAGTACGAGATCCACATGGAATCGAACCGGGTGACGCGAACCGCCCTCGCCAGGACGGGCGTCACCATCGACGAGACCGACGGGCACACCGTCGTCGTCTCCGCCGACCCCGCGCAGGCGAAGAAGCTGCGCGCCCTGGGCTACGAACTCGAACAGCTCGGCACGGTCCCCGACCGCAGCGGCGGCGCGGCCGTGGAACCGCTCGACTTCCCCTCCGCCGACTCGCGGTACCACAACTACGCGGAGATGACGAGCGAGATCAACTCCCTCGTCTCGGCGAACCCCGCGATCGCCAGTCAGCGCGTCATCGGCACCTCCTACCAGGGCCGCAACATCGTCGCCATCAAGATCAGCGACAATGTGGGCACCGACGAGGCGGAGCCCGAGGTGCTGTTCACGCACCATCAGCACGCGCGCGAGCACCTCACCGTCGAGATGGCGCTCTACCTGCTCAAGGAGCTGACCTCCGACTACGGCACCGACTCACGGGTCACCAGCATGGTGAACAGCCGTGAGATCTGGATCGTCCCCGACCTCAACCCGGACGGCGGCGAGTACGACATCGCCACCGGCTCCTACCGCAGCTGGCGCAAGAACCGCCAGCCCAACTCCGGTTCCTCGTACGTCGGTACGGACCTCAACCGCAACTGGGCGTACCGCTGGGGCTGCTGCGGCGGCTCCTCCGGCAGCACCTCCTCGGAGACCTACCGCGGCCCGGCGGCCGAGTCGGCGCCCGAGGTGAAGGTCGTCGCGGACTTCGTCCGCAGCCGGGTCGTCGGCGGCACCCAGCAGATCAGGGCGGCCATCGACTTCCACACCTACAGCGAGCTGGTGCTCTGGCCGTTCGGCTACACCTACTCCGACACCACCACCGGCATGACGGCGGACGACCGCAACGCCTTCGCCACCGTCGGGCGCGCCATGGCCGCGAGCAACGGCTACACGCCCGAGCAGTCCAGCGACCTGTACATCACGGACGGCTCGATAGACGACTGGCTGTGGGGCGCGCAGAAGATCTTCGGCTACACCTTCGAGATGTATCCGTCCTCCAGTTCGGGCGGCGGCTTCTACCCGCCCGACGAGGTCATCGACCGCGAGACCAGCAGGAACCGCGACGCGGTGCTCCAACTGCTGGAGAACGCGGACTGCATGTACCGCTCCATCGGCAAGGAGGCGCAGTACTGCGGCTGAGCCGCCGTGCGCGCACCGGCACGACGACGGCGCCCCCGGCCACGGCCGGGGGCGCCCCGTGTCATTCCTGGAAGTAGGCGTCGAGGACCGCGTCGAGCTGCTCGGTCCACTCCTTGACGCGGGCCTTGTCGGCATCGATGTCGGCCGGGTACCAGCGGTTGCCCGCCATGTGGACGGTGACGGTGAGCCGGCGCCCGAACCGGGAGGTCGTCACCTCCACCGCGCCGATCTCCTCCCAGTCGAACTCGGCCTCCTGGTCGTCCAGCCGGAACCTCACGCCGGAGCGGTCCGCGGCGATCGAGCCGCGGAAGTCGGAGGCCGTGAACGCGGGGCCGTCCGACATCGCGTCCTCGTCGGACTCCGACTCGGACTCGGACTCGGAGCCGGCCACCGCCCTCCCGGGGGTCCCGGCCTCGGCCGTCTTCGCTGCGGGGGCTTCTTCTTGGGTGTCTGCCTCCAGTGTCTCGGCGGCCTTCGAGGTCTCGGCTCCGGTCCCTGAGAGGCCCTCGGGAGCCTCGTCACGGACCGCGTCCTCGGTGGCCGCGGGGCTGGGGGCGGTGAGTCCGGGGATGTACGCCGGATCGGTCACCGCCACGGTGACTGGCGGGAAGTTCTGACCTGTGCGCTGCTCCACGGTGCGAAGTATGGCGGACATCGCTGTGCGCGGGGGCGCCGGGGCGCCCCCGTGCCCGTACCGTTAGCGGCCGTACGGCCGGTCGGACGACCGGCCGTACGGCCGCGGCGCCACCGCGAGGGCCCGCGGCGCCGCGAGGGCCCGCCGGGTCGCCGGAGGGGCGGCGAAGGGGCGCGAAGGGGCCGCGGCGGGGCAGCGGTCAGCCGAGGACCGCCAGGGCGTCGACCTCGATGAGCAGCCCCGCGGGCAGCCCGACGTAGACCGTGGTGCGGGCCGCGGGGGCCTCCCTCAGATCGGCGAAGTACTCGTTGTAGAGGGCGTTCATCTCGGCGAAGTGGCCGGTGTCGGTGAGGTAGACGCGGATCATCACGACGTCCTCCCAGGTGGCGCCGCCCGCTTCGAGGACCGCCCTGACGTTGGCGAGGGTCTGGAGGGTCTGCTCGCGCAGCGTCGGTCCCGCCGGCACCGGCGGCTTCCCCGGCTCGGCCGGCAGGAAGCCCACCTGCCCGGCGACCTGGAGGATGTTGCCCTTGCGGACCCCGTGTGAGAACCTGGCGGGCGGGGCCGTGTGGGTGGCGGGCGTGATCGCGGTCTTGTCGGACATCGTTCCCCTTCGGTCGGCCGGTCAGTGGTTCCTGCCGGAGTACTCGCGGCTGACGGCCTCCGCCGTACGCCGTACCAGCGGCAGCAGGGTCAGCAGTTCCTCGGCGGTGACCACGACGTTCGGCGCGGAGACCGACATGGCGGCGACGGCCCGCCCGTCGGCCCCGCGGACGGGCGCGGCCACGCAGTTGATGGACTCCTCGTGCCCGCCGAGGTCGGTTGCCCAGCCCTGTTCCCGCACGACGGCCAGCTCCTTGAGGAACGCGGCGGCGTTCGGCGTGGAACGGGGCGTGTAGGCCGGGTAGTCGAGCTTCTCGGCGACCGCGCGCCGCTCGGCCTCCGGCAGGTCGGCGAGCAGCAGCTTGGCGACGGCGGCCACGGTGATGGCGACGGGCTTGCCGATGCGGGAGTACATCCGTACGGGGTAGCGGCTCTCGACCTTGTCGATGTAGAGGACCTCGTTCTCCTCGTACACGGCGAGGTGGACGGTGTGCCCGCACTGCTCGTTGAGGCGGACGAGGTGGGGGTGGGCGATCTCCCGCACGTCGACGTTCTCGACGGCCTCCTGGGCGAGCGCGAAGAGGCGGGCCCCGAGGCGGTAGCGCTGGTCCTGCTGGCGGTAGACGAGCCCGTGCTCGTGCAGGGTGCGCAGCAGCCTGAGCGCCGTGGACTTGTGCACGCCGAGCCGCTCGGCGACCTGCCCGAGGTCGGCGGGGCCCTCGGCGAGCAGCGGCAGGATGCTGAGCGCGCGGTCGACGGTCTGGCTCATGGTGTGCGTACCTCCACGCGTACGGACTCGGCCTGGCCGGCGGCGGTCCCGCCGGGGCCGAGTCGCAGTGTTCCCCACCCCGCGGCGTCGAGCGCGACCAGCCGGTCCGCCTCGGCGCGTGGGAGCGGCACCCCGAGGTCGCCGCGCGCGGTGAGCGCGGCGGCGGCCGTCAGGTGACCGTGCCGAAGCCGCTCCGCCGGCCGGAGTCCGCGCAGGGTGGCGGAGAGGAACCCGGCGGCGAAGGCGTCCCCGGCACCGACGTGCGAGACGACGTCGACGCGGGGCGCGGGCTCGAAGACGACGACGTCACCGCCGGCACCGTGGTGGCCGCGGTGTCCGCCGCGACCTTGCGGCCCGCCCTGGGCGGGCGTACGGCGACCGCGGGGCAGGATGCGCGGCCGAGGAC
>NZ_JAAAXQ010000271.1 GCF_009916105.1 Streptomyces sp. GC420 | reverse complement strand
CGTCGTCCGTCCACGCGTGGGGCGGACACACACCGGTCCACGCGAATCCCATCCACAGCAAGCTCTCGCCGAGGCGCTTGCCCATGGCTGTCACGGCGGACCTGCGCCTCGACCGCATGTCAGTCTCGCCGGTGATCTCCTTGAGCCTGCCGCGCAGCCAGGAGTCGGTGACGAAGGGGTAGCGAGCCTCCTCCGGTCCGTTCTCCTCCTCCTCGGCAGCCTCGTACGGTGTCCCCTCCACGGGTGCGACGAGCTCCACGGGTGCGACGAGCTCCGCGAGCAGGCCGCGCGCCGGGAGGGCCGCGTCGACGCGGCGCACACGGGCGGCCAGGCGTTCGGCGGCCGTCGGGACCGGCAGCAGGTCGGGGGCGTGGCGCCCCGAGCGCCGGGCGGCCTCGCTGATGCGGGCGCCGAGGAGCAGCGCGGCCTGGGCGACCGTGCCGCCGCCGGGGAAGCGGATGTCGGACAGTCTGCCGGAGGTGTCGACGAGCGCGACGCCCTCGGCACGGCGCTCCACGGCGAGGCCGGTCAGGCGCTGGAGGTCCTCGGCGAGCGAGGGGGCGCGCAGCTGGCCGAGCAGCTCGGGGTCGGCGTCGGCGTAGTACGCGACCGGGTTCTCCAGGACGAGGCGGCGGGCGCGGCGGGCCTGGTCGCGGCGCTGCGCGTGGCGGCCCGTGGACAGGCCCAGCGCGCTGCCGGAGTCGAGGAGCCCGGTCACCGAGGTGAGGTGCTGCAGGACCCGGGTGGGCTGGTGCACGGCGGTGAGGATCTCGCGGTCGATGTCGTACAGGGCCTCCGCACGCTCGGGGTCGCCGGCCCAGGCGGTGGCGGAGCCATCGGTGAGGGCGAGGGCGCCGCGCTCGGTGAGCCAGGTGACGGCGTCGACGAAGGCGTCCCGGTCGGTCTTGCGGGCGGTGTCCAGGCCGAGGCCGTCGATGCGCGCGGCGTCGGCGGCGACCGCGTCGGCGAGTTCACCGAGAGCGACCTGCGCACCGTGGCGGCCGAGGGCGGCGAGGGCGAGGACGAGGTAGGCGTAGCGGCGCCGGTCGAAGGGGCGGCCGGCGCGGGTGAGGGCGGGCCGCGTCGCGTCCAGGTGGTCCTGCGCGCGCAGCAGCCGGGCGGTGTCGACCGTGGTGACGAGCCGGTGGCCGAGGACCTCCATGAGGTCGGTGCGCAGCTGCGCGGCCCAGCGGCGCACGGTCGGCAGGGCCGCCCGGTCCGGGTACGAGGGTGTGATCAGCGGATGCCGCAGGACCAGCCGTACGGCCTTCTGGTAGTCGGCGAGTTCGAGCGGTGAGACGTGCTCGGCGACACGCTCCCCCACCCGTCGCCCGCCGCCGGCCGGGGTGGGGGCCGGGGCGGCAGCGGGGGTGCTTCGTACTGCGCTCATGCCGTGACCTCCAGTCGCAGCCCGTCCAGGTGCAGGTTGCCGCGGACGGTGCGCACGGTGGTGGAGCCCTCGGCGGGGGCGAGGGTGAGGCGTACGCCGTGGGCGGAGCCGGAAGCGGCGCGGACGCCGCGGCCGACCGGGACGCGAGCGGCGAGCGCCACGTCCATCAGCGCCAGCAGGACCCGCGTCTCGGCCTCGTCCAGCACCCTGCCGTGCGCTCCTTCCGCGGCGAGCGAGGCGGCGGCCGTGCGGCGCTCGGCCTGCTGCTTCAACTGCTCGGCGCGCAGCCGTTCCCGCTGGGCCTCGTTGCGTTCGATGCGGCCGGGGGCGTGCAGGCCGGGGCTGCGGCCGGACTGGACCAGGGTGCGCGCCAGCTCGACCGGTTCGGCCTCCCACCAGGACGTACGTCCCGGGATCAGCTCGGGGTCGGCGTACGGGACGGCGATGTGGCGGGGCGCGCCGAGCCCGAAGGCGGCCTGGAAGAGGGCATGCGCGTCCTCGTCGCTCTCGCACGACGCGAACCACTGGGCGAGGTGCCGCAGCTGGCTCTCCCGGCTCACCCCGCCGCGGCGGGCCTCGGTGACCCGGCGCAGCAGGGCGAGGACGGAGCGGATGGCGGTGACGGTGGCGTCCTGGAGCCGCTCGGCCTCGCCGTGCTCGCGCTCCGCGAACCAGTGGACGATTCCCTGCCACCGCTGCCGCCAGTCCTCGAGGCGTTCGGCGGGGCTGCGGAAGAGCCGCTCGTCGGCCTCGGCGGCGTGCTCGACCATCCGGTCGACGCCGGTGGCGGCGGCCTTCCCGACGGCCTCGGCGAGCAGCGGGGCGTAGCGGCCGAGCTCGGCGGTGAACTCCCGCATGTGCGTGAGCAGGGCGTCCTTGTGGGCGAGGAACACCTCGGGCCGGGTGTCGTTGGTCCGCGCCAGGTCGCCGAGCATCAGGTAGAACCGGGCGGCGCGCTGCGCCATCTCGCTCAGCACGGAGTCCAGGCGTCCGAGCTTGCGGTACACCTCCTCGGCGTCGCCGGCGGTGTTGGCGTCGGCCAGCGCGTGAAGGTCGGCGAGGAGGTCGGGGAAGACGAGCCGGGAGAGCTGGGCATCCTCCAGCCGCGCGCCGAGTACGTCTTCCACCGCCCGGTAGGCCCGGTAGCCCGCCTGGGTGAACTGGTAGACGTAGTGCCGGTTGCGGTACTCGGCGAGGTTCGCGGCGCGCGTCCCGTCGTACGACCGGTCGAGGACCCGCCACTCGGCGAGCGCGTCGAGCAGCGGCTGCACGTCCCCGACGGCCGCCGCGCCGGGATGGTCGGCGGCGAGCCGCTTCAGGAGCGCCGCCGCGTCCGAGGCGTGCAGCAGCACCTGGTAGTTGGCCCGTCCCCGCTCGAAGGCACGCAACAGCCAGAGATATTCGTGGCGCTTGTCGGCGGCGGCGAAGTGGAACAGCCGCAGCCGGTCGTCCAGGGTGAACGCGTCGATGCCGAAGGCGTCCTCGTCGGCGGATTCCGGGGCCGCGGACTCGTCGGTCACGGGTGCGATGACTCTCTCGTTCGGTCGGGGGGCGGCATGAGCGACACCCAGTCTGCCGCACGGGCCCCCGCCACCTTCAACGCGCTCCTCGCGCCGCGCTCGCTGTGCTACCGTGCGCCGCCCTCCACAGCACCTGGCGCGCCTTCCGCCCTCACAGCGGACAGGTCGTGGCCACAGCGTCCATACCAACTGCCCATGTTCTTGAACGACGCTACGCGCCCAGTTCCACGCTATGGAGGCCCGCGCGCTCGCACGCACCGGGGACGTCCGCGCATGCGAAGCCGCGCTCAGTTCGGCCACGAAGGCGCCGGAGAGCCGCAGCAACGACGACGAGCCGGAGTGGATCACCTACTTCGACGAGGCCGAACTCGCCGCCGAGGCCGCCCACTGCTTCCGTGACGTCAACAGCGCCCGCCAGGCCGTCGCCCACGCCGAGAACGCCATGAGCGGCAGCCACGTCCGCAGCGACTTCTTCGCGACCATGGTTCTCGCCGACGCCCACCTACGGGCCGGGGACGTCGAGGAGGCATGCCGGGTGGCCCTCGATGCCCTCGACCTCGGCGAACAGCTCAAGTCGGCCCGCTGCGTCAGCTACCTCGCCGAGTTCCGGCAGCGGCTGACGCGAATCGGTCCTACAGCCGCCGTCCGCGACTTCCACGAGCAGGAAACCGGGGTTCTGGGCCCCGGTTTGATCACGAGTGAAGACAGTCCCCAGTAGTGCCGGCGGTCGGCAGAACCGCCGTTACTTCCTGCACTGCCGGCACGCCTTGAGGTCCTGCCTCTCCGCCTCGTCCCTGGGGAGCTCCTCGATCCCCTGGAAGGTCTCCGGCTTGCCGTTCAGCGCGGAACAGCCAGGGTCCGTGTGATACGCGTACCGGTGCGCCCCGATGCGTACGTGCACATTGCTCATGGGTCGTGTCCCTCCTGTCGCCCCGGACCTGTCGTTGCCGCGCCGGTACGGGTTCCGCCGGCCGCGGACGGCCTGCAGCGGCACTCGTTGCTCCGAACCGGTTGTCTTCGTCAACGAGTGCAGGCAGTCGAAGCAACGGCCGTCAGAACGGCTGCCAGTCCTTCCGTCTTCCACCGCTCCGCAGGGCGCTCACCCGCCGGGCGAACTCCTGCTGCGGAGCGCTCGCTCGTGGTGACCTGGTGGCCGACCCACACCACCATCATCAGCTCGCGCAGGTCGGCAAGGGTCTCGTACCCCGGCCAGTTCATCAGGTCGAAGCCGTACCGGTGGACGAACTCGGCGTACTCCGCCTTGGTGTGCCAGCCGTACCGGTCGTAGTAGATCGCGGTCAGGATCAGGTCCCACTCGCGCGGGGCCGGCGCGGGGCCAGCGCGAGGCCGTCGAGATCGATCAGCACGGCATGCCCGTCGCGGTGCCGGAGTACGTTCCCGATGTTCGCGTCTCTGCTTTCTTGATCACTGGCCGGGCAGCCCGCTTCATGGAAGCGCGAGGCTAGCCCTGGCGCGGCCGGCGTGACTCGGCGTGGCCGAGCTCACCCTCGTCGGGCAGGAGGCCGGTGATCCGCGTCCAGATCGTCTTGGCGTCCACGCGGACGAGCCTGAAGGTGCTCGTCGGGGTGATCCGCTCCGCGGGCACGGGCTCGGTGGGCAGCTCCCGCAGCCAGTAGCCGAGAGGGCCGCAGTCCCAGACGGCGAAGCCGCGCGTCTCCACACCGTCCTGGCCCTCGTGGTGGGCCTGCCAGGCCGAGGTCAGGCGCCAGCTCGACCGGAGCTCGGAGATCAGGTCGGCGACGAGCGTCAGCGCCGGCTCGCCGAGGCTGCCGTCCGCCGCGAGGGCCCGGCGGATCGCCTCGCGCTCGTCGTCGGCGGACCTGACGAAGCCCTCGCCCTCCAGGACCGCGAGACCCGCCTCGACAGTGCTGACGGTCGTCTCGACGACGGAGAGAGCCGTGTCCCCGCCGGCCGAGGACTGCTGGAGGTTCACCATGTCGGCGAGCTTCCAGACCAGCATCTTCGGCTCGACGCAGGAGTACTCGGCCTCGGTCACCCCCGGCCACGCCTCGTGCGCGACGACGTGTGCCTCGCCGATGAGCATGCCGTGGTGCAGCTTGCCCTGCCGGCCGGCGGCCTCCAGCGAGATGACCACCCCCGGGTTGAGGACCGTCTTCATGAGCGGCAGCAGCAGAGGGGACAGCTTCCCGTCCTCATCGATCAGACCGCGGTCCAGCAGCTCCTTCCGGGCCACCGCGAACTCGTCGGGCACCTCGTCCCCTGCCGCCAGCTCGGACAGCACGATCACATGCTCGTCGGCCAGCCGGAAGCGGCACCGGGAAATGTCGAACGAAGGCATACACGCTCACTTGTTCGTCGCTCAGGACTGGGACTCGGCCCAGAAGTTGAAGATCCTTGAGAAGCCCGCCCGTACGGCGCCGCGCCGCGTGAGCACGGACCGGTCGACTCCGGAGAAGAGAGCCGCGAGGGAGACGTCGGCGGGCAGGACCCGGCCCGCCGCCTGCACGGTTGCTTTCCTGCCGCTTCCGAGACCCGACAGCCGCACCGTGATGACGACACCGGGGTCTTCGGCGTCGGGCTGCCGGGACAGCTTGTACGCCCTGCGGTTGATCGCCGTGAGCCTGTACGCGTCGCCCAGATACGTCATGTGCAGGGAGCGCCCCCGGTGCGTAAGCGCCCACCGGTTCCGGCTCATCCGCACGAGCCCGTCGCCCACCCGGAGCGTCGCGCGGTTGAGGGTCGGCATCGACACGACGTCCGTGTGCACGCCACGCGTCTCGAACGTGGCCGTGGGGATCAGAGCACCGCGCACATCCGTGACGATTGCGTTCGGCGCGTCCGGACCCGCCGGGTACACCACCCGGATGTCGCCGAGCTCCGGAGAAGTGCCCTCCCAGCCGAACTTCGTTCGCCCGGCGGGCTGTTTCTCCTTCCAGTACGCGAGCGTGAACGGGCTGATGGTCGTGTGCATGTCGTCCTGTCGTCCCTCGCTAGTCGAACGGGTTGAGGGCGCTGCCCAGCTTCTTCGCCCCGCCGGCGATGTCCGACGCCTTGTCGCCCATCCAGTCCCCGGCCTTCTCGATTCCGTCGCCGATGGCCTCGTGGTTGTCCCAGATCAGGCAACCTGCGTACACCACGCCCGTGCCGATCGCCAGGCCGGCCGTGACCGGGTTGGGCGCCACGGTCAGCGCGGTCATCGACGCGCTGAACGCCGTTCCGCTGAGGTCGGTGGCGAACTTCGAGGGGTTGGCCTTGATCATGTCCGCGTCGTACGTGGCCAGGTTCGCCACGCCGTAGGCGGTCGCCGCGACACCGCCGACGACACCCGCGCCCCGGATCCATCCGGCGGCCTTGGCGGCGTTCGCGAGGCCGCCGTTCTGCGCGACCTTGGCGAGGTCGGCCTCCGCCGCCGACGGCATGAAGAAGGCGCCGTTCCGTATGTACCCGCCGAACATGGCCGCTTCGTCGGACCCGGTGATGGCGTTGACCATACCGGGAGGAAGCTTGCTCAACAGGCTCCCGGGCGCGGCCCCGGCCATCCGGTTGTTGACGAAGGTGGAGAGGAACGTGCCGGGCGCGGTGACGTCCTTGCCCTGCTTCAGGTACTTGAACAGTTTCCAGGAGCCGCCCAGGCTCCCGCCGACCGCGGCGGCGAAAGCGGAGGCGGTGATCGTGCCCTTCTGGACGGCGGCGAAGAGTTCCGCGAGCCTCTTGCTGCCGGTCGCCTTCTCCACGCCATCCTTCTGGAGGCGCTGCAGATAGTCGTCCAGGGTCTCGCCGTCCCGCATCGCCAGTGAGGCGAGCTCCATGCGCTCCTGCTTCTGCTGGTCGTCCGCCTTCGCGACCTTGTCGGCGTTACCGTTGAAGCCGCCCGCCGTGTCGTCGTTCTTGCCGCCGCCGCTGTCCTTGACAACGGCTTCGAGGTCCTTCTGCAAGTCCATGTCGGCGTCGTCGACGGCCTTTACGCAGGACTTGATGTAGTCGGCCCAGGACTGCTCGCTCTCCCGGACGCTCTTGGCGTACGCCGGGTCGTCGCGGAGGGCCTTGCGCTCGCCCTCGGTGGCCCTCTCGTAGTCGAAGGCGACATTGCCCTGCTCGGAAACCTTCATGCCCGCCTCGACGGCGTCGGCGCGTGCGGTCTCCAGCTGCTTCTTCAGTTCGACGAACTGGGCGTGCGCGTTACGCAGAAGTGTCGCCGTCGCTTCTGCCTGGGTCTGTGCGGCCTGGTACTCGTACCGGGTCGCGGCGAAGTTCATGGAGGCCGCGTTCGCGCTCTCGCCCTGCCAGACGTCTCCGAGCGTGATTTTCTGGACGCTGTCCCGGTAGCGCTTCTCGACCTTCGCGAATTCCTCTGCCATCGACTTCCATTTGTCGGCAGCGGTGGAGAGCTTTCCGAAGTCCGTCGTCATGACTTCGTGATATGTGAGCATGCTCATTTCCCCTGGGGCGCTACGGAGTCGTGCGGTGGCCGGCCTGCGGTGGCTCACTCGTAGCCGTTGAACACCGACGGCGTCTTGATGCCGTTGATGTGGTCGCGGCGGCCGGTGTCGACTCCCGTCAGGGTGGTGGCGGCGTTCCTGAGACCGTCACGCTCCTTGCTCAGGCGGCCCATGAGCGTCTTCACCTGCCCGTCCCAGGCCGTTTGCACCATTTTCAGTGCGGTTGCGGTCGCCCATCCGCTGAACGCACCGATGGCACTGCCGTTGGCCGCGTCCGCATGTTCGGCCGCCTTCCTGGTACTGGCCAGCAGCTCGTTCTCAATGGTGTTGGCGGCGGCGCTCTTCTCGCTCGGCGTCGACACGAGCCTCGACGTGCCGCCCGGGCCCGGGCCGTCCTCGGGGAGCCGGTTCAACCGCATGGCCGTGCAGCGCTGTTCGGCCGCTTCGGCTCGCAGCTCGGCCCAGTCCTCATCGACGCCCATGGCGGGCCAACCCCCGATGCTGGTGATCACGGCTTTGCGTCACGTCATATGTCCGACACCGTAGCGCACCACAATCGATCACGCGGCAACTCGGCTTCGGATTCCGCCGGGTCGACTCGACCGCGGCTGCCAAAATTGCTGATTTGCCAGGATCGGATAGAGAACGTCGAGGAATTCCCAAAGGGCGGTTCCTGAGCCATTGAGCCTTTTCCATACCCGGTCCGAGCCCGCCAGACAATGACGTCTGCTGTACTCCCGAGTTCGTAGCCCTGCCGCTCCGCCGTGTCGTGCGGTCGGACGAGTGCGCCCTTGGGTGCTGACCGCGGTGACGAGACGCCCTTCCTCGCGCTTCTCCTCGCCTCGGAGTCACTCGATGCCTCTTCCGCTGTACCTGCTTGCCATGGCGGTCCTCGCCATGGGCACCTCGGAATTCATGCTCGCCGGTCTCCTGCCGGACATCGCCTCGGACCTTGACGTCCCGGTCGGGACAGCAGGCATGCTCACCTCGGCCTTCGCAGTCGGAATGTGCACCCAGCCATCTCGGCCGACGGCGAAAGGGGCCATGTCACGTCCTTGGAGTCCCGTACGTGGATGGCCTGCTCAGTGACGGCTACTTCCACGCAGTCATCGCCCTGGGCTGAACCGCCCCAGCTCCACCGACTCCACGGTGTGCTTGGGGAAGCGGACCAGCTGCCCGCACTCGGCGCGGCTGAGCCCCGCGTGCTCCCGCAGGGCCTGGACGACGGCGCCGAAGGTCCGCGCCTCACCCTCACACCCGGCCACCCTGCCGCCGGCGTCCTGCGCATCGCGGTCACCGATGCCCGCGGTGACCGGCTCCCCACGAAGGTCGCCGATTGCGCGACGCCGTCCGACAGCGAGACCGGCCGCGCCCTGCTTCTCGTCTCCACCCTGGCCGACCGCTGGGGCACGGAACCGTACCCACCGGGCGGCAAGACCGTCTGGACGGAACTCGATGCCGTCGGCGCGCAGGGACGTTGACGAGAGACGCAGGTGATCGCTGCGGTGCCGGCACGTCGGACACGGGCGGCCGTGCCTGCTGCGCCGCTCGGACTCCTGGGCGGAAGAAGAGCACGCGCCGTCGCCCACGCCCTCGACGAGCCGGAGCAGCATGTGAAGCTCCTTCGTGCAAGGCTGTTGAGACACGTCACGCTGTGGATCGCGGACGCACGAGCGCTGGGCCCGCGTTCACGTTCAGCGCGTCTCGCGTCGGCACCATGGCCGTTGGAGCGAGCGGGCGGGCTTCGTCGTCCCGGGCCGACGGGATCATAGGCGCTGCGCTGCCTTCGGGACTGCTCAGTCCTGCTGGAAGTGGCTCGGTCTGCCGTCGTGGCGGATCAGGCGGCCCTGTTGTTCCGCGCGGGCGCGGGGCATGAGGGTCCAGGTGCCGTCTGCGCGGCGCAGGGCGGCCGAGTGCCAGGGGGTCGTCCAGGCGTCGGCGGCGTCGAGGAGGCGGATGCCGAACTTGGGGGCGCCGACGGGCTGGGGGTGGATGGACAGCCTCACCGAGCGCGGGTGGTGCTCGGCGATCAGGGCGCCCCAGGCGCGGCTGCGCTGGATGACGCCGTACGCCCTTGTGCGGCACTCGCGTTGGAGGGCGGAGCGGCTGCCGGTGAAGTCGGCGGTGTCCTCGACGAGGAAGCGGGTGATGCCCCGGTACAGGGCGAGTGTGTGCTCCTCCGAGCGGACCTCCGCGCGCAGCGCCTCCAGGGTGGGTGCGTACCTCTCGTGCACGTGTGCGCGTTTGGCGTCGTGGGGGAGGTCGCCGAGGACGTCGCGCAGGTCGAAGACGGAGAGGCGGTTCAGGTCCTCGTCCTTCATCAGGCGTCTGAGTTCGTCCGAGTAGGCGTCTATGTGGTCGTCCGGGACGCGGATCAGGTCGCCGAAGACATGGCCGTCGGAGCAGATGGTCACCCGGGCGCCCGGCTCGTGGATCCTCTCGATGTCGCGGCAGAGCGAGTCCAGGAAGGTGAGGGAGAGGCGTTCGCCCTGGTCCGGGAGGTGGCCGAGGACCTTGGCGGGGTTGGGGGACTTGCAGGGGAAGCCCGGGAGGGTGAGGACGACGGGGTCGCCCGCTCGTACGAAGTCCTCGATCTGCCGCAGTTGGTGCGGGAACGCCTCCGCGCGGGCGGGCGCGGCACCAGTGGTGCGGTGGTGGGGCAGGAGCAGGTTCAGGATGGCGGTGCCGGTGGTGCTCGTGGAGCGGGTGTCCGGTGCGGTCTTCAGCGGCATGGGACGGGTTCCTCCGTGACGGCGTACGGGACGCGGGTTTGCGGGCATGGCCGTATGGCGCCTCGGCGGGGCGCGCCGGGTGCCGACGGGTGAGTACGGGTGAGTACGGGTGATCAGCCGGGACCCGTCCGGATCGCGGGATCGGGCCGGCCGTGGGCGAGGGGTCAGAGGCGCCGGTCGTAGCCGACGGGCAGGCGGTTCGCTCCCCGCCCGAGGACGGCCGGGATCCACTCGATGTCCTCGTCCCCGATGGCGAGGTGCAGGCCGGGCAGGCGGGTGAGCAGGGCCCCCAGGGCGGTCTGGAGTTCGGCCCGGGCGAGGGCGGCGCCGGGGCAGAAGTGGAGGCCGTGGCCGAAGGCCAGGTGCGGGTTGGGCGAGCGGTCGAGGTCGAGGGTGTCGGGGTCGGGGAAGCGGCGCGGGTCGCGGTTGGCGGCGCACAGCGAGACGATCACCGAGTCGCCCGCCGGGACCTCAGTACCGTGCAGGTCGCTTTCCCGGTCGAAGAAGCGCCAGGTCGTCAGCTCGAAGGCGCTGTCGTAGCGCAGGAGTTCGTCGACCGCGCGGGGCATCAGGTCCGCGTTGTCGCGCAGGCGGGCGAGTTCGGCCGGGTGGCGGAAGAGGGCGATCAGGGCGGTGGTGATCTGGTTCGTCACCGGCTCCTGGCCCGCGACCAGGAGCTGGAAGATCATCGAGTCCAGCTCCTCCTGGGACAGTTCGCGGCGGTCGCGGGCCGTGACGAGGCGGCTGAGCAGGTCGTCGTCCCAGTGTTCCCGCTTGTGGGCGACGACCTCGGCTATGTAGCCCTGGAGTCCGCGCAGGCGGGCCTCGTACAGCGGCCGTCCCGGGTCGGTGGGACCGACCGGCTGGACGACCTTGCCCCAGTCGCGGTCGAAGCGGGCGGCCAGTTCGGCCGGGAGGCCGATGACCTCGGCGAGGACCTGGAAGGGGAAGTGTGCGGCGAAGCCGGCGACGAGGTCCGTGGGACCGGTCTCCGGGAGGGCGTCGACGAGGGCGTCGGCGAGTTCCCGGAATCGGGGCCGCAGTCGCTCGATGCGGCGGGGTGTGAAGGCGTCCGTCACGAAGCGCCGCATGCGGGTGTGCTTGGGCGGGTCCTGGTGCAGGAGGTGGACCTGGAGCTGGGAGTGCTGCGGCTCCGGCATGATCGAGGCGCGGGCCCGCCAGCGGTCGTTGCCGCGGTCGTGGTTCTTGCCGAGGCGGTCGTCGCCCAGCGCCGAGTGGGCGGCGTCGTAGCCGGTGACGAGCCATGCCCGTACGCCGCTGGGGAACAGCACCCGGTGGACCGGGCCGGCCTCACGCATCCGCTGGTAGAGCGGGTAGGGGTCGGCCTTGTAGGGGCAGCCCATCAGCGGCACGGGCTCGGGCTGGGCCTCGGCGGCCGTCCCGGGTTCCTGGATGGTCATGAACGGAACTCCTCTGCAGGGCGAGTTCGGGCTGGTGGTGGTCAAGTGGTGGTCAAGCAGGGCGAAGTCGACGACACGTCCGAGGCGGAGGCGAAGGCGGTGGCCCCACTGCAGTTCGCCGGACGCGGTGTCGAGGCAGGGTGTGCAAGGGCGGTGCTCGGCGGGGGCATGGGAGACGGT
>NZ_JAAAXQ010000270.1 GCF_009916105.1 Streptomyces sp. GC420 | reverse complement strand
GGCATCCGGCCGCGCGGGGCAAGGGCCCGGGCGGCCGGAGTACGGGGTACGGCGAGAGGTGTCAGCGGTCGCCGATGGGCACACGCCAGGTCAGGGTCGTGCCGCCGCCGGCGGGGCACTTGATGTCGAAGGTGCCGCCGAGCTGGTCGGCGCGTTCGCCGAGGTTGCGCAGGCCGCTGCGGCGGCCGCCCTCGGGGACGCCGACACCGTCGTCGGAGACGGTGAGGGTGACCTCGACGCCGTCGGTCTCGAGGGCGACGTCCACGCGGCTGGCGTGGGCGTGACGGGCGGCGTTGGTGAGGGCCTCGGAGAGGACCGCGACGAGCTGGTCGGCGACCTCGCGCGGCACGTTGGTGTCGAGGAGGCCCTCCATGCGCAGGCTCGGGGCGAAGCCGAGGACGGGTGCGGCCTCGCCGACGGCCCTGACGGCGCGGGTGCGCAGAGTCTCGCCGCCGTCCGACTCCCGGGCCCGCAGCCCGAAGATCGTCGAGCGGATGATCTTGATGGTCTCGTCCAGGTCGTCGACCGCGCGCAGCACCCGCTCCGACGCCCCGGCGTGCTCGATGAAGCGCCCGGCGCTCTGCAGGGTCATGCCGGTGGCGAAGAGCCGCTGGATCGCGAGGTCGTGCAGGTCGCGGGCGATCCGGTCGCGGTCCTCCAGCAGGGCGATCTGCTCGGCGTCGGCGCGCCGCTCGGCCAGCTCCATCGCCACGGCCGCCTGGCCGGAGAAGCCGAGGAGCGGCCCCGTCTCGGTCTTCCCGAACACGGTGCGTCCGGCCTCGCGGACGAGCAGCAGCACACCGCGCACCCCGTCGCCGCTGCCGACGGGGACGGCGACCGCGGGCCCCATGCCCTCGAATCTCTGCCGGCTCGCCGTGACCCGGTCGTCGCCGCGGACGTCCGGGCTGGTGACGGGCTGGGCGGCGGTGTACGCGGCGCCTATGAGACTGCCCTCGACGGGCAGCGTCAGGCCGCGGTGGGTTTCGGCATTGCGGCCGATGGCCAGCTCGACGGCGAGCGTCCCGGTGTCGGGCACCGGCACCGCGACCATGGCCAGGTCGGCGTCGGCGATGTCCCGTGCCCGCTCGGCGATCAGGCCGAGCACCTCCCCGCGGGGGCTGCCGGACATCAGGCTGTGGTTGATCTCCGCGCTGGCCATCAGCCAGCGCTCGCGCAGCATGGCCTCCTCGTAGAGCCGCGCGTTGTCGATGGCCACACCGGCCGCGACGGCGAGGGTGGACAGCACCGACTCGTCCTCGGCGTCGAACTGGGCGCCCCCGCGCTTCTCGGTGAGGTAGAGGTTGCCGAAGACGTGGTCGCGGACCCGGATCGGCACGCCGAGGAAGCTGTTCATCGGGGGATGGTTGGGCGGGAAGCCGTACGAGGCCGCGTGCTGGGAGATCTTCGTCAGCCGCAGCGGTTCCGGGTTCCTGATCAGCTCGCCGAGGATGCCGTGTCCGGAAGGGTAGGGGCCGATCCGGGCGATCTGCTCGTCGCTCACGCCGACGGTCAGGAACTCCGACAGCCGCTTGCCGTCGGGCCCGATCACGCCGAGCGCCGCGTATTCCGCCTCGACGAGGACCGCGGCGGCCTCCACGATGCTCCGCAGCACCTGTTCCAGCTCCAGCTCACGCCCCACCGACAGGACGGCTTCGAGCAGGCTGTGCACCCGGTCACGTGTGCCGCGCGCGGCGTCCAGCCTGGCCTGAAGCTCCTCCAGCAACTCGTCGAGCCTCAATTGCGGCAATCGAGTACGGCTGTCCCCGGAGCTTCCCACAGCTGATTCCTCCATATTTGCCTGGTCATGCGGACGTCCGGACGGACCTCCGCCCCGTCACCGTACCCACCCGGGCACGTGCAGCGGAACGGCGGCTGCCCGGCCGGTCCCCTCCCGGACGCCTGGAGGGAGCGTCCGGGAGGACCCGGCGGGGTCGGGAGCGGGGAGGACCCGGCGGGGTCGGGAGCGCCCCGGCCGGCTCCGGTCAGCGCTCCGGGAGGCGGGCCGCGACGTACTCGGTGAGGTCGAGCAGCCGGTTGGTGTAGCCCCACTCGTTGTCGTACCAGCCGAAGACCTTCACCAGCTCGCCGTGGGCCTGGGTCAGCGGTGCGTCCAGGACGCAGGAGGCCGGGTCGCCGACGATGTCGCGGGAGACGATCGGGGCGTCCGAGACCCGCAGGATGCCGCTGAGCGGGCCGGCGGCGGCCTCCCGGAAGGCGGCGTTGACCTCGTCGGCGGTCACGGGGCGGTCGAGTACCACGGTCAGGTCGGTGAGTGAGCCGTCCTCGACGGGGACGCGGACCGCGATGCCGTCCAGGGTGCCGGCCAGTTCGGGCAGCACCAGTCCGACGGCGCGGGCCGCTCCGGTGCTGGTCGGGATGATGTTGACGGCGGCGGTGCGGCCGCGGCGCGGGTCCTTGTGCGGGCCGTCCAGCACGACCTGGTCGTTGGTGTAGCCGTGGATGGTGGTCATCAGGCCCTTGTCGATGCCGAAGGCCTCGTCGAGGACCTTGACGATCGGCGCCACGCAGTTGGTGGTGCACGAGGCGTTCGAGATCACATCGTCGGTGTCCGGGTCGTAGGTGTCCTCGTTGACGCCCATGACGACGGTGGCGTCGACGTCCTTGCCCGGCACGGACAGCAGCACCTTGCGGGCGCCGCCCTTCAGGTGGAGTCCGGCGTCCGCCCGGGTGCGGAAACGGCCGGTCGACTCGATGACGACGTCGACGCCCAGTTCGCCCCAGGCCAGGGCGGCGGGGTCGCGTTCGGCGGTCACGGCGATGCGCCTGCCGTCGACCGTGACCGAGCTCTCGTCGTGCCCGACAGTCCTGCGCAGCCTGCCGTACGTCGAGTCGTACTCCAGCAGATGGGCGAGGGCCGCCGGGGAGGTGAGGTCGTTGACGGCCACCACCTCGACCGGCGTACCGGCCGCCGACTCGGCGCGCTCCAGCACGGCCCGCAGGTAGTTGCGTCCGATGCGGCCGAAGCCGTTGATTCCCACCCGCACGGTCATGTCTGTCGTCCTCCTGGTCAGTGGCGCGGTGGCGCGGTGACGGACCGGCGCGAGGACGGTGTGCGGTCCCCTGTGCCGGTGTTCGCCGTTCAGCCTGCCGGGGCCCGGTGCGGGGCCGGCAGGGCCGTACGGGGACGAGTGAGGGGGACGTTCGGGTCCGGCCTCCGGCCGGGCGGACCACCGGTCTTCCGCCGCGGTGCCCGGCCGGGCTCCCCGGGGCGGCCGGCGGGCGTGAACGCGGCCGTGGTGGGAACGTTAGGGGGGACCATTGGCGGTGCCGCAGGGGCCCAGCGGCCCATGGGCCGGGTGCTGCCGCAGCCTCACGATGCGGTGGAGGCCCGCGGGACCGCCGCCGGCCCAATGCATCGACACGGAGGTCCCTCTCATGTCTTCCCCCATTGTCGTCGGTCTCGACGGTTCACCCGAAAGCCTCGCCGCCGCCGAGTGGGCCGCCCGTGAGGCCGGGCTGCGCTCCCTGCCGCTGGTGCTGTTGAACGCCAGGGTGGAGCAGCCCGGCGACATTCCGGTCAACCTGGATCTGGACGCGCAGAAGCGCCGCGCGCAGGAGATTCTCCAGAAGGTCTCGGAGGACCTGACCTCCCGCCACCCGGACCTGCCGGTCTCGGTCGAACTGATACCCGACACGGCGACCAAGGGCCTGCTGGAACGCGCCGAGGACGCCGAACTGCTGGTGCTGGGCTCGCGCGGGCACGGCGCCGTCGCCGGCTTCCTGCTCGGCTCCGTCGGCATGCAGATCGTGGCCCGGGCGAAGAGCCCGGTGGTGCTGGTGCGGCCGGGCGAGCGTGCCGACGCGGACCCGGAGGACGCCGAGGTCGTCGTCGCGGTCGAGGACCGCACCGCCCCCGCGCCGGAGCTCATGCGCTTCGCCTTCGCCGCCGCGGCCGCCCGCGGGGTCGGGCTGCGCGTCGTGCACGCCTGGAAGCCGCTGCCCATCTACGCCTACAACCCCGAGGCGCTCCGCCTGGAGGACGAGGGCCGCGAGAACGAGGCCCAGGTGCGCAAGGAGTTCGCCGACGGGCTCGCGCCGTGGCGTGAGCAGTACCCCGACGTCGAACTGGTCGAGACGCTCGACCTGGCCTCCGCCTCCGACGTGGTGCTCCAGCACACCGGCCACGCCGCACTGGTGGTCGTGGGCCGCAGGACGCACCGGCCGGCGCTGGGCATGCGCATCGGGCCCGTCACCCACGGGGTCATCCACCACTCGGCCGCGCCCGTGGCCGTCGTGCCCCACGACTGAGGGCCGGTCGGGCCCCTCGCGAAGGACGTCCGGGACCTGCCGGGCACCGTGCCCGGCAGGCGAGTCTGTACTCGACAGCGCCCGGACAGGGCGTCAGAAAGCCTCGGCCACAGGAGAACAACACCATGAAGGCAGCAGTCGTCCAGGCACTCGGCCAGCCGCTCGTCATCGAGGAGCGCCCCGACCCCGTACCCGGCCCCGGCCAGGTGCTGATCCGGGTCGAGGCGTCGGGGCTGTGCCACACCGACATCCACGCGGCGCAGGGCGACTGGCCGGTCAAGCCGGTCCCGCCGTTCATTCCCGGTCACGAGGGTGTCGGCATCGTGGAGGGCCTCGGAACCGGCGTCACCCACCTCTCGGTGGGCCAGCGGGTGGCCGTGCCGTGGCTCGGATACGCCTGCGGGCGGTGCGAGCACTGCCTGTCCGGCTGGGAGACGCTGTGCGAGCAGCAGCAGAACACCGGCTACAGCGTCGACGGCGGCTACGCCGAGAAGATGCTCGCCGACGCCGACTTCGCGCAGGTCGTGCCGGACGGCATCGACCCGCGCGACGCCGCTCCCCTGACCTGCGCGGGCGTGACGACGTACAAGGCGCTCAAGGTCGCCGGGGTCGCTCCCTCGCAGTTGGTCGCCATCTCGGGCGTCGGCGGTCTCGGTCATCTCGCCGTGCAGTACGCCAAGATCGCCGGAGCGACGGTCGCCGCCATCGATGTCACCGACGAAAAGCTGGAGCTGGCACGGGAGTTGGGCGCGGACATCGTCATCGACGCGCGTACCGAGGACCCGGCGAAGGTCCTCAGGGAGCACGGCGGCGCGCACTCCGCCGTCGCGCTCGCGGTCAACGAGGAGGCGTTCGCGGCCGTTTACGGCGGCCTGCGGCGCGGCGGCAAGCTGGTCATGGTCGCGCTGCCGGCGGGCGGCACCATCCGGGTCCCGATCTTCGACACCGTGCTGAACGGCACCTCGGTCATCGGCTCCATCGTCGGTACCCGGCAGGACCTCGACGAGGTGTTCCGGCTGCACGCGGCGGGCCGGACCCGGGTGATCTACCAGACCCGGCCGCTCGACAGCGTCAACGAGTCCATCGCCGACGTGCTGCGCGGGGACGTCGAGGCCCGCATCGTCTTCGAGATGTGAGCCCGGCCCGGCATCCGCGGCACGCCGCCGTTCCCCGCGGCGCGGCCCGTCCCCGCCCGTCCTCCCTCTACCCGTCGATCCAGCGACCCGCGGCCGACCGCGACCACGGTCCGCCGACTCCCCGGAAGGCAGAGCCTCATGGCCCGTTACGTGTACGACTTCACCGAAGGCGGCCGGGAGATGGCCGACCTGCTCGGCGGGAAGGGAGCCAACCTCGCCGAGATGACCCGGATGGGACTGCCCGTGCCGCCCGGGTTCACCGTCACCACCGAGGCGTGCAAGGTGTTCCTCGCCACCGGAAGCGAGCCCGAGGGCCTGGACCGGGAGGTCGCCGCACGGCTGGCGGCCCTGGAGGAGGCCGCGGGACGGACGCTGGGCCGGCCGGACGACCCGCTGCTGCTGTCCGTGCGCTCCGGGGCCAGGTTCTCCATGCCCGGCATGATGGAGACGATCCTCGACATCGGGCTGAACGACGAGTCCGTGAAGGGCCTGGCGAAGGTCACGGGCAACGAACGCTTCGCCTTCGACTCCTACCGCCGGCTCGTCCAGATGTTCGGCAGCACGGTCATGGGTATCGACAGCGCGCTCTTCGAGGGCGAACTGGCCCGGCTGAAGAGGGCCAGGAACGCGCCCGACGACCTGCACCTGGACGCCGCCGACCTCGCCGGGCTCGTCGGGACCTACCAGGAACTGATCCTCCGGGAGACCGGCGAGGAGTTCCCGCAGGACCCCGTCGAGCAGCTGCGCCGCTCCATCCACGCCGTCTTCTCGTCGTGGAACGTCGAGCGGGCCCGCATCTACCGGCGCCGCGAGCACATCCCCGACGACCTCGGCACCGCCGTCAACGTGCAGACCATGGTCTTCGGCAACCTCGGCCAGGACTCCGGCAGCGGCGTCGCCTTCACCCGCGACCCGGCCACCGGCCGGCCCGGCGTCTACGGCGACTACCTGCCCAACGCCCAGGGCGAGGACGTCGTCTCCGGCATCCGCAACGCCATCCCTCTGGCCGAGCTCCAGCGCCTCGACCCGGCCTCGTACGAGGAACTGTGCGGCCACATGCGGGCCCTGGAGGACCACTACCGGGACCTGTGCGACATCGAGTTCACCATCGAGCGCGGCAAGCTGTGGATGCTCCAGACCCGTGTCGGCAAGCGCACCGCGGAGGCGGCGTTCTTCATCGCGCACCAACTCGTCGACGAGGGGCTCATCAGCCAGGACGAGGCGCTGGAGAGGGTGAGCGGAGAAGGGCTCGCCCGGCTGATGTTCCCGCGCTTCGACAGCGAGTCGGTCGCCGAACCCCTCGCCCACGGCATCCCGGCCTCGCCCGGCGCCGCGGTGGGTGCCGTGGTCTTCACCTCCGCCGAGGCCGTCCGCCGCGCCGCAGCCGGCGAGAAGGTCGTCCTCGTACGGCAGGAGACCACCCCGGACGACCTGCCCGGCATGGTCGCCGCCCAGGCCATCCTGACCAGCCGCGGCGGCAAGACCAGCCACGCGGCCGTCGTCGCCCGCGGCATGGGCAAGGTCTGCGTGTGCGGCGCCGAGGCACTCGACGTCGACCCGGCGGCACGGCGGTTCAGCACCAACGGGACCACGGTCACCGAGGGCACGGTCATCTCCGTCGACGGCACGCAGGGCGTCGTGCACCTCGGCGCCGCCCCGCTCGTCGACTCCGAGGTCGTGCGGTACTTCGAGAACCACGGGCAGCCGGCCGGCGAGGGCGAGCAGCCGGTCGTCGACGCGGTGCACCGCCTGATGCAGCAGGCCGACGCGGTACGGCGGCTGGGCGTGCGCGCCAACGCCGACACCCCGGAGGACGCCGCGCGGGCCCGCCGCTTCGGTGCCGAGGGCATCGGCCTGTGCCGCACCGAGCACATGTTCCTCGGTGAGCGCCGCCGGCTGGTGGAGGCGATGATCCTCGCCACCACCGACGACGGGCGCGACCGGGCGCTGGCCGGTCTGCTGCCGCTCCAGCGGCAGGACTTCGTGGGCATCCTCGAAGCCATGGACGGCCTCCCCGTCACCATCAGGCTCCTCGACCCGCCGCTGCACGAGTTCCTGCCCGACCGGACCGAACTGGCCGTGCGGCTCGCCGCGACCGAGGCGCACGGCGACGCGAAGGACCCGCACGAGGTGGAACTGCTCGAGGCCGTGAACCGCATGCACGAGGAGAACCCGATGCTCGGGCTGCGCGGCGTCCGGCTCGGCCTGGTGGTGCCCGGCCTGGTCGCCATGCAGGTGCGGGCCATCGCGGAGGCGGTCGCCGAGCGGAGGAAGGCGGGCGGCGACCCGCGGGCCGAGATCATGGTCCCGCTCGTCGACACCGTCGAGGAGCTGCGCATCGTGCGGGCCGAGGTGGAGCGGGTCCTGTCGGAGGTGTCGGAGGAGACCGGCGTCACCGTCGACTGCCCGGTGGGCACGATGATCGAGCTGCCCAGGGCCGCGCTGACGGCGGGGCGGATCGCCCAGGAGGCGCGGTTCTTCTCCTTCGGGACCAACGACCTCACCCAGACCACGTGGGGCTTCTCCCGCGACGACGTCGAGGCGGAGTTCTTCTCCGCCTACCTCGACCAGGGCATCTTCAAGGTCTCCCCGTTCGAGACACTGGACCGCGAGGGCGTCGGCCGGCTGATCGAGATCGCCGTCGCCGAGGGCCGGGCCACCAGGCCGGACCTGAAGATCGGCGTCTGCGGCGAGCACGGCGGCGACCCCGACTCGGTGCACTTCTTCCACGGCGCCGGCCTCGACTACGTCTCCTGCTCCCCGTTCCGGGTGCCGGTCGCCCGGCTGGAGGCGGGCAGGGCGGCGCTGGAGGGGACACAGGGCAGCGACAGCAGGTGAGGACCGTCCAGGACCACCCAGGTGGGGGGTGAGGAAGGCCCCGGGCCCGAACGGCCCGGGGCCTCCGGGCCGTTCGGGCCGAGGCAGGGACCTGTGGCACCTGGGTCCCGGCCCCTCCCCCGCGGGAGGGTGGAGTCGAAGCGGTACGGACCACACGTCACCGGGCCGCTTCCCTCATGAGCCGCCCGACCGCCGGCGCGGCCCCGACAACGGAGGCAATCGCCATGGCCCGTCACGACGAACGCAAGCGGACCGCCCTCGACGCACCCCCGTCGGAGCCCTCCATCGCCGTGGACCGACTGGTCACCAACGGGCTGAAGGCGCTCGCCGACTACGAGTCCCTGACGCAGGAACAGATCGACCACATCGTCAAGAAGGCCTCGGTCGCCGCCCTCGACAGCCACACCGGGCTCGCCCTGCTCGCGGTGCAGGAGACCGGCCGCGGCGTCTTCGAGGACAAGGCCGCGAAGAACATGTTCGCGTGCGAGCACGTCACGCACAGCATGGGCAAGATGAAGACCGTCGGGGTCATCGCCCGCGACGACATCGACGACATGATCGAGATCGCCGAGCCCGTCGGCGTGGTGTGCGCCGTCACCCCGGTCACCAACCCGACGTCCACCACCGTCTTCAAGGCGCTGATGGCGCTCAAGACCCGTAACCCCGTCGTCTTCGCCTTCCACCCCTCGGCGCAGCGGTGCAGCGCCGCCGCCGCCAAGGTCGTGCGCGACGCGGCCGTCGCGGCCGGCGCGCCCGAGCACTGCGTGCAGTGGATCGAGGAGCCGTCGGTCGAGGCGACCGGCACGCTGATGAAGCACCCCGGGGTCTCGATGATCCTCGCCACCGGAGGCAACGCGATGGTCAAGGCGGCGTACTCGGCCGGCAAGCCGGCCCTGGGCGTCGGCGCGGGCAACGTCCCCGCGTACGTCCACAAGAGCGCCAAGGTGCGGCGCGCCGTCAACGACCTCGTGCTGTCGAAGTCCTTCGACAACGGCATGATCTGCGCCTCCGAGCAGGCCGTCATCCTGGACACCGAGATCTACGACGCGGCGCTCGCCGAGTTCCGCACGCTCCACGCGCACCTGGCCACCGCCGAGGAGAAGCGGAAGCTGGAGACGTTCCTGTTCCCCGGCGACACCACCAACAGCGGCTGCGAGCCGAAGGTCAACGCGGCGGCCGTCGGGCAGAGCCCGGCCTGGATCGCCGAGCACGCCGGGTTCAGCGTCCCCGAGGACACCTCGATCATCCTCGTCGAGGCCGAACACGTCGGCGCCGACGAGCCGTTGACGCGGGAGAAGCTCTGCCCGGTGCTGACCGTGCTGCGCGCCGGCTCGCTCCACCAGGGCTTCCAGCTGGCCGCCGACATGGTGGCCTTCCACGGGCAGGGCCACACCGCGGTCGTGCACACCGAGGACCCGGAGGTCGCCGAGGCGTACGGCCGGCGCATGAAGACCGTACGGGTCATCGTCAACTCGCCGTCCTCGCAGGGCGCTATCGGCGGCGTCTACAACAGCCTGCTGCCCTCGCTGACGCTGGGCTGCGGTTCCTGGGGCAGCACCTCGGTGTCCAACAACGTCTCCGCCGCGCACCTGCTGAACATCAAGCGGGTCACCACCCGGCACAACAACCTGCAGTGGTTCAAGGTCCCGCCGAAGATCTACTTCGAGCCCGGTGCCATCCGCTACCTGACATCGATGCCAGAGGTGCACCGCGTCACCGTCGTCACGGACGCGACGATGACCCGGCTCGGCTTCACCGACCGCGTCACCCGGGTGCTCCAGCGCCGCCCCGAGGCCGTGACCGTCCAGGTCATCGACAACGTCGAACCCGAGCCCACCATCGACTCGGTGCAGCGCGGCGCCCGCCTGATGCGGGACTTCCGCCCGGACACCATCATCGCCCTCGGCGGCGGCTCGCCGATGGACGCGGCGAAGGTGATGTGGCTGCTGTACGAGCAGCCGGACATCGACTTCGCCGACATGCGGCAGAAGTTCTCCGACATCCGCAAGCGGGCCTTCCGCTTCCCGGTTCTCGGCGAACGCGCGCGGCTGGTGTGCATCCCGACCACCTCGGGCACCGGCGCGGAGGTCACCCCGTTCGCGGTCATCTCCGACCCCGCGAGCGGCAAGAAGTACCCCCTCGCCGACTACGCCCTCACCCCCAGCGTGGCCATCGTCGACCCGCTGCTGACCGCCGCGCTGCCGCCAGCGCTCGCCGCCGACAGCGGCTTCGACGCCCTCACGCACGCCATCGAGGCGTATGTGTCCGTCTACGCCAACGACTTCACCGACGGGCCCGCTCTGCACGCCATCAGGCTCATCTTCGCCAACCTCGAGGCGGCGGTGAACGACCGGGCGAACAGCCCCGAGGCGCGCGAGAAGATGCACAACGCCGGCACCATCGCGGGCATGGCCTTCGGCAGTGCCTTCCTCGGCATCGTCCACGCCATGTCCCACACCCTGGGCGCCACGTTCCACATCGCCCACGGGCGGACCAACGCGGTCCTGCTGCCGCACGTCATCCGCTACAACGGGACCGTGCCGACGAAGCTGACCGGCTGGCCGAAGTACGAGGACTACCGGGCGCCGGAACGCTTCCAGGAGATAGCGCGCACCCTCGGGCTCCCCGCCTCGACCCCGCAGGAGGGCGTCGATTCCCTGGCCACCGCCGTGGAACGGCTGCGTGACGCGGCGGGCATCGAACCGTCGTTCCAGGCGCTCGGCGTCGACGAGAAGGCGTTCCTGGACGCGCTGCCGCAGCAGTCCCTGAACGCGTACGAGGACCAGTGCGCACCGGCGAACCCGCGGATGCCGATGCTGGACGACATGCAGGAGCTGATGCGGCCGGCGTGTTCGCGGTGTGACGCCGCGACGGTGCGACACCAGGACGGCGTCACGGCGCGAGTCGCTCTGCCAGTGCCCGCGCGAGCCGGTCCGCGTCCGCCGCCGCCACCCATTCCTCCTCCGGACGCCGCAGCAGAGCGAACACCCCGGGCCCGCGCAGCTCCGGGGCCAGGTCCTCCGGCCGGGGGACGACGTGGAAGTGCACGTGCTCGAATCCCCGCTTCTCCGCGAACTGCGCGACGTAGCTCCTGGCGCAGCCCGTCACGTCCCGCAGCGCCGCCGACAGCCGTACCTGCCACGTGCCGAGGCCCGCCGCCTCGGCGGCGGTGAGCTCGTGCACGGCCACCACGTGCCGCCGCGGCAGCAGCACCAGCCACCCGGGCAGCGCGGTGCCGTGGGCGTGGGCCACCCGCCAGTGCTCGTCGTGGGCGATCCGCTCACGGGGCGGCAGAGCGGCGAACCGCGTCTCCTGGATACACGGGTAGCAGTCGAGTACCGTCACGCGGCAGAGCGTAGGCCAAAGGCGTCCACGGGCCGCCCAGCCGTGCCCGGCACTCCTCGGGACTCAGCACGGCCAGCCGGGTGC
>NZ_JAAAXQ010000026.1 GCF_009916105.1 Streptomyces sp. GC420 | reverse complement strand
TCGCCCTTCGCGGACTCGACGACGAGTCCGGCGCCGGCCATCTCGTTGCGGATGCGGCGCAGCAGGGGTTCGATGCGGCCGGTGCCGAGGACGGAGTAGTCGATGTTGTACTGGTTGGCCGGGGTGATGCGGCTGACCGGCAAGGCCACCTGGTGGGCCGCAGGATGACGGCGAGTGGGTCGTCGGGTTCGAAGTCCGGACCGTCGTCAGAGTGTGTGATCAAGGCTTCCCCTCAGATGGGCACGGAGCAGTTCTCGGGCCGCGTGGAGGTCGGCCTTGATGGTTCCTTCCTTGCGCCCGGTCAGCACGGACACCTCCCGGATCGGCATGTCAGCGTAGTAGTGCAGCAGGATCGGGACGCGCAGTCGTTCCGGCAGCGACTGCACGAGCAGGCGTACTGACGGGTCGGCCTGTTCGGTCTGCGGGTGGACCGCGGCCTCGGCGGTGGCCCGGTGCACGGCTCTGCGTTCGCGCTCGAGCTTGCGCCAGTGGTCCCGGACGAGGTTGGCCGCGGTGACGTAGAGGAAGCCCCGGGGCTCCGCCACGGCTGTCCAGCGGGCCCAGAGCCGGGTGAACGCCTCCGAGGCGATCTCGTGGGCCGTCTCGTCGTCGTCGACCAGACGGCGGCACCAGCCGGCGAGGCGCGGGTAGAGGGCGGCGAACAGCTCGGACGCTGCCTGCTCGCGGGACCGTTTCAACGCTCTCCATGGTCATGAGGGCACTCGTGGGGAAGGACCCCGGGCCGCCGGCGTACGGCCCGCCGGCCCAGGATCCGGGTCGCGGGTCAGGGGCCGGCCGGACTCAGCACGGCGAAGACGATCACGCTGTCGCGGTACCCGTCACCGGAACGGGGGCCGCCGCAGGTGATGAGCCGCAGCTCCGGACGGCCCACGTTCCCGTAGACCGCGTCCGTCGGGAAGTCCGCCTGGGCGACCGTCCGTACGGCGCTGACGGTGAACACCGCCGCCGTGCCGTTCTCCAGGCGCGCCACGATCCGCTCGCCCCGCCGCAACCGCGCGAGGTGACGGAAGACCCCGTCCCCGTAGTCGCCGACCGTGACATGGCCGAGGATCACCGAGGGGCCGATCTGACCCGGCGTCGGTGAGTGCCGGTACCAGCCCGCCGGGTCGTCCGCCGTGATCGGCGGCACCTCCACCGTGCCGTCAGCGGCCAGCCCCAGCTGCATGACCGGGGTGTCGACCCCGATGGCCGGGATCCGTAAGCGCACCGGGACCGAACGCCCGAGGGCATCCGCCGCCCCCGCGGAGGGCCGCGAAGACGGCGGCGTGCTCCGGGGTTGTTCGCCCGTGTCCTGTCCGGCCCGGGGGCCGCCGCAGCCCACGAGCAACGAGGCCATCGCCGCCGTGGCGAATGCGCGCCTGGAGGGCAAGGTCATGCCCCGGTCGCCCGCCGGCGACGTACGAGGTAGACCGCCGCACCGCCGAGGGCGAACCCCGCGGCGGCACCGCCGCCGATCAGCCCGCCCCCGGCTGTGGAGTGCTCCGGCTCCGGCTTCACACCGGTGTAGGGGGCTCCACTCGGTACGACGGAGACCTCGCTCGGAACCGGGGACGGCTCGGCCGGTGCTTCGCTCGGAACCGGGGACGGCTCGGCGGTTGCTTCGCTCGGAACCGGGGGCGGGGTCGTCCCGTCGGCGAACGCGGGCGCCGTGCTCGCGAGCACGGCGGTGCACGCGAGTGCCATGGCGCTGAGGACAGTTCGGCGCATGAATCGCTCTCTTTCGTCGGTCCGCCCGCGCTCCTGCTCGGCGGGCTGGGTTGCGGATCGAGAGGAGAGACGAGGCAGCAGCGGACCGAGTTGTAAAGGGTTGGCAAAGCCGCCAGAAGCCGCCGCCGAGCGCCCGGCCTCTCGGCAGCTCGCGGCAGCGACACCGCGGCGAGGGCGGCCGCTCCGGACGGCCGGTGTCGATCCGTCCATCAGTCACAGTGGCGAGCCAGCGTGGGGGCACCTCCCGCGCCCGGAGGGCTGCGGGGGAGTGCCGTGCCGGGCGTCGCGACGGGGCGAACCTCGGCTGACGCGGCACTAGGACGGGGCGCCCCGGTCCGGCCCGTGAGCACCGGGCCCTGCCGCGGTTCGTCGGAGTCGTCGTAGGGGTTCATCAGGAGCCGCAGCGACTCCTCCGGTTCGGACTCCCGGGTGGCGCCTGATCGTTCCTGAGCGTCTCGTCCGCACCCGGGGACGGAAAGAGCCGGCGAAGGGTTGGCCCACCCCGGTCATGGATCTCCTGAGCCCCAGGGGCCGCGCACGTCCGAGACGCCCGCCCCGACCGGGACCTCGCACCCGCGTCCGGCCGGAGCGGGCCCGGCCCCGGCCGCCCCGGACAGCCGCCCCGGACAGCCGCGCCCCGGACGGCGGCGCCGGGGCGGCGAGGCCCCACTCAGCCGGGCCGCAGGACTCCGAGGTGGCGCAGCGCGGACCGCACCGCTCCCGCGCCGCACATCCCGTGGGCCCCGGGCCCCGGCGGGGTGGCGGCCGAGCACAGGAACACGCCGGGCAGACCGGTGGAGTACGGGTCGCGGGCGGGCCGGGCGCCGAGGATCAGCCGGGGGACGGTCTCTGCGCCGGTGAGGATGTCGCCGCCCGCGAAGTTGGGGTTGGCGGCCTCGAAGTCGGCGGGCCGTGTGACGCGCAGGGCCGTGACCCGTTCCCGGGTTCCCGGTGCGAACCGCTCGAGCTGGCGCAGTACCGCCTCGGTCGCGTCGCCGTCGTAGCCGTGCGGCACGTGGGCGTACGTCCAGACGGGGTGCGTGTTCCCGGCGGACCGCGAGGGGTCGGCCAGGTACTGCTGGCCCACGAGGACGAACGGGCGCTTTGGCATCCGCCCGGCCACCACGTCCTTCTCCGCCTGCGCGATCTCGGCCGCCGCGCCGCCGAGATGGACGGTTCCGGCACGGCGCGCGTACGGGTTCGTCCACGGCACGCCGTCCTCGACCGCCAGGTCGACCTTGAAAGCGCCGGGGCCGCGCCGGAACCGTGTGTACGCGGCCCTGACCCGCGGGGGGAGCCGGTCGCCGTAGATGCGGGCGACCTGCCCGGGGTCGAGGTCGAGGAGCGTCACGTCGGCGGGCGGCAACTGCGCGGCGCGGGTGACGCGGACGCCGGTGTGCACCTCGCCGCCGTGCTCGCTCAGCACCCGTTCCAGAGCGCGGGCGATGGACCGTGAGCCTCCTTCGGCGACGGCCCACCCCGCGTGGTGACCCGCTGTGAGGAGACCGAGGCCGATCGCGGAGCTGAGCGGGCGGGACGGCGGACGGCAGGCGTGTGCCGCGACGCCCGCCCACAGCGCCCGGGCCTGCGGGGTCCGGAACAGCCGGGCGAGGAGCGTGGCGGGCAGTACGGTCGGGAGGCCGAACCGCGCCAGGAGCAGCGGGTGCCCGGGGACGCCGAGCAGCGGGCCCATCACGTCCTCGGCGAGCAGTTCCCAGTCGCGTACCGACGGTGCGAGGAGTGCCCGGTAGCGGGCGCCGTCGACGCCGAGCATGCGGGCGGTGTCCTCCACGGACCGCAGGAGCACTCCGGCCGATCCGTCGTCCAGAGGGTGCGCGCAGTCGACTTCCGGCAGCCTCCAGCGGAGCCCGTGGCGGGCGAGGTCCAGCGACCGCAGGGCGGGAGAGGTGACGGCCATCGGGTGGACGGCCGAGCAGTGGTCGTGCAGCAGCCCGGGCAGCAGTGCCTCGTGGCTGCGCGTTCCGCCGCCGACCTCGTCCGCCGCCTCGAGGAGTGTGACGCGGAGGCCGGCCTTCGCGAGGAGGGCCGCGGCGGCGAGTCCGTTGGGACCGCCGCCGACGACGAGTGCCGAGGTCATGCCGTCGTCCCCCGGGGCGGCACACCCGCGCCGGGGCCCTCCGCCGGCGTGCCGGAGCTCTCCCCCGCCGTGCCCGCGCCGGGGCCCTCCGCCGACGTGCCCGGGAGGTCCCCGGCCGACGGACGCAGCGGGCCGAAGGACTCCACGTCGTACACCGGATAGCCAGGGCCGTCGGTGGGCCAGGGCTGGCGGTCGAGCATGTCGCGCACCTTGACGTGGCCACGCTCCAGAAGTCCGAGGGCGGCGTCGTGGACCTGGTAGTCCTGGGTCTGCCGGTGTATGGGCTGCGCCTCCAGGCAGATCACCCGGACCTCGCCGGGCGCGAAGCCGCACCGGGCCTGGACGGCCCTCAGCAGCTGGTCGTCGTGCAGGTGGCCCTCGCCGAAGTTCCAGCCGAGCGCGAAGCCCGCGACGAGTTCACCGTCCATGACCTCGATGTCGTCCTGGCCGTCCGTGACCCGGTCGACGAGTCCGTTGTGCGCGCGGCCGTGGGAGTGCATCGACCGCCAGGCGAACACCTTCTGACCGGTGACCATGGCGGTGTCCGCGTCGTAGAGGCTCTCCAGCTGACGGGCCGGGAGGCGGGATGCGGTGGTGAGCCCGGCTTCCAGGCGGTCCAGGGCGTCGCCCTTGAACAGCCAGACACTGGTTGCCCAGTTGCCCGCGTAGTAGCGCATCGCCGGCAGGAACGACACGAGATCGGGCCGTACGTTGCCCAGGATCGGCAGCACCACCAGGCCCGGCAGGAGGAGAGCGAGCAGCCAGGGGGACCCCAGGTCACCGACCGTCACTCCGGCGTGGGCGCCGAAGAGGTGGAAGAGCGAGAAGACGAAGAAGATGTTCCACTCCAGCGGCACACCCATGGGCACGGTCGAGAAGATGTGCGTGTGGAAGACGACCAGGTAGATCAGGGCGGCCCAGGTCCAGAAGCCACCGTCGCCGAAGAAGACCAGGTAGAACGGGACGGCGTACTCGGTGACGGTGCCGACGTGGGCCAGCAGGAACGGCAGCCGTGAGGGGCGCAGGTCGTGGGGGTGGTCGCGGTAGAGGAGCCGCTTGAGGCGGGCGGGACGCACCAGCGGTGCGTTGCTCATCATCGTCGCCACCACGAACGGGAAGTGGTGGTTGAGCTTCGAGGTCGCCGCGCCCCACCACAGCCCGAGCATGACGAGCTTGAAGCCGATGAACATGTCCGGGTAGGGGAAGAAGAAGATCAGCAGGGACAGCCAGTACTGCTCACCGCGGGCTGCGAGGAAGAGGGTCTTGTCGCGCAGTCCCAGCACGGCGAGGGAGACGACGAGCGGGACGGCCGCGAGCGGGTCGAGAAGCCCGACGTCCCCGAAGCCCTTCACCGTGGTGCCGTCGCCCGGTCGGCTCAGCAGCCAGACGGCCGAGGCCAGCACGGCGGCGTAGAGCACGACGTCGGCCGGGGCACGGCGGTCGCCCCGCGTCAGCGGCACCTTGTCCGGCCACGGTGGCAGCCGGACGGTGCCGGGGCGGAGCCAGTACAGCGGCGCGACGATCGGCGGGTTGAAGCGGGAGGTCAGCGGGCCGGACCCGCAGCCGAGGCCGAGCACTTCGTACAGCAGCGTGAAGACGATGAGCTTCTGGTAGACGATCGGTTCCGACCACCAGGCGGCGGGGTCGGTGAGCGGTCCGAGGCCGGGGGTCAGCGAGATCACCCAGGCGGCCCCGCCGGCGTAGAGCAGGCACTTCACGACGTAGAAGAGGTACACGGCGTACGGGGTGCCGAAGCCGTGCTCGACCCAGTGCCGGGTGAGGATCTGCACGCGCTCGCCGCGCGGGAGGGTGCGGAAGGTGCTTGCGTCGACGGGCGGCAGCTGGGGGTTCATGAATCCCATGGAAACCTCGTTGTCCTCATCGCTCTCGACTCGTTGGTGCTCGTAGCAGTGGGTGCGCCGCGAGGGAGTTGGGGCTGCTGCGCCGGTCACCCGGCGGTGGGGGCGGACAGCAGGCGGCGCAGCGCGGGCTTGTCGATCTTGCCGACAGGATTCTTGGGCAGCTCGGGAAGGAGGAGGACGTCGACGGGGATCTTGTACGCGGCCAGCCGCGCGCCGAGCAGTTCCTTGGCCTCCGGCGCGGTGAGCGCCGCGCCGTCCCGCACGGAGACGAAGGCGACGGGGACTTCGCCCAGGATGTCGTCGCGGCGTCCGACGACGGCGGCTTCGAGGACGGCCGGGTGCTCGTGCAGGACGGTCTCGATCTCCTTGGGGTAGATGTTCTCCCCGCCTCGGATGATCATGTCCTTGACGCGGTCGACGAGGATCAGATAGCCGTCCTCGTCGAGCCGGCCGACGTCCCCGGTGTGCAGCCATCCGCCCCGGACGGCCTTCGCGGTCTCCTCGGGCCTGCCGAGATAGCCGCGCATCACGGTGGGGCCGCTGACGACGACCTCGCCGATGCCGCCGTCGGTGACCGGCCGCCCGTCCTCACCCATGATCGCCACGGTCTGGCCGGGCAGCGGCAGCCCGACCGTGCCGGGCTTGCGGACGCCGTCGAGCGGATTGACCGTGGAGGCGCAGGTGGCCTCGGACAGGCCGTACCCCTCGATGAGCCGCACGCCGAAGCGCTGCTCCACCACGCCGATGAGGCCCGGGGGCATCGGCGCCGCGCCGCAGACGACGAAGCGGAGTGAGGAGGTGTCCGGCCGCACCTCGGCCGGCAGGTTCGACAGCATGGCGTAGATGGCGGGGACGCCTGAGAAGTAGGTGGGCCGGGCCTTCTCCACCGCCTCGAAGAAGTTCCGCGCGCTGAAGCGGCCCACGATGGTGGCCCGTCCGCCCGCCCTCAGCGGTGACAGGATGCTGACGACGATGCCGTTGACGTGGAACAGCGGCAGGATGAGCAGGCTGTGGTCCTCCTCGGTGAGTCTCATCCCCTCGATCATGGCGGCGGTCATCGCGTCGAGGTTGCGGTGGGTGAGTTCGACGCCCTTGGGGCGTCCGGTGGTGCCGCTCGTGTAGATGACAAGGGCGAGGTCGTCGAGTCCCGAGTCCCGGTCCGCGGGGAGGTCCGGCAGTGCCGCGCCGGCGGCGGGTCCGGATTCCGCCGGTTCCGCCGGTTCCGCCAGTTCCGCCAATTCCGCGAGCGTCACCTCGGTGACGGAGCCGGGCAGGCCCGCGGAAGGCTCCTCGGTGACGACGAGTTCCGCTCCGGAGTCGGCGAGCTGGTAGGCCGTCTCCACCGCGGTCAGGGCCGGGTTGACCGGTGTGAGCGCGGCCCCCAGGCGCCATGCGGCGAACAGGGCCACCACGAGCTCGACCCGGTTGGTGAGCTTGACGGCGACGACGTCGCCGCGGCCGATCCCCCGGGCGGCGAAGTGCCGGGCGTACGCCTCGATCAGGTCCGCGAAGCCGGCGTTCGAAAGGCTGCCGTGGGTGTCGTCTCCGACGGCCGGAGCGTGCGGGGCTTGTTCGCGGCGCACAGTGGGAAGGTGGCTCAGGTTCATGGGGGCTTGCACCTCGGAGCGTCGATGGTCGAGATCCAGGCGAAGGTATGCCCGGGCGTGTGACGGCGGCCACGGATGCGCGCCACAAGATGTTGGCGGCTCCTCGTGCTCCGCGCACAAACCTCCCGGGCGGGTCTGCCTCTACGATGCGGGTCATGTCGACAGAGCAGGCGCTTCTCGCGGAGGCGGCGGACCGGCTCCTCGCGGTACGCGAGGAGCTCATCGCGGAACTGATGCGACTGACGCGCGTCCAGATCAGCGCGCTCCACCACGACGCCGCCTCACGTTCCCTCCTCGAGGCGAGCATCACCGAGAACATCGTGACCGCGGTGAACTTCCTGCGCGAGGGCATCGGCGTCGAGTACCTGGAGGCGCCGAACGCCGCGCTGGCCTATGCCCGGATGCTGGCCCAGCGCGACGTCCCCCTGTCCGCGCTCATACGCGCCTACCGCATCGGGCACTCCAGGTTCCTCGACGTGGCCTTCGCCGGGCTCGACGGACTGCCCGCACAGGACCGGGTGCCGCTGGTGGTCGGGCTGGTCCGGCGGTCGGCGGAGTTCATCGACCAGGTCTGCGAGCAGGTGGGCCGCACGTACGAACTGGAACGTGACCGCAGGGTGGCCAGCCAGAGTGGTGTTCGCCAGCAGTGGGTCAACGAGTTGCTCGGCGGCGGCACGGTCGACCACGCGCAGGCAGAGCGGGCACTGCGCTATCCGCTGGACGCGGTCCACGTCGCGTTCACTCTGTGGCCGGCCCGGCCGATGAGCTCTTTCGAAGTGCTCTCCGCGGTGGAGGAGGCGCGTGCGCACGCGGCGTCGGTGCTGCGCGCCCGTGCCTGCCTCGTCGTACCCACCGACGAGCAGGAGTCGCGGCTGTGGCTGGCACTGCCCGCCGGAGCCGGCGAGGGGCTCGACGCCCTCCGGCCGCCGCCGGGCTGTCCGCTGCACGCGTCCGTAGGCCGTCCGGGTGCCGGTCCGGCCGGCTTCCGCGCCTCGGCGCGGCAGGCCGCGCAGGTGAAGGAGATCCTCGCCGTCCACCCCGCCCGTGCCGGGGGCGGGGGCGGAGGCGCCGGGGCCGCGGGTGCCGGTGCCCGTCATGCACCGGAGCGGCGGTGGGTTCGTTACGACGACCTGGCGCCGATCGCCCTGATGGCCGGGGACGTGGAAGCCGTCCGCGAGTTCGTGACGGGGACGCTGGGAGAGCTGGCACGGGGCAACACGCGCAACGCCATGCTGCGCGAGACCCTGCGGGTCTTCCTCACCCGTCACCGCAGCCACTCCGCCACGGCCGAGGCGATGAACCTGCACCGCAACTCCATCCAGTACCGGGTGCAGCAGGTGACGGCGCTGCTGCCGGGCGGTGCGAAGAGCCTCGACGACGACTTCAACGTCCGCACCGCGCTGCTGGCCGCACACTGGCTCGGCGATTCGGTCCTGGTCTGACCGCCGCGCGGAAGCCGCCCCCGCGGGAGCCCGTCCCCCTCGGAAGACGCCCCCTCGGGAGCCGTCCGCGCGGGTGCCGGAGCGCGCGGTGGTCCTCACGGGGACGAGGACGGCCCGCCCGTTGCGGGTTTGTGTGCCAGGAGGGCGACGCTCGGTCTCTTCCCTCCCCCGACGGGCTCCAGGGCGAGCCGGGCGGTGATGACGAACCCGGCGTCCCGCAGCAGCTGCGCGATTCGGTCCGGCGGAAGCAGGTACCACACGTAGGACACCTCATGACCTCCGTAGGCTCGCGCGGGACGCCACCGCTCGCCGTCTCCCGCGTGGGTGCCCAGCATCAGGCAGCCACCGGGGGCGAGCGTGCGGTGGAATTCCGAGAACACCGCCGGCAGTACTTCCGGCGGTGTGTGGTGGATGGAGAAGTAGGCGAGGACACCGCCGAGTTCCTCGTCCCCGATCTCCAGCGCGGTCATCGAACCCACCTCGAACCGCAGCCCTGGGAAGGCATGCCGGGCCAGCTCGATCATTCTCGGCGAGACGTCGACGCCGAACGCGGTCAGTCCCAGCCCGGCGAGGTGCGCCGTCACCCGGCCGGGTCCGCAACCGAGGTCCGCGACCGGCCCGAGGCCTGCGGTCCTCACGAGTTCGGCGAACGCGGCCAGCATCGCCCGTGACACGGGGTCGAGTTGGTCCGGTGTCTTGACGATTTCGACGTAGTCCGCGGCGACGGCGTCGTACGAATCCCGTACGGCGCCGAGGTAGGAGGGCTCTCTCACGCGGAGGACCCTACCGGGCAGGATCGCTCCGCGGTCCCTCGACGCCGACGGGCTCGGGCGCGGTGGCCGCACCCGGCGGCCCGGCAGCCCGGCAGCCCGGCAGCCCGGCAGCCCGGCAGCCCGGCGGATCCTCCCATGCCCCGAACGGCCCGCCGGTCAAGCCCGTTCGGCCCCGCGGCGGGACCCTGTGGACCCCGGCTCCGGCCCGGCGCGGCGCGGGACAGTGGGCATGCGGGCCCGCGACGTGCGAGGAGGGCCGTCCCATGGGTGATACGGCGCAGCGTACGCGTACGAACCGGCCGGCCGGCGCGCCGCCGCGCGACATCGACAGGACCTGGCCGGTGCGCCTGTACCGGCGCCTCTTGCCCGTCCGGCTCCGCCGCGCACTCGTCGCCCGCACCTCGCCGCAGGCCCGGGCCCGGGTCAAGGGGCACTTCGCCGCCGTTCCCTCCGTGCGGCCCTTGGCCGCCTCGGTACGGGCGGCGTGCCTGGCCCACCGGCGTCCCGGCCTGTGCACCGGGCCCGGACGTGGCGTGCGTATCGTCCGCGGGGTCCCCAAGGCTGCCGTCGTGCGGCCGGACGTCTCCCCGCTGCGGGCCCGCGCCGCCAACGCGGCCGCCGTGCGCGGCGCCCTCGACGGCGCCGGGGTGGACTACTTCTGCGTCCGCGGCCGCAGCGACAGCTCGGCCGTGGTCGCCGTCGCGGCCGAGGACCGGGCCGCGGCGCACCGCGCGCTGGAGCGTGCGTGCCGCGAGGCGCCCGGCTACGTCTGCGTCCCGGACGCCCGCTGGCGCCGGCGGCGTGCCACGCGGCCGGGTTTCACCCGTGCCGCCTGGCGGGCCGTCGGACGGGCCGATGTCATCCGGATGACCTGGTACCACAGCGATCCGACGGGGCGGCTGACGCTCGGCCCCAAGTACGGCTGCGACGTGGAGTTCTGGTCCGCCGACGGGGACCGCCTCGTCGCACCGCGCGCCAACGGGACGGCGGAGGAGGTGTTCCGCTCCGACCCCCCTGTCCCCGTTCCCGAGGAGCGCATGAGCGCGCTGGTGCCCGCCGGGAGTCCGCTGCCCCGGGTGCGGACCCGCACCGCGTTCGCCCGCCCTGCCCCGGAGGACATCCGCTTCCCGGTGGACGCCGTCTACACCTGGGTGGACGGCAGCGATCCGCTGTGGCTGCGTCGCCGCGCCGCCTGCACGGGTGAGGCGTACCACGAGGAGGCGGCCAACGCTGCGCGGTATCTGGACCGTGAGGAGTTGCGCTATTCGCTGCGTTCCCTGAGCCAGTACGCCCCGTGGATCCGCACGGTCCACCTGGTCACGGACGAGCAGGTGCCCGCCTGGCTGGACACTTCCGCGCCGGGCCTGAGGATCGTCTCCCACAAGGAGATCTTCAGCGATCCCGGCCTGCTGCCGACGTTCAACTCACACGCCATCGAGAGTCAGCTGCACCATGTCGACGGTTTGTCGGAGCATTTCCTCTACGTCAACGACGACGTGTTCTGGGGCGGGATCACGGTGCCCCAGGACTTCTTCCTCGCCAACGGCCTGACGAAGTTCTTCCCGTCGCCGGTCCTCATCCCGCCGGGCCCCCCGTCGCCCGAGGACGTGCCCGTGGCCGCTGCCGGCAAGAACAACCGGGCCCTCGTCGAGGAGGTCTTCGGCACGATGATCAGTCACAAGATGAAGCACACCCCGCACGCCCTGCGGCGCAGTGTCCTGTACGAGATCGAGGAACGGTTCCCCGAGCCCCACCGGGCAACCGCCTCGCACCGGCTGCGCAGCGTCGACGACCTGTCCATCGTCTCCTCGCTGCACCACTACTACGCGTTCCACACGGCGCGCGCCGTCCCGGGGCATCTGCGCTACGCCTATCTCGACGTGTCCCACCCAGCCCTGGCCGCCCGCCTCGCGACGCTGCTCGCCCGTCGCGACCGGCAGGTGTTCTGCCTGAACGACACCGTGTCCGAGGCCCGGGAACAGCCCGCCCAGCAGGCCCTGACGACCTCCTTCCTGGACGCGTACTTCCCCGTGCCGAGCCCGTACGAGCGCGACCGGCCCCGGTGAGGACCGGGCGGGCCGGCGCCCTCCGCCAGGGACGGCCACCGCGTTCCGCAGCCTCTCGGACATGACGTTGGACACTGTGTCCGATGTGTTTTAGGGTCGATTCGACGGCGCCGCCCGGCGCCCCCCGCCCCTTCGTGAGAGCGATATCGCTGTGGAATCTGATGAACTTTCCCGTCCGGCCCTGCTTCTGGTCCACGGTGCGTGGCACGCCTCCTGGTGCTGGGACGAGCCGAGATCCGTGCTCGACGCCGACGGCTGGACGACGAGTGCGGTCGACCTGCCCAGCGCCGGGCAGCCGGCCGGTATCCACGACGACGCGCGCGCGGTGCTCGAGGAACTGGGGCGCATCGAAGGGCCGGTGGTGGTCGTCGCCCACTCCTACGGCGGCATACCCGTCACCCAGGCCGTCGCGGAGGCGGCCAACGTCTCGCACGTGGTCTACCTGACGTCGTTCCAGCTCGACGTCGGCGAGAGTCTTCTGAGCTTCCACGGCGCCCCGGTGCCGCCGGACCCGAACGGCTTCGAGGCGGTGCCGGACGACCCGATCCCGCTGTTCTTCGGTGACACGCCCCGGGCCGCGGCCGAGGCGGCGGTCGCCCGGCTGGTGCCGCAGAGCACGAGGTCCTTCAGCGAACCGCTGACGCGGGCGGGGTGGCACACCATCCCCTCGACCTACGTCATCTGCGAGCAGGACCAGGCGATCCCCGTGGCGAGACAGGAGGTCCTGGCGGCCAGGGCCGGCGCCGTCCACCGCCTCGCGAGCGACCACTCACCCTTCCTGTCGGCGCCCGGCGAGTGCGCGGCGCTGCTCGCGAAGATCGCGCTCGGCTCGGCCGGCTGAGCCCGGCCGCGCCCCCGCCCGGTAACGGCGGTGCGGCTCCGGCGGTTCGACGGAGCCGCACCGCCGCACGGACCTCAAATGGTCACCGCACGCGCATCGGTGGTCAACAGAACGCATATCGCACAGCGTTCCGATACTCCTCTGTCAGAACCGGAGTAACCCGGCTTCCCGCCGGGCTCAGTACGTAATGTCCGGGTCACCGGCCGGGCCGAAGGCGCCCGGAGACACCGTGACGAGGAGCAGAGACCGATATGGCGAATGTGGAGATCTCCCTCAAGGAGACGATGACTTCGATCGAGGGCGCCCTGGGGGCCGCCCTCGTCGACTACACCAGCGGCATGGCGCTCGGCACGCTGGGCGGCGGCAAGGACCTCGACCTGGCGGTCGCCGCGGCAGGCAACACGGACGTGATCCGCGCCAAGGCCCGCACCATGGAGCACCTGGGCCTCAAGGACGGCATCGAGGACATGCTGATCACCCTCGGCACCCAGTACCACCTCATCCGGCTCCTCAAGGGCCGCGGCGGCAACGGACTGTTCCTCTACCTCGTGCTCGACAAGGCGAAATCCAATCTGGCCATGGCCCGCCACCAGCTCGCACGCATCGAGGCCGATCTCGAAGTGTAGACAGCCGATCCTTCCGGGCCTTCGCACACCCATGACTTGAAGATTTCTTCATTTCGCCACATCCAGATCAGGCCAATCCCATGGGTGTGCGGGGCCGGGACCCTGCAGGATCGGTTTGCACGACACCGCCCGCGGCGGCCGTTCCCGGGCCGCCGCTTCGGACACAGCCCGTCGAACGTGACAGGGAGCGAGCGACTCACCATGCAGGTCCCCCTCTACCAAGCCAAGGCCGAGTTCTTCCGCATGCTCGGACACCCGGTGCGCATCCGGGTGCTGGAACTCCTGCAGCACGGGCCCGTTCCCGTGCGCGACCTGCTGAACGAGATCGAGATCGAGCCCTCCAACCTCTCCCAGCAACTCGCCGTCCTGCGCCGCTCCGGGATCGTGGTGTCCATCCGGGAAGGCTCCACCGTCAGCTACGCGCTCGCCGGCGGCGATGTGGCGGAACTGCTGCGGGCCGCCCGCCGCATCCTCACCGAACTGCTGGCCGGGCAGAGCGAGTTGCTCGCCGAGCTCCGCCAGGCCGACGTCCACCCGGCGCTCACGCCGGGCAGTGCGCGCCCGTCCTCATGACCCGTCGTGCCCTCGGCCCCTCGGGGAGGCCGGAGCCGTTCGGGCCGTGACGGCGCCGTCCGCCGCCGCGGTGACCAGGTGCGCGTCACGCCACCGGACCAGGGAAGCGGGCAGCGCGACGTACGCCGTAGTGCCCTCGGAGCCCTCAGTGGGGCGCAGTTCGACGTGGGCGCCCAGGCGGGCCGCGAGAACGCCGACGACGTAGTGACCCAGGAAACGGGTGGGTGCGACCAGGAAGGACTCCCGCCCGGACAGCCGGGCGTTGGAGCGGACCAGTTGCTCGGCGGTCATACCGGTGCCGCGGTCGACGACGGCGATGCAGTACTCGTCGGCATCACGCCAGCCGTGAATGGCGACCGGTTGCGCGGGAGAGCTGAACGTCAGTGCGTTCTCGATGAGTTCCGCCAGAAGGTGGGACAGTTCCGCGACGGCGTGACCGGGGAGACGGCATTCCTCCATTGCCACGACCGACACCCGCTGGTACTCCTCAACCTCGGCGGCCGCCGACTGCACCACCTCGGTCACGGTGACCGTGCCCGGCCACGAACGGGCTGGCGCCTCCTCCCCCGCGAGTACCAGCAGCGACTCCGCGTTGCGGCGCATCCGGGTCGCGAGGTGGTCGAGCCGGAAGAGGTCCGCGAGTGAGTCCGGGTCGAGTTCCTGACGCTCCAGCGTGGTGAGCAGACCGAGTTGACGACTGATCAGCGCCTGGTTGCGGCGTCCGAGACTGGCCAGCGACTCCGTGCTGTTGCGACGGAGCAGGGCCTGCTCCGCGGCGAGCCCGACGGCGGTGCGTTCCACATTGCGCAGCGCGGCTGCGAGGCGGCCGATCTCCTGTGCGCTGCCGGGAGCGGGGTGGTCGTCCGTGCCCCGTACCGGTTCGGGGGTCCGGGTGGCCAGTGGTTCGTCGGGGTCCGTCTCCTGGATCCCCTTGACGGCGTGGGGCAGCCGGGTGCCGGCGACCTCGTCGGCCTCGTCCGCGAGCGCGCCCAGTGGCCGCGTGATGGAGCGGGCGGAGAACACCGCGAGGGCGACGGCCACGGCGAGGATCAGCACACCCAGCGTGAGGAATCCGAGGAGCTGGCGGGTCGCGGCGTCGCCCGCCGCCGAGGCGCGGCCCCGCAGGTCGTCGCCGACCTGCCGCTGCACTCCGTGCAGGTCGTCGACGAGCGTGGTCATGGCCTCCCACCACTGCCGGGGCGTGACGGACAGCCGCGATCCGTCCGCACCGCGCTCGGCGCTCCGCTCGTATCCGGCGGCACGGTGTGCGGCCTCCGTCCTGAACGCGGTGTCGAGCGCGGACCGCTGGGCGGAGGTGGCGAGCCGGTCGAACTGGTCGACGGAGGCGAGCCGGGCCGCCCTGGTCTCCGTGAAGGACAGATACTCGCCGGCCCGGAATCGGCCGGCGGCGAACACCCCGTTGAGCGAGCCGCGTTCCAGGGCGACGGCCTCGGTCGCGCGGGCCAGGGCATGGAGCGCCTGTACCCCGTCGGCGGTGCGCCGGTCGCCGCCTGGCACTGTGGCCGTCTCCGCGTCGATCAGCGCGGTGACGGCGTCGGTGTAGAAGGCGAGCGTGCCGGCCCGTTCGGCGACACCGGCGTCGACCTCGGTACGGGTCGGGGTGAGGTCACCCAGGGGGATCAGGGCGTCCTCGGCTGACGCGGCGGCGCCCGTGTCCCTCGCGGTGCTGTCACCGGCGAGCGCGGCCCGCAGGCCGGCGCGGGCCTCGTCGGTGCGTTGGCGCTGCGCGGCGACCTCGTCGCGGTACTCCTCGGCACCGGCCAAGAGACCGTTGGTCAGTCCGCGTTCACGCTGGAGCTCGCGGACGAGGGCCTGCACCCGCAGCAGGACGCCGACCTCGCTCTCGGTCGACCGGGCGGCCGACCAGTCCGCGGCCCGGTCGGCGACGCCGAGTCCGACCAGGGCGAGGAGCAGGCAGGTCGGTACGGCCAGCACGACGGCCACGCGGCCGCGGATGGTGTGCCAGCCTGGGAGGGTCCGCGTACGTCGCGGGGTACGGCCGGATCGGGAGACCGGGCCGGCTCGGTCGGGCCGGTGGGACACGGACACGGTGGTTGGGTTGTTCCCCGTCATGCACCGTGACGGTAGGGGCGCCCGGCTCCGGCTACGGTTTCCCGGCCGTAAGGCATCGGTTCCCAGGTCCTCACCGATGTGTACGGGTGTGGTGTGAGGGTATGTCAGATATCCGGGGCCGGGTCGGTGAGGCACACCGGTCCGGCGGGGCGGCCGGGCAGCGGTCTCACCCGGAAGCGAACCGGATCGGGCGGGAACTTGGTGGGAAGCACCCCTTTGTGGTTTCCTTTGCGCATGATTCCGCTTGTGACCCGTCGCCACGTGGACTACGTGCGTGTCACCAGCATGGGTTGTCGCACCCAGCGCTGACACCGCGTTCCCGGTGTCCTGCCGCCGTTTCCGGTAGCTGATCACTCCTTTCGCGGCCCTGCCGCGGCCGTCCCCGGGTTCGCCGGCACCTTACGCCCGCTGCCCCGGGCACGGCTCCCGCTCACCCCGGCCCCAGGCCTGTCCGCATGTCCCC
Source organism: Streptomyces sp. GC420 (assembly GCF_009916105.1). GTDB lineage: Bacteria > Actinomycetota > Actinomycetes > Streptomycetales > Streptomycetaceae > Streptomyces. The sequence goes on along the minus strand of NZ_JAAAXQ010000026.1, from coordinate 21,863 downwards.
ATGCCCGCGCAGCCTCGTGTCCGTATGCCCGCGCACCCGCGTGCCGGCATACCTACATGCCCTGTGCCCGCATGACCGCATGCACCTGTGCCCGGCCGGCTTCCCGCACACCCGTGCGCCACCCGAAGCGTGCGCACGCACCACCCCGTACCGAGGGAGAACCATGAGCCAGCCCATCGATTCCGTCACCGCCGGTCACACCGCCGAGGAGGCGGCCGGCAGACCCGGGACCCCGGCCTGGTCGTTCGAGACCAAGCAGATCCACGCCGGGGCCGTGCCCGACCCGACGACCGGGTCCCGGGCGGTGCCGATCTACCAGACCAGCTCGTTCGTGTTCCGCGACACCCAGCACGCGGCCGATCTGTTCTCCCTCGCCGAACCGGGCAACATCTACACCCGCATCCACAACCCCACGCAGGACGTGTTCGAGCAGCGCGTCGCCGCGCTGGAGGGCGGCGTCGCGGCGGTGGCCCTCGCCTCGGGCCAGGCCGCCGAGACACTGGCCGTCCTGAACGTGGCGAGCGCCGGGGACCACATCGTCTCCAGCGCCTCGCTGTACGGCGGCACCTACAACCTGTTCCGCCACACCCTGCCGAAGTTCGGCATCGAGGTGTCCTTCGTCACCGACCCGGACGACATCGACGCCTGGCGGGCTGCGGTCCGGCCGAACACCAAGGCCCTGTTCGCCGAGACGCTGGGCAATCCGCGCGGCAACGTCCTCGACGTGCGCGCCGTGGCGGACGCCGCGCACGAGGCGGGCGTGCCCCTGATCGTCGACAACACGGTGCCGACCCCGTACCTGCTGCGGCCGATCGAGCACGGCGCTGACGTCGTCGTGCACTCGGCGACGAAGTTCCTCGGCGGGCACGGCACCACCATCGGCGGTGTCGTGGTCGACGCGGGCACCTTCGACTTCGGCGCGAGCGCCGAGCGCTTCCCCGACTTCAACGAGCCCGACCCCGGCTACCACGGGCTGCGCTACTGGCCGGCCCTCGGCCCGGGCGCGTACGCCGTCAAGCTCCGCGTGCAACTGCTGCGGGACCTCGGTCCCGCCGTCGCACCGCACTCCGCCTTCCTGCTGCTCCAGGGCGTGGAGACGCTCAGCCTGCGCATCGAGCGGCACTCGGCCAACGCCCAGGCGCTGGCCGAGTGGCTGGAGCAGCGCGACGAGGTCGCCGCCGTCCACTACCCCGGGCTGCCGTCCAACAGGTGGCATCAGGCGGCGCAGCGCTATCTGCCGCGGGGCGCCGGCGCGGTGCTGTCCTTCGAACTGCGGGACGGCGTCGAGGCGGGCAGGCGCTTCGTGGACGGAGTGAGCCTGTTCAGCCACCTGGCCAACATCGGGGATGTCCGCAGCCTGATCATCCACCCCGCCTCCACCACCCACAGCCAGCTGGACGAGGAGCAGCTCGCCGCCACCGGCGCCTCCCCCGGTCTGGTGCGGCTCTCGGTCGGCATCGAGAACCTCGCCGACCTCAAGGCGGACCTGGAGGCCGGGTTCCGCGCGGCGAAGGCGGCGTCCTGAGCACGGCAGCGGTCACCCGGGTCCCCCTCCCGCCGGCCTCGGGGGCCTGGCGTGAGGGGGACCCGCCCGGGCACCGTCAGTGGTACGAGCCCCGGCAGCCGCTGCCGCTGGAGGCGGGCGGCCGACTGCCGGACCCGCGCCTGGCGTTCGAGACCTGGGGGCGGCTCTCGGACGACCGCTCCAACGCGGTGCTCGTGCTGCACGCGCTGACCGGCGACAGTCACGCCGCGGGACCCGCCGGTGCGGGCCACCCCACGGCGGGCTGGTGGGACGCGCTGATCGGTCCCGGCCGCGCCCTGGACACGGACCGCTGGTTCGTCGTGGCGCCGAATGTGCTGGGCGGCTGCCAGGGCAGTACGGGGCCGTCCTCGCCGCGACCCGACGGCCGCTCCTGGGGCGGGTCATTCCCCGCCCTGACGCAGCGCGACCAGGTGCTGGCCGAGACGGGACTGGCCGACGCGCTCGGGATCGAGCGCTGGGCGCTCGTGGTGGGCGGGTCGATGGGCGGAATGCGGGCGCTGGAGTGGGCCGTCGGACACCCGGAGCGGGTGGGCTCGCTGCTACTGCTCGCCTGCGCGGCGGCGGCGAGCGCCGAGCAGATCGCGTGGACCGGTGTGCAGTTGCGTGCCATCCGCTCCGATCCGCACTGGCGGGGCGGCGACTACCACGACGCCGGGCCCGGGCGTGGTCCGCACGCCGGGCTGGGTCTGGCCCGGAGGCTGGCCCATGTGACGTACCGCAGCGAGGACGAACTCCAGGCCCGGTTCGGCCGCGCGCCGCAGGGTGCCGAGGATCCGTGGCGCGGTGGCCGGTACGAGGTGGAGTCGTACCTGGACCACCACGCGGACAAGCTGGTACGCCGGTTCGACGCGGGTTCGTACGTCGTGCTGAACGAGGCGATGAACCGTCACGACATCGGCCGCGGCAGGGCGGGCGTCCGGGCCGCACTGCGCCGGGTGACGGCACGCACGCTGGTGGCCGGGGTGGATTCCGACCGGCTGTACCCGCCGGCCCAGCAGGCGGAGCTGGCGGACGGCATACCCGGTGCCGACCGGCTGCGTGTCATACGCTCCCATCATGGGCACGACGGGTTCCTGATCGAGACGGACCAGGTGGGGGCCCTCGTCGGGGAACTGCTCGGGTCCGCGCCGGGGTGAGCGGGGCGAGCGGGGCGACCCGGACGGCACTCGGCCGCACTGCCGCCCCTCGGCGGGCCGGTCGGCTGGGGGGCTGCGCCGGCCGGCGCCGGAAGTCCCCGGGCGGGACGACCGCTGTCCCAGGGCGGGACGGCTTCGGTTCGCCCCGCCCGGCCGCCCGCCGCGTGTCACTCCCCCGGTCGCCGGCGGCGATCCGCCTGGTGGTGAAGCGGCATCAGATGTCCGGGCCGCGCCTCACCTCGGTCAAACTCGCGTAGACCACGACGTTGCCCTGGTATCCGGTGTGTTCCGAGTAGTCGCCGCCGCAGGTGATCAGCCGCAGTTCCGGCCTTCCGGAGCTGCCGTAGACCTTCTCGTCGGGGAAGTGCCGTTTGGCGTAGAGCTCCACGGCGTCCACCGTGAAGACGGCCGTACGACCGTCCTCGCGCTGGACCTCGACGGCGTCGCCCTTGTCCAGCGCCCCGAGCGAGTAGAAGACGCCGGGTCCTGCGGTGGTGTCGACATGGCCGGCGGTGACCGCGGTGCCGGCAGAGCCGGGCGTCGTCCCGCCCGCGTACCAGCCGACGACGCCGGGCGGATCGGCCGGCGGAGCCTCGAGCGCTCCCGTCTCGTCGAGGGCAAGTCCCGCCACGCGCGCGCTCACTCCGACGGCGGGGACACGGATGCGGACCGGCGGCGACGGGGGCAGCGGTCGCACTGACGGGGCCGGGGAGGGCGTCGCGGAGGTGGCGGTGGCCGCGGGAGCCGGCCTTTCGGGGGCGGAGAAGCCCTGCCTGGCAGAGGGGCGCGGCGGCTCCTCGTCGCGTGCGCCATTGGCCACGAGGACGGTGCCCAGGATCAGTGCCCAGGCGAGGAGCCGGCCGGAAGGGGTGAACGAGAGAGGCGAGGAGGCCGCCCCGCGCCCGGTTTCCATGGTGGCGGAGCCCTCGATTCGTGGGCTGGTCAGCGTGTGCGTGGGGTCTCCGGGACCGGTCCGGGGACCGGTCCCGGGTTCGGGTCCGGGACGTGATGGCCCGGTTCTGTCCGACGCCGTGTCAGGGAAGCGCCGACAGGTCAGCGGCGGGGCCGATGCGCTGTCAGGGCCGGTTGCCCGATGCCTGGGCGGCGCATCAGCCCGGTGTGGCGACGATGCGGCGCCGCACGCGGACGGCGACCCCGGCGGCGGCCCCGCCCAGCAGGACGCTGCCCACGACCAGCTGGGTGCTCCTGTCGCTCGCGGAGCCGAAGCCCGCCTCGACCGCCCCGCTCGGGTTGCGCAGGACGATGTCGTAGGACCCTGTGACCTTGACGCGGGGCGGGCACTTCAGGATGACCGTGTCACTGCCCGGCCGGGTGCCCTCCGGTACGCGGAAGGTGCCGGTGAGGACGCCCTCGCCCTCCCCGGGGAAGAGGTGGAACATGCCCGCCACCTCGGACTGGCCCTTGCCGTAGGTCTCCGAGCCGCAAGCCGTGGTGCTGACGGTGACCGTCGAGCCCGGGGCAGCGTGCCTGGTGCCGATGCGGACCTCCGGGTCACCGGCGGCGGTTGCCGCGGCGGCCGACAGGCCGACGACACCAAGGGCCATGCCGGTAGCGGCGGCAGCGCTTCTCATACGCACGAAAATCCTCCCATGGAGCAGTGTCCGGCCGGACTGCGCGGTACCTCTGCTGTGCTCTGTTCACGAGGCAACCGACAGACCGCCGGGGCCGCAACACGACTCGTGGCGGCGCATGCGCCCAGGCAGGCGAAGGGGGCGCCATCCCGTTGATCGTTTACACAGGTCAGCGCCGCGCGGGCCCGCCGCGGAAGAGACGCCGGATGGCCGTCCGGCGAGTGGGCGGGCGCTCCGGCGGGCACCGGGGCGGGCCGGACCGGGCGGCCCGGCCTCCCGCCGGAGCGCCCGGCCGCCGGGAACCCGACCGGACGGTGCGGAGTCAGGGCACACCGACGACGGCCACGCCCACTGAGGCCGGCGGTGTTTGCGGCGGATTGTTGAGCCGCCGAGGTGAAATCCGCCCGTGACGCGCGTTTCATGATCGCTTCACTACGCACGTCAGCGCTATCACAAGACGACCCATCCGGAAAACTCGTCTGGAGAAATACAGATGCGCACACTCGTAAAGATGTCGGTCGTCGCCGTCGGTGCCGCCGCGATGCTGGCCACCTCCGCCACGGCCGCGAGCGCCGGCGGCACGGAGGAGGTCCACCACGCCACCAGCCACGAAGTCCAGAGCAGCGTCTGCGGAAACACCGCTCAGGAATCCCGCATCTTCGTTCTGGGCGGCATTGTCGTGGGCCCCGTCAATGAGGCCGATGGCAATGTGATCTGCCAGTCCGGCTGGGGCAACAGCGCGCACAACTTCGCTCCGGAGATCGACCTCGGCTGGTTCTGATACATCGGCCACATCGGCCGCCGCATTCCCGGGCGTGGCACCGCGCGAGCCGTGCCGCATTCCGCCCGGGGAGGCGGCGGCCTTCCTTCTGCGGGGGGAGCGGCCGAGTTCAGCGGCGCCGAGGCACTGTCGGCGATGGTGTGCGCCTTCGAGATCTCGGGAAGTGCGGCGACGTCCTACACGGAATCACCCGGCCGGGCGGCCGGCTCGACCGTCAGGTGGGCCAGGACTCCGCCCCCTGCCGCCGCCGGGTCCGCCTCCCCCATGGTGATCGGCCAACTGCCGTGCAGGGCAGCGTGCTTCCACGGAGGGTCCGTTCGCGAGTCGAGGGGCAGCCCTGGGGACCAGGGGCAGTCCGGGGACGAGGACGGGAGGGCGGCGGGGCGCCGTAGGGACAACGGAGTCCGGCAGCTAACGACGGCCGGCCTCGGCGTGGAGCTGCTCGAGGCGCCGTTGCAGCAGGAGCAGGGCCCCTCGCTGGCGGCCCGGCACACGGCGGCGCAGGGTCACCAGGTCGGGGGCCAGCGTGCGGGCGCGTTCGGTGTCGCGCAGTTGCTCCCACTGGTGGTGGGCGCGGTCCACCGCGGCCTCTACGTCCGGGTGGTCGGGGGCCTGCTGCCGCCGCAGACGGGTGCCGGCGGCCGCCATCCACAGTTCGCAGCTGCGGCCTGGATCACCGGCGAGCCGTGCCAGGTCCGCACGAACCTCCAGCCAGTGCAGGGCCTGTCCGGATCCCGGCCCGTGGGTGCGCCAGACCTCCTGCTCCCACGCCGCGGCGGCCGCGGCGGCCTCTCTGTGGCGCCCGGCACGGGCGGCGGCGAGGATCGCGGGATGTGGGTCGGACGCGTCCGGCGCGGGATCGTGCGCGGTGACGTGCGGCCGGCCCTGTTGCCGCGGAACAGGCGCGGGCACGGGGGCGGATGGGGGCGCATGCCCGGACGCGGACGCGGGCTCCGGCCGGAGGCTGTCGCCCGCGCGTGCCGCGGTGACCGTGGCGGTTTCGGCGCACAGCAGCATCGCGCCGCCGGTCCCGGCCCGGGCGGCGGCCAGCTCGTGCAGCCGGGTGAGCGCGGGGCGGGCGCCCGTGCGCCAGACGGCCGCGCACGCCTTGAGGTAGGACGGTTCGGCCACTTGGCGGCGCGGCGGCGGCGGGGCGATGCGTCCGAAGACCCGGACGCCGTGCGGCAGCCCCGGGCCGTGTCCCGCCAGGTGCTGCCAGGCCGCGGCCTCGGCGACCAGGTCGACGATCACCGTGGTGGTGCCCGGCCGGCGGGCGGCGAGTTCCCCGGCCAGCCAGTGCCACGGCAGCCCCGTGTACCGCACCGTCGACGCCGTCGTACGCGCCAGCGCCAGATGCGGCAGCTGCTGCCTTCCGTCGAGATGGAGCTGACCAGCGAGATACAGCGACAGCGGGCCCGGCCCGGCGGCCACCGCCCGCAGCCGGGTCAGCACCGTCTGCGGATCCAGCGGATCCGCAAGCTCCACCACGGTGCCCGTACGCGTTCCCGTCAGCACCCCCGGATCCACGGCCGCCAGTCCCGGCAACGCACTGGCCGCGTCGATCAGCCGGCCCTTCCCGGCCGGTGCCGCCGCCAGCAGCAACGCCGTCCCGGCTTCGCTCTCCCTGCTCGTCGTGATCACCCCAGAACCTTGACGTGCTCCCTGGCCTAAAGTCCAGAAATTCCGGCCTGGGTCGTCTGACCCTTCCGGTGGCTTCCTGCTTCACCGCGCTGTGCGGGCACGGGTGCCCGTCTTACCGGCGCTCCACGGGCGTTTGGCGTCTCCGCCCGTCCGGCGGCGACGATGCGGTGTCCTTCGACCAGGACGTTGCGGGCTGCGTTGTGGTCGCGGTCGTGCACGGTGCCACACTCGCCGCACGTCCACTCCCGGACGTACAGGGGCTTGGGGCCGTCGCGGAATCCGCAGGCCGAGCAGACCTGGGAGGAGGGGAAGGCCCGGTCCACCTTGGCGAAGGTACGCCCGTGCCTGGCCGCCTTGTACTCCAGCATGCGGACGAACGCGGACCATCCCGCGTCGTGCACGGACTTGGCGAGCCGGGTGCGCCCGAGGCCGGACACCGCGAGGTCTTCCACGTACACCGCTTGGTTGTCGCGAATGATCTGTGTGGAGGCCTTGTGGTGGAAGTCCCTGCGCCGGTTGGCCACCTTGGCGTGCTGGCATGCGACCTTGATGCGTGCCTTGGCCCGGTTCTTCGGTCCCCTGGCCTTGCGGGACAGCTCCCGCTGAAGGCGCTTGAGTTTCTTCTCGGCCCGGCGCAGGAAGCGCGGGGCGCTGATCTTCGTCCCGTCGGAGAGGACGGCGAAGGCGGACAGGCCGAGGTCGATGCCGGACTCTGCCTCCACCTCCGGGAGGATGTCCGGCTCGGTGTCCACGACGAAGCTGAGGAAGTACCGGCCGCAGCTGTCTTTGGTGATGGTCAGGGACGTGGGTGCGGCCGGAAGCCTGCGGGACCACTTGATCTTGAGGTTGCCGACCTTGGCCACGTACACCGTGCCGTCGTCCTGGAGGGAGAAGGCGTTGGTGTTGAGGCGGATCGACTGCCGGGTGTCCTTCTTCGATTTGTGCCGGGGAGGGCCTGCCTTGCGGCCCTGTCGCTTGCCCTTGACCGAGTCGAAGAAGTTCTTGTAAGCGGTGTCCAGGTCCCGCAGGGACTGTTGCAGGACGACCGCCGACACGTCGGCGAGCCAGGCACGCTCGGCGGTGCGCTTGGCCTGGGTGATGCGCAGCCGGGACAGCTCGGCCGACTTCACGTACGGCAGCCCCGCCGCGTGCGCTTCCTTCCTGTCGCGCAGGCAGTCGTTCCACACCACGCGGGCGCACCCGAACGCACGCGCCAGCGCACGGCGCTGGGCGGTCCGGGTAGGCCCGGTAGTTGTAGCGGAGCTGCACGAGCACGATCCTACTGACGGCTGCTCTCATAAATGAACGAAACGACTACAGACAGTGGCAGACACGCCGTTTCAAGAGACGAATGCACACTTGTTCTCGTGACGAAGTACCGGGCGGGGTATTCGACGACGAGATGCTGACGCGCTGCGAAGAGATCATGCGCAAGGTCTGCGAGGACTTCGAGGCGGAGCTCAAGGAGTTCAACGACGAACGCGGTCACGTCCACCTCCTGGTGCACTACCGCCCAAGGCGCCGTCTCGAAGCTGGTCAACAGCCCTCAAGGGCGTCTCCGCCCGCCGGATTCGGCTGGGGGCACCTCCCGGCCGAAGGCCAGAGGGAGAATTCACCGGCCACGTCAGCCGCGCCACGACGCACGCACACCCGTGGTCGCCCTCGCATTTCTCCGCATCGTGCGGCGGAGCACCGTTGGCGATCGTCCGCCGGTACATCGAGCAGCAGAAACGTCCGTTCTAAGGTGCACGTCAGAGCAGCCTTGAGATGTATTCATCCCCGGCGTGTCGACGGCACCCCTTCCGAGCCGGTCACCGGCACGGAGCCTGGGCGCTGGTAGCGGCCGCGGCGGCACCGCGCGCGCCGGACGCAGACGGTTGGCAGGGTACCGGGTGGCGCCGACGGGGACCTGAGCGTCCGGGGCCGGGACGAGGACCGGCAGGGCCGGTACCGGATGCCCGGTACCACCGGGCGCGCCCTTCCGGGCACGGACGGCGGTGCCGGGCGTAGCACGGCCGTCGTCAGGCGGCCGTGCAGCCGGTCCCGTTGAGGCTGAACTGCCCCGGCGTGGCAAAGGCGCCCGAGTAGGTGCCCTGGAAGCCGAACGACTGGCTGCCGCCCGCCGGGATCGTGGCGTTGTGGGTGGCGTTGACCGCCGTCACCGCTCCGGAGGAGCCGGAGAAGGAGGCGTTCCAGACGCTGGTGACCGTCTGACCGGCCGGGAGGGTGAAGGCAAGTTGCCAGCCGCTGACGGGCGTCGTGGCGGTGTTGGTGACGGTCACTTCGGCGGTGAAGCCACCCGGCCAGCTGTTGGTGCCGTACGCGACCCGGCAGGCGCCCGGCGTCCCGGGATCACCGGGATCCTCTCCGCCGCCGGTCTCGACGGCCGCCGAGAAGGAGCCGACCTCGAGGCCCGTCCCGTTCTCCCACGGCTCGAACCCGGCCTGCACGCTGGTCAGGTACCAGGACGGCTGCGCCATGCCGCGCGCCACGGTCTCGTCGACGAAGTCCATCACGTCGAAGCTCCAGCTCGCGATCGCGGAGGGCGCGACGAAGGAGATCACGTCGTTCGCACCGTTGTTGCCCGTCCAGACCTCCCAGGTGCGGCCCGCGACCGTGGCCGAGCCGGTGCGGGAGCCCACTGGCTGGACCGGGCCGACCCGGTTGAACCAGACCATGATCTCGGTGCGGTTCACACCGTCGGTGCGGGGCGTCGGGTCGAGCCAGATGTCGTACGCGGCGTCGTACACCGCGTTGTCGGTGTAGCCGTACGAGATGCTGGTCGGCGCGCTGCTGATGGCGGACAGCTGCCGGGGCAGGTTGGTCCCCGGGGAGCAGTTCGTGTAGTGGCAGCCGATGAAGAGGGACGGGTACGACTTGGGCGCGCCGTGGGTGGGCACGGAGCCGTCGGCCCGGGTGATCTCGAAGCCGGTGCTCGTCACATTGACGCACTGCGGGGCTGCCGTGCCCCAGCGGTTGTTCTGCACGACATAGCGGCTCTGGATGACCGTGGTGCCGTACTGCTCGCAGATTTCGGTGTCTGCCTGCGCGGGGATCGCGCCCGTCAGGAGGGCCGCCAGCGCACTGAGCGTGGCCAGCCCTGTCAGGACGGCGGCCCGCAGTGGGCGGGCTCGGCACAAAAGGGTGTTCATGCGGCTCCTTCGACGGTGACGGTGGGGACGTGCGGCGTGGGAGCGCTCCCATCAACTGTGTCGGCGTGGACTGTAGAGGCGGAGGGGCCGCACGGCAAGAGACCGCGCAGTACCGAAGGTCGCCCGGGGCCTCGGGAGCCGGCCTACGCCGGCTCGGCGCAGCCGGTCGGCCGGTCGGCCGGTCGGCCGGCCCGGCGTGACCGACCGCCTCAGCCGGCCCAATGACGCCGGACGGTCCCGGGCCCGGGACGGGCGGCGGGCCGGCTCACGCCCCGGCGGTGCGGGCCCGGCAGGCCGACGGCCACCCGGGCGCGCCCGGGAACCGAACCCGGGCCGGGGGACGGACCGGCTCGCCCGCCCCGCACCGCCGGCCAGGCACGTCCACCGCCTCGCCAGGAGGGGAAGCCGAAGCCGACAACCGAAAACCCGGAGCCCCGGACGCGGGCCCGCGGTACAGGGCCAGGCCCGGGGCGGGGCGGTCAGCAGCAGCGGGCGCCCGGGTGTTCCTCCCGGTGCCGGGCGCGGATCCGCTCGTACTCCCGGCGGGTCGGCGCGGGCGCGTGCCGTGCGCAGTAGCGCTCGTACTCGGCCTCGCCCGTGAGTTCCCGCAGGTACCACCGCACCTGGCGGAAGATCCCGCGCAGCCTCATCCGCGGGCTCCGGCCGGCTCGGGGCTCCGCTCGGGAGCGGAGACGTCGATCCGTGACGGAGTGTGGGGCACCTCCGTCGTCGGCAGCGGTTCCGGGGAGCGCAGGGCGCGCACGCACACCACGATCGCGTTGACGATCACGATCGCGACGAGGAGCAGGAAGATCGCAATGAGCACGCCGTCGACGGTGGAGTTGGTGACGACGGTGTGCATGTCGTCCATCGACTTGGCGGGCGGCAGCACGGTCCCGGCCTCGATGCCGTCGGCGTACTTGGCCCGCTGCGCGAAGAAGCCGATCTTCGGATCGTCGGAGAAGATCTTCTGCCAGCCGGCGGTGAAGGTGATCGCGGTCACCCAGACCAGCGGCGCCGCGGTCACCCAGGCCCAGCGGGCCCGGCCCGACTTGATCAGGACGGTCGTGGAGACCGTCAGCGCGACGGCGGCCAGCAGCTGGTTGGCGATGCCGAAGAGCGGGAAGAGCTGGTTGATGCCGCCGAGCGGGTCGGTGACGCCGGCGTACAGGAAGTAGCCCCAGGCTCCGACGACCACGGCGCTGGCGATCCAGACGCCCGGCTTCCAGTTGACCCGGCCCATCGGCTTCCAGACGTTGCCCAGCATGTCCTGGAGCATGAACCGGCCGACGCGGGTGCCCGCGTCCACGGTCGTCAGGATGAACAGCGCCTCGAACATGATCGCGAAGTGGTACCAGAAGGCCTTCATCCCGTTGCCGCCGAAGACCTGGGAGAAGATCTCCGACATTCCGACGGCGAGCGTGGGCGCGCCTCCGGTCCTGGCGATCAGGGTCTCCTCCTCGACGGCCTGTGCGGCTGCCGTGAGCTGCTCGGGCGTGATGGTGAACCCGAAGTTGGCGACCGCCTGGGCGGCGGACTCGGCGGTGCCGCCGAGGACTCCGGCGGGGGCGTTCATCGCGTAGTACAGGCCCGGATCGAGCACCGACGCGGCGACCAGCGCCATGATGGCGACGAAGGACTCCATCAGCATCGACCCGTAGCCGATCAGCCGGACCTGGGACTCCTTCTGGATCAGCTTGGGAGTCGTGCCGGAGGAGACCAGGGCGTGGAAGCCGGAGAGCGCGCCGCAGGCGATGGTGATGAAGAGGAACGGGAAGAGCGAGCCGGCGAACACCGGGCCGGCGCCCGAGGAGGCGAAGTCGCTGATCCCGTCGGCCTTCAGGACCGGGGCCGCGACGAGCACACCGAGCGCGAGCAGGCCGATGGTGCCGACCTTCATGAACGTGGAGAGGTAGTCGCGGGGCGCGAGCAGCATCCACACCGGGAGCACGGAGGCGACGAAGCCGTATCCGACGAGGCAGAAGACCAGCGTCGTCGGGCTCCAGGTGAACGCTTCCGCGAGGGCGGGCGAGTCCTGGACCCAGCCGCCGCCGACGATCGCCAGGAGCAGCAGCGCAACCCCGATGAAGCTGGTCTCCGTGACCCTGCCGGGACGGAAGACCCGCAGGTAGAAGCCCATGAAGAGAGCGATCGGGATGGTCATCGCGACGGAGAAGGTGCCCCAGGGCGAGTGGGCCAGGGCGTTGACGACGACCAGCGCCAGCACGGCCAGCAGGATGATCATGATGACGAAGACCGCGACGAGCGCCGCGATGCCGCCCACCTTCCCGATCTCCTCGCGCGCCATCTGGCCGAGCGACTTGCCGTCCCGCCGCATGGAGAGGAAGAGGACGACCATGTCCTGGACCGCCCCGGCGAAGATCACTCCGCCGACGATCCAGATCGTCCCCGGCAGATAGCCCATCTGCGCCGCCAGGACGGGTCCGACCAGCGGGCCCGCGCCCGCGATGGCGGCGAAGTGGTGGCCGAGCAGCACCCGGCGGTCTGTCGGGTGGTAGTCGACACCGTCCTCGAGCCGCTCGGCCGGGGTGGCTCGGGTGTCGTCGAGCTTCAGGACCCGGCGGGCGATGAAGCGGGAGTAGAAGCGGTAGGCGATGGCATACGAACCGAGGGCCGCGGCCACCAGCCATATGGCGGAGATCTCCTCGCCCCGGGCCAGGGCCACCATGGCCCAGCCGGCGGCGCCGAGGAGGGCGACGCAGGTCCAGAGAAGTATGGCTTGAGGTCTCAGGCGAACGGTTTTCGGCATGGCGGATCCTCGGCTCGGCCCGGCGCAGGCGACGGGGTGAAGGGGAGTACGGGAGTGCGTTGTGCGGCAGCTCGGGGGCGGACGACTGGGCGACCCCGCCAGGGGAACCGCCACCCGCGGTTACCGCGGCCCCGGGGGACCGCTGCTGGACTACGGCTCGGGCGGACGGCCGCGTGGGCGGGTCAGCACGTACGCCGCGAGCATGCCGAGGCTGCACCCCGGCACCCAGGCCAGCTGGTACCAGTAGAAGAACGGCACCCCGGCCAGCCGTGGCCGGTCCTGCGCGTACCACGGCACCCAGAGCAACGCGACCACGGGCGCCACCAGGCAGAAAGCGGCCGCGATCCCGCGCCCGTGAAGGCGTGCGATACGTGCGATTCGTGCCACAGAGCCCTCCTCACTCCTGGCTTCTCCGTCGGTCTGTGCAAGAGTTGCCGCTGCCCACGCTTCGGTTGACAGCGGATTTCGAAAAGATTTCCGCGTCTTCCCTGTCATCCGAACGGGCCGCACGCGCAACTCGTAGGCGGCAGAGCTCGCGCGCTCGACGTCAGACCCCAAGGCACCAAGGGCGGTGACCGATGACTGAAGGCCCCATGGCCGCGGCGTTCGTCGCCGTCGTCGCCGGCGCGTCCCTGCTCGCGCTCACCGCGCACCGGCTGCGCCCGAGCGACAGTCTGCCTTCCCTGGAGGGGTGGGCCCTGGCCGACCGGGGGCTGGGCACCTGGTGGACCTGGCTGCTGCTCGGCGGCACGATCTTCACCGCCTACACCTTCGCCGCCGTGCCGGGCCTGGCGTACGGCAACGGGGCGCCCGCCTTCTTCGCCCTGCCCTACACCGTGATCGTCTGCCCCCTCGCCTTCGTCCTGCTGCCCCGGCTGTGGCGGGTCTCACGGGAGCAGGGCTGCGTCACGGCCGCCGACTTCGTACGGCGCAGATACGGTTCGGCGCCGCTGGCCCTGGTGGTCGCGCTCACCGGGATCCTCGCCACGATGCCCTACCTGGCGCTGCAGCTCCTCGGCATCCAGGCGGTGCTCACGGCCGGTGGCCTCTCCCCCAACGCCGTCACCGGCGACGTGGTGATGGTCGCCGTCTTCGCCGGTCTCGCCGTCGCGACGTACCGGCACGGACTGCGGGCACCGGCCGTCATCTCCGCGCTCAAGGGCGTGGCCGTGTTCGGCTCGGCGCTGGCCGTCAGCTGGATGGCCCTGGAGCGGCTGGGCGGGCCCGGCGGGATCTTCGAGGCGGCGTCCGCCCGGCTCGCGGAGCCCGGCGGCCGGGGCGCCTCGCTGCTCCTGACCCCTGACCAGCAGCCCGCCTTCGCCACCCTCGCGATCGGCTCGGCCCTGGCCCTTCTGATGTATCCGCACGTCCTGACGGCCGCCTTCGCCGCCTCGGGTCCCGCGGTGCTGCGCCGGGTCGCCATCGCCCTGCCCGCCTGGACGGCGGTGCTCGCCCTGTTCGGGATGCTCGGCATCGCCGCGCTCGCGTCGGACGTACCCGCCCCGGAGGGCGGCGCCGAGGCCGCCGTCCCGGTCCTGGTGGACCGGCTCATGGCGGCGCCGTTCGCCGGGCTGGTGTTCGGCGCGCTCACCGTGGGGGCGCTGGTGCCGGCCGCCGTCATGTCGATCGCCGCCGCCACCTCGTTCGTACGGAATGTGTACGCCGAGTACTTCCACCCGACGGCGACGCCGAAGCGGCAGGTGCGGATCGCCAAGACGGTGTCCCTGGCGGCGAAGGCCGGAGCGGTCGCCTTCGTCTTCGGGCTGCGCGACCAGGACGCCATCAACCTCCAGTTGCTGGGGGGTGTGTGGATCCTTCAGATCTTCCCGGCCGTCGCCATCGGCCTCTACACCCGCCGGCTGCATCCCCGGGCGCTGCTCGCGGGCTGGGCCGCCGGGATGCTGCTGGGCACCGTCGCGGTCGTCCGGGAGGGTTTCTCGCCGGTGGTGCCGGTGGCCGGGCACATGGAGGTCTACGTGGGGCTGGTGGCCCTGCTGGTGAATCTGGCCGTCGCGGTGGCCGGCACCGCGGTACTGGAGCGGACCGGCGCCGGCCGGTACCGCCCGGAGACTGGAGCGATCAAGATATGAGCACCGGACGGATCGGCGGCCGGCCCGTGGAGAATGCCGCGCCCGCACTGCCGCCGACGATGACGCAGGTGAGCCCGGTGAACCCGGTGAACCCGGTGAGCCCGGTGAGCCCGGTGAACCCGGTGCCCCAGGAGACCCAGGCCGCCCAAGTCGCGCAGGCCGCTGCCCGGATGGCGGACGCCGTCGAGGACGAGCGTGAGGTGTCGGTCGCCCGGCTGTTCGACCTGCACTACACCCCCATGCTCCGTCTCGCCGCGCTGCTGGGTGCCGACGACCCCGAGAACATCGTGGCCGAGGCCTACTACCAGATCTACCGGAAGTGGAGAAAGCTGCGGGACGCCGAGTCGGCCGAGGCGTACCTGCGCTCCACCGTCTGCAATCTGACCCGGATGCGCATACGGCACCTCCAGGTCGCCCGCCGGCACGCCGAGACCCCGGCGCCCTCCGACTGGGTGGCGTCCGCCGAGAACTCGGCCCTCCTCAAGGACGATCAGCGGGTCCTGATCGCAGCGCTCCAGGAACTGCCCGCACGCCAGCGCGAGGCCCTGGTGCTGCGTCACTGGCTCGGCCTCAAGGAGAGCGAGATCGCGGCGGCCATGGGGATCTCGGCGGGATCGGTCAAGACGCACACGTCGCGCGGCCTCGCCGCGCTCACGCAGGCTATGGAGGCCAGGCGATGAGCACTTCCCCGGGCGCTCCGCGCACGGAGCAGCAGCTGCACGAGGCCCTCCATGCCCTGGCGGGCCAGGTGCACCCGGCACCGAACGCCTATCGCGCGGCCCGCGGCGACTGGCTGCGCAGGGAACGCCGGCGCCGGCTGATCCTGGCGGTGCTCGTCACCGTCGTGTTCACCCTGGCCGTGCTCATCGGTCTCTGGGTCCTCAACCAGACGCCTCCGGGCGACGGCGTGATCTTCCACGAGCCCGGCACCCGGCCGGGCGTCTCCGAGGCCCCGCTGCCCGCCCCCATGCCCGTCGGGGTGCGTCAGGTGCCTTGACCACCCGTGCGGGAGGACGCCCGTGCGGGCGGCACGGCGTGAGGGCGGGCGGCACGGTATGAGGGACGGGTCAGCCGGTCCGGTCGGCCGGCCCGTCCGCACGCACACACGCACGCACGCACGCAGTGCGGTTGGGAACGCCGTTACGCACGCTGCGGTTCGGCGGCGCCCCGAAGCGGCCCGTACCACCGGACCGTCGGCTGAGCGCTCAGCCGGGCGGCAGCCCCGTCAGGCTGAGGAACTACGGTCGCCGCATTCCGTTCGGCGGCCATCGAGACCGGCCGGGCCTTGAGCTTCGCGGTCAGGAACTGCCGGGCGGCTCGCTCGGCGCCCGGGAGGAGCACGGCTTCGAGCCGCACCGGCAGGCCCCCGCCGAACTGCAGTTGCTCAACTACCCCTTCCATCGGCCGGCCGCCAGGTCGCCGCAGCTGGTGTGCGGTATCAACCACGCGTTCCTCGACGGCTTCCTCACCGGGCTGGAGGCCGCCGGCATCGACGCGGTGCTCGCGGCGCGCCCAGGCCGGTGCTGCGTGGAACTGCGCGCCGGGGCCGGCAGCGTGGACGGGACCGGGGCGGCCGGTGCGTCCGGCATGTGCGCCAGGGGGTCCGAGCCCGGCGCGCCGTGACGATGCGGCAGCGGGCCGGCCGGTGGCCGCTGACGGCGCGGCCCGCGGCAGGGCGGAGGACGCGCAGGCGGTGCGGCAGGCGGTGCGCTCTCCCGGCCCCGCCAACCCGCGAGTACCCGGCAGGCACCCGGACACGCGAGAGCCGGGAACGCGAAGGCCGGGAACGCGAAGGCCGGACCCGCCATGACCCGCGTACGCGAAGACCCGGACACACCGCGACCCGGGCCACGCGCCGGGTGGTCCTGCGCGTGTGCCCGGGTCACGGTGGCACCCGGACGCCGAGCGATGTCACCGGGTCACGGCGGCACCCGCGCCCTGGACCTCGTGGCGGATGCGCCCGGCGGGCACACCGGCACCGATGAGCGCGTCCACCGCGGCGCGCACCACCTCCGGCGGGCCGCTCACGAAGGCGAGACGCCCCGGTCCCGCGCCGCCACCGGCGGCGAAGCCGCCGCGGCCACCGAGTCCGGCAGGAGCGCCGAAGCCGTACTCGCCGTCACGGTGGACCAAGGTGCCCGTCGCGCCGTTGACCCGGATCGCCTCCGCCACGACGGCGGCCTGGTCCGGCCCGACCGCGGGCACCACCTTCAGCCAGGGCCAGCGGCGCTCGGCCGCGGTGACGTAATCCGCGTCGTACAACTCCTCGACCGACCGCGCCCCGAGCACCAGTCGGACCATGCCTCCCCGGTCCCGCCGCCCCTCCGCCTCCTCGAGCAGCGCCTTCATGGGGGCCCATCCGGTGCCCGACGCCACCAGCAGCAGGTCACCCGCCGGTCCCTCGCCGTCCATCGTCAGGGCGCCGCGAGCGGGGCCGAGCCTGAGGACGTCGCCACTGCGGGTGCCGTGGACCAACGCCCGGCTCACGCTTCCGCCCGACCCCGACAGCCGTACGTGGAACTCGAGTTCATTGTCCCGGCCGGGCGCCTTGGCGCAGTGGTACGGACGCCAGGTGTGCTGCAGCAGCGGGGACTCCAGGGAGGCGTACTGGCCGGCCCGGTAGGGATAGGACTCGTGGGGCTGCACGCGGAGGACGGCGAGGTCGGGCCCGCGGAGCTGATGGTCCGTCACTGTCGCCTGCCAGGCCGGAGGTTCGGCCAGCGCGGATTCCGCCCCCTCCACCATGCACCCGACACCGAACCGCAGCATCCGCAGCCAGGCCGCCTCGGCGGCCGCCGCCCAGCCCGCACCCGCGCGGCGGCGCAGGGCCTCCCGCAGTGCCTCCTCGAAGGCCTCGTAATGCACCGGCCGTACGCCGAGCTTGCGGTGGTCGCCTCCCAACTGGCCGAAGCGGGCGACTATTTCGTCCGGGCGGTCCAGGTTTTCTATCAAGAAGTCGAAGATCTGGGCGAGATGGGACTGCTGAAAAGCCATCGACTCGGGAAAAAGCGACCGCAGGTACGGGTGCTGATCGAACAGGAACTCGTACAGATCCGCGATCAGGTCGCTGAACGGCGTCACAAGGTGCAGGGTCTCGGTGATGACCCGCTGGTCGGCCGCCCCGTCGTACGGCGCACGCGGCGCGCCGCCCGCGTCTCCCGGGCCATGGTGTGGACCCTTGACGCGGCCGTGGGGCTGGGCCCGGACGCCCTGGGCCCAGGAGTGCGTGTCCTGCCGGGCCTCGAAACGGTTCTCGGCCGCCCCCTGGCCCGACATGAGCCGCTGGCGCAGCTTCATCGCCTCGTGACGCGCCAGCAGTGCGTGGTAGTCGCTGCCCATGGTGCTCATGTCTCAGCAGCCCTTCACTCGCTCACCGCACTCGGGGACGCTGGGCGCAAGGACTGTGAGACGTGACATCGCCAGAGGGCTCCTGTCTGCGTAGAGGCACCGGGCCGCACAAGGTCACGGCGCCTCCGTAAAAGGGGACGTGCCAGTATTACATCGGCCATACATGCCCAAAGGGCCCCGTATCCATGGGCCATTCGGCCCTTCCTGATCCACCCACCGATCTGTCACGCTGCCGCAATCCTCTCCTCATTCCGATGTGGGTGAGATTTGGCCGGCCCCGGCCCCGGCCCCGGCCCCGGCCACCGGACCCAGCGGGTGGCCCAGCCGGACCGGCGACAAGTGGCCCTGGGGCAGGGCCACCCGGCGGCCCTAGCGTCGGCGGCGTGCCGAAGAACCGCATCCTGCCGACCGCCGGCCCGCCCCGGATCCTCGCCGTCGCCCAGCTCGTCGGCTCACTGGGCGACGGCGCCTATTACGTCACCTCCGCGCTCTACTTCACCCAGGTCGTCGGACTCCCGGCGTCCCGGGTCGGCCTCGGACTGAGCCTCGCCTGGGCGGTCGGCTCGATCGCGGGAGTGCCGCTCGGGCGGCTCGCCGACCGCCGCGGCCCACGCGGCATGTCGGTGCTGCTGGCGCTGGCGACCAGCGGGGCCGTGGCGTCGTTCCTGTTCATCCGCTCCTTCTGGCCGTTCCTGCTGGCCGCCGGCTGCTACGCCTCCGCCCAGTCGGGACTGGCGGCCGCCCGGCAGGCCCTGCTCGCGGGACTCGTCACCCGCGCGGAGCGCACCGGCGTCCTGGCCCACCTCCAGGCGACCCTGAACGCCGGTCTCGCCGTCGGGGCGGGAATCGGCGGGGTCGCGCTGTACTCCGGCACCCGGGGGGCCTACCTCGGGGTCTTCGCGCTGGACGCCGCGAGCTTCCTGGTGTGCGCGCTCGTGCTGCTGAGACTGCCCGCCGCCGCGCGGGTGGCGGACGCGGCGGCGGACGGCCGGAGGTTCGCGGTCCTCCGGGACCGGCCGTACGCGCTGGTCACCCTGCTCAACACCGTCCTGCTGCTGCGGATGCCCTTGCTCAGCCTCGGAATCCCGCTCTGGATCACCGAGCGCACCCGGGCGCCCGCCTGGCTGGTCTCGGCGCTGTTCGTGCTGAACACCCTGGGCGTGGCGGCCTTTCAGGTGGCGGCCGCACGCGGTGTCACCTCGCTGCGCACCGCGGTGGCCGCCGTGCGCAGGTCCGGGCTGATCATGCTCGTCTCCTGCGTCGTCTTCGCTCTGTCCGCGGCCGGCGGCATCCCGGTGTGGGCGGCGGCCGGTGTACTGGTGACGGGCGCGGCCCTCCAGGTCGCCGGCGAGATGCTGCACTCCGCGGGATCGTGGCAGATCAGTTTCGACCTCGCCCCGGCCGCCCGCACGGGCGAGTACCAGGGCTTCTTCGGCACGGGGGTCACCGTGGCCCGCACCCTGGGCCCGGTGCTGCTCACCGCGCTCCTGGTGAGCTGGGGCATCCCCGGCTGGCTGCTGCTGGGGGCGCTCTTCGCGGCGGCGGCGTACGCCCTCGGCCCGGCGGTGCGCCGCGCCCAGCGCTCCCGGCCCCGGCCCGGGGCGGAGCCGCACGGGGATGCGCATGCGGATGTCCACGCGAACGTGAACCCGGACGCGAAACCGGACGCAGCTGTGACGGTTCGTCAGGCCGACGACGCCACCCGCTGATCCCTCCCCCGTCCCGGCGCGGAAAGATCAGGGAGAATGCCGGAGCCGGCCCCGGCGAGCGGTACACCAAAGCAGGCCGGCAACGATGTCGTACTCCCCCATTCCGCGCACTCCATCACCAGGACGGACATGGAATTCTTCGACAACCCCGTCGTCCCCGGCTTCAGTCCCGACCCCAGCGTCTGCCGGGTGGGCCGGGACTACTACCTCGCGACATCGAGTTTCGAGTACGCCCCGGGCGTCCCCCTCTGGCACAGTCGCGACCTCATGAACTGGCGCCGGATCGGCCATGCGCTGGACCGCCCGTCCCAGCTGTCCTTCCCCGACACGCTCCTGTCGTCCGAGGGCGTCTACGCACCCACGCTGCGCCACCACGACGGAAGGTTCTGGCTGATCACGACCGTCGTCGGTGGCGCGGGCAACATCCTGGTGACCGCCGACAGCCCCGAAGGACCCTGGTCGGACCCACTTCCCCTCGCGCTGCCGGGGATCGACCCGGACCTCGCCTGGGACGAGGACGGTGTCTGCTGGTGCCTGTTCTCCGCGGCGTCCGGGATCCGGGCGGCGCGCATCGACCCGGCGACGGGCGCGGTCCTCGGAGAGAGCGTTCCCGTCTGGTCGGGCAGTGGGCTGCAGTACCCCGAGGGGCCGCACCTCTACCGCGTCGGGGAGTGGTGGTACCTGCTGCTGTCGGAAGGCGGTACGGAACGTGGGCACGCCCTGTCGGTCGCCCGGGCCCGCTCACCGCTCGGGCCGTACGAACCATGCCCCGCCAACCCCGTCCTCTCGCACCGCAGCACGGACCGTCCCGTCCAGAACACGGGGCACGGCGACCTGATCCAGGCTCATGACGGCTCCTGGTGGATGGTGCTGCTCGGCACCCGGCCGCGCGGCTACACACCCCAGTACCACGGGCTGGGCCGGGAGACCTTCCTCACGCCGGTCACCTGGGAGGACGGCTGGCCCCTGCCGCGGCCGGTGGAGGAACGCCCTCCGGCCGGCTCGCTGACCCCGAGCCCGTTCCCCCCGGAACCGGCCCGTGACGACTTCGACTCCGTACGGCTGGCGCCCTGCTGGGTGTCGGTCAGGCAGCACCCCGCCACCGGGGCGCGGCTGGACGAACGCCCGGGACACCTGGTCCTGCACGCCCGGGGGGAGAGCCTCGACCGGCCGGGCACGGTGTTCGTGGGCAGACGGCAGGAGAGCCCCGACTGCTCGGCCCGGACCCTTGTCGACGCCGGCACCGGCCGCGCGGGGCTCGCGGTGCGGCTCGACGAGGCCCACCACTACGAGGTGGAGTACGACGCGGGGACGGTCCGGGTCCGTGCCAGGATCGGACCGCTCGCCACGACGGTCGCCGAGCGGTCCCTGGGGCCCGGCAACGGCCACCCGGGCCGGATCACCCTGCGCCTCGACATACGCACCACGGACGTCCTGCCGCCCATGGTCACCACCGTGGGCCAGGACTTCTCCGGCGACGCGCTCGGGGCACGCGCCGGTGGCCCCGACACCGTGGTCCTGGGCCACGAGACGGCCGACGGCCGTTTCGAGGCGCTGGCCTCACTCGACGGCCGCTACCTCACGACCGAGGTCGCCGGCGGCTTCACGGGCCGGGTCATCGGCATGTACGTCACACGGGGCAGCGCGGCCTTCGACTGGTTCGAGCTCACCGGCTCCTGAGGGAGGGCCGCGCGGTGCGGTGCGGGCCGCGTTCCCGCAGGCGGGCCGGACGGCGGACGGTGCGAAGGCTGCGCCTGTCGCGCGGCGGGCGCGTCTGAGCGACGATGGGATGGCGAGGGCAGAGACCCCAGCGGGCGGCCTTGACGGGAGGCCTCATGGACTATCCGGAAAGCTACGAGTTGATATTCCAGGCGTCCGTCGTGGAGGACGACGTGGTGATCGTCCGGCGTACCGCGATGGCCGGAGCTGGTGGATATCCCATCTACGAGGACGAGACGGGAATCGTGCGCGCGGACGCGGGCCGGGTGCGGGTCGCGGACCGCTGGTGCGACCGGCTGGACGCGCCGCTGGCGATCGTGCACAAGCGCCGCGACAAGGACGTCGCCAACCAGGTGACCGTGCACGAGGTCGTCGGCGA
>NZ_JAAAXQ010000269.1 GCF_009916105.1 Streptomyces sp. GC420 | reverse complement strand
CCTCACCCCCGGCCCGGTCGAAAAAGCCCGTCACCCCACCCAACGACCACCACCCGGCCAAGATCACGCATGCGGGACAAGAACCCCCGTTCCCCCCGCTCAGCACGCCCACCACCCGCAGACTCACTCATATGACCCTGAGCACGATCACACTCAGTCCATCGATCACACTCAGTCCATCGCCACCTGTTCACAACCCCCGAGGCGTAGCATGAGGGACGGACGGATTCCATGAGTACGACCATCGAGCTGACCAAGAAGAGGCACGCCTGCATCCGACTCGAGAAGGACGGCCGCAGGCTCGTCATCGACCCCGGAGTGTTCAGCGAGGAGGACGCGCACACCGGAGCTGAGGCACTCCTGGTCACCCACGAGCACCCGGACCACTTCGACGAGGCACGACTGCGAGCGGCCCTGGAGGCCGGACCGGCCGTCGAGCTCTGGACGCTGCGCAGTGTCGCCGAGCGGATCGCCCCGGCGTTCCCGGGCCGGGTGCACACGGTGGGGCACGGCGACACCTTCACCGCGGCCGGCTTCGAGGTCCAGGTCCACGGCGAACTGCACGCCGTGATCCACCCGGACATCCCGCGGGTCACCAACGTCGGCTACCTCGTGGACGGCACGGTGTTCCACCCCGGCGACGCGCTCACCGTCCCGGGGCACCCCGTCGAGACGCTGATGCTTCCGGTGCACGCTCCGTGGAACAAGATCTCCGAGGTCATCGACTATGTGCGCGAGGTGGGGCCGCGCCGCGCGATCGACATCCACGACGCGCTGCTCACCGAGCTGGCCCGGCCGATCTACGACAACCAGATCGGCGCGCTGGGCGGGGCCGAGCACGCCCGGATGACGCCGGGGGACTCGTGGAGGCTGTGACGGACGGCGCTGTCGGTGGCGGGTTGTAGGTTGGCGCCATGCGCATCGCCACCTGGAACGTCAACTCCATCACCGCCCGCCTGCCCCGTCTGCTCGCCTGGCTGGAGAGCAGTGGCACGGACGTGCTGTGCGTGCAGGAGACCAAGTGCTCCGAGGAGCAGTTCCCCTTCGACGAGCTGCGTGAGCTGGGCTACGAGGCGGCGGTCAACGCCACCGGGCGGTGGAACGGCGTCGCGCTGATCTCCCGTGCCGGGCTCGCCGACATCGTGACCGGACTGCCCGCGGGCCCCGAGTACGAGGGCGTGCGGGAGCCGCGCGCGATCTCGGCGACCTGCGGTCCGGTGCGGGTGTGGTCGGTGTACGTGCCGAACGGCCGGGAGCCGGAGCACGCGCACTACGCCTACAAGCTCCTGTGGCTGGAGGCGCTGAAGGCTGCCGTCGCCTCGGACGCCGCCGCGGACCGGCCCTTCGCGGTCATGGGCGACTTCAACATCGCCCCTGCGGACGAGGACGTCTGGGACCGGTCGTTCTTCGAGGGCATGACTCATGTCACTCCGGCCGAGCGCGCCGCCCTGGCCTCGCTCCAGGAGACGGGCCTGGGTGACGTCGTGCCGCGCCCGCTGAAGTACGACCACCCGTTCACGTACTGGGACTACCGCCAGCTGTGCTTCCCGAAGAACCGGGGCATGCGTATCGACCTGGTCTACGGCAACGCCGCCTTCTCCCAGGCGGTGAAGGACTCCTACGTCGACCGGGAGGAGCGCAAGGGCAAGGGCGCCTCCGACCACGCGCCGGTCGTCGTCGACCTGGAGGTCTGACCCGCCCGCAGCAGCTCCAGGTCCACCGATTCGGCGATCGCCCGCATTCCCGCGTCCCCGGGATGCGGGTGGTCGCCGCTGTCGTACGCGGGCAGCATCCGCTGCGGCCGCGAAACCAGGATCGTGGGGCTCCCGGATCGGGGCACAGCCGTCCCTTCCCGTGCTGTCGGTACTCGGCGCAGCCGATCCGGTACCACAGGTGCGGGATGCAACGGGGAACACACCCGGGACACGTCAAGGACAACACCTGGCCAAGCCTGTGGCACCGTGGACCGTCCGGGTGCGAGGCTTAACCGTATGAACATCCCTTTCCTGGACAACTGGCGCCGCAGGCACGGTCCCACCCGGGGGGCGGCCCTGTCGACGATGTTCGAGGGTGATCCCGAGGGTGTGGCCGAGCTGTTCTCCGAGTGCGAGCTGCTGCGTGCCCAGGCGGGCGCCGCGGGACTCGAACTCGACGACTCACCCGCCTCCTTGGGGGCGCTGGACCAGCTGCCCCCGCGCTGGCGGGACGACCCCGAGTCGCTCCCCTGGCTGGGGAACGACGCGGGGCTGTACCTCGGTACGGTGATCGTGCGTACCGTCCCGGGTGCCGTGTGGCAGCTCTGGCCGGACGGCCGGCCAGTGGTCCGCCTCCCTTCCGGCCGGGATGTCGACGTGGTGGAGGCGGGGTTGGACTGGGCGGTTTCCGGGGCGCCCGAGCTTTCTCAGGTCTTCGCGGAGGTCTCGGAGGACTGAGCGCCGGCCGGAGGTGAAATACGGTTAATGCCGTATGAAAGCGTGTCGGCGGTGAAGCCCCGTATTCGGCTGGATAGTTTGCGCGGGTCGCGAACAACCGAGTGTGGGGCAGGGGGCTGGTACGACGGAGCCGTGCCCGCCCGGCAGCAGCCGGAGATCACTGCTCGCGCAGCGGGACCGATACCCACGAGGGATCGGCCGCGGGCGAGGAGAAGGTCAGCTGTGCGCCGAGCGGGTTGTGTTCGACGTAGAGCGGGTCGACCGTGTCGACGACCAGCGCGAGCCGGTGGCCTGCCGGAACGTCGTAGGCGGTGGAGAACAGCTCCAGGTCCACGGCGAACGGCTCGCCGGGTGTCCGGTCGTGGAAGGTGTACGGCGCGTTGCTGACCAGCTTCCCCAGGCCGAGCGGTCCCACGTCGTACAGGTATGCGACGAGGGTGCCGCTCGACTTGGTGCTGGTGACGGTGGTGTGCAGCTTCGCCGTACCGCGCACGCGCTGTTCCGCGTCGTAGGCGGCGGACTGCCAGACGGCCGCGTAGGAGCGGGGCAGCAGGGGCACCGAGACGACCGGCGGTGTCCGGAGGAACTGGTCGAGGGCGTTGGAGAGGAGGACGATCCCTCCGTTCGCGCCCGAGTCGATGTTCGCGGTGACCTTCTGGGTGGTGCTCAGGGAGAGCTTGGCGCGCTCGGTGCCCACCGCCTTCCACGTGGGGTAGCCCTCGTACTCGCCGGTGGAGCGGGACTTGATGCGCACCGGGGCTTCGGAGCCGACGCCGTTGTCCTCACCCTTGAGGTGGTGGTCGAACCAGCGGTGGGCGCTGGTCCAGGTGTCGTTGGGCAGGCCGAACAGCCCGGTCGCCTCACCGGTGGCGTGGTCGCCGGGGCGGAACTCCAGGCGCTTCGGGCCGGTCAGCCCTTCGTAGAACTCGGCGTACTGGTTGGGCGGGAAGATGGTGTCGCCCCAGGCGTTGGCCAGCATGACCGCGGTGCCGTTGCGGTTGATCCGGTCCAGGTAGGTGGCGGGGGAGCGGTGGGCGCCCCAGTCGATCATCTCCTGTTCCCTGGCGAGGTTGGAGCCGAGGAAGTCGGTGAGGATCTGGGTGAGTTCGTCGCTGGGCCGGCCGGTGATCAGGGCCGATCCGCCGAGCAGGGCGGCGGCCTGGAGGTGCTGGGTGCGGCCGCTGTAGATGGAGTCGATGAGGTCGGCCCAGCCGCTCAGCGCGGCGACGGCCTTGATGCGTTCGTCGAAGGCGGCGGCGAGCAGCCCGATGCCCGCGCCGTACGACACTCCCGCCATGCCCACACGCTCCGGGTCGGCGGGCGTGTTGGCGAGTGCCCAGTCGATGACCCGGGAGGCATCGGCGATGTCCGGCGGTCCCGCGACCTCGATCTCGCCGCCGGACTGCCAGAAGCCGCGTGAGTTGTACTCGACCACGACATAGCCGGAGTCCGCGAGTTGCTGGGCCTGGGCGAGGTACTCGATCTGCGGCATGGCCCAGCTGGTGGGCAGCACGATGAGCGGATACCTGCGGGTGGTCGTTGTGCCGGAGGCCTCGGCGGGAGTGAAGACGTTGGCCTTCAGGGTGACGCCGCCGTCCCCGGTGATGTCGACGAACTCGACACCGGTGGTGGTCAGCTCCGTTGGTGCCGCGGCGGGGGCGGCCGCGGCGGGCGCCGACCGGAAGCCGGTGCCCGCCAGCAGAGCTGCGGAAACGGTACTGATGGCAATGGTGCGCAGGGCCTTGCGCGGTTGTCCCATGAATCGCTCCCTCGCTTTGCTCCGATGCAAAGTGACCCGACGGTAGCCCTGAGGGATTACCGCAGGTAACCCGTCGGTAAGTTACGCGAGGGTAACGATTGGATGAGTCAACCACTCATCCTGAAGGCGCAGGTCAGGGGGATGCTCGATGGGAGGTCGGAGTCGGCTCCGGCATCGGACTCATGGCCGCGGCGGTCACATCGGCGGCCAGTTCCACCACGTCGGGCCCGTACGCCTGCGAGTTGACCACCTTCAGCAGCAGTACGAAGGGGCGCTTTCCGTATTTACGCGCCAGCTTGGGGTAGTTGCGCACCAGATAGCGGGAGGCGGCCTGGTTGGCGATGGCGCGCTGACCGCAGAAGAGGAACACCGGCCGGGACTCCGCTCCGGCCATGCCCGCCGTCAGCCGTGCCAGGACGACGTGCTCGACGCGCCCGGCCTCCATCCGGTACCGCTCTCCGCCTATCCGGAAGGCGCCCCGGTCCGGGCCAGGTTCCGTGTCGACGTTGACCTGCATGCCGGGCAGCAGCGAACGCATGTGGGCCACCATCCGCAGATTGGACGCCGGGCCCCCGACGCAGAACTCCGTGCGCTCGCCGAAGCCCTGCTGCGCCGCGTCGTGGGCGACGATCCGGGCGTGGGCGCCGCAGTCCTTGATGAGAGCCGACAGTTCGAGCAGCGTGAAGACGTCGTGGCGCGCGACCGCCCGGTCACCACCCGCCTCCCGGTTCACGACGAGCACGCACTCGGCGTTCTTCGGCAGCCCGAAGAAGTCCTGCTTGCGCCTCAGTTGACGCCGCCACAGATAGGTACGGGCGAACCAGCCGAGCGAGGTGCTGATGCCCGCGGCGATCACACCCAGGACGATGTTGCGCACGTCGTCATTCATGGGCGCGCATGCTAGCGGCATGCCGGACCACTGTTCGAGGGACGGTACTGACGGGGCGGGTGCGATCCCGTTACGCTGCGCGGACGGTCGCCCACCGGAGGTAGTACGGATGAGTCGTCGTTCAGCTCTGCGCAGACTGTCGTTGCTCGCCGCCGCCGGCACGGTGGTGTCGGTCGGAGCCGCCGCGCCACCCACTCAGGCTCCGCCCGCGGCGCCACCCGTCAAGTCCCCGGTCGCCGTCGGTTACGGCGGAGCCGTCTCCAGCGTGGACGCCGACGCCTCGGCGGCCGGCATCGAGGTCCTCCGCAGAGGCGGCAACGCGGTGGACGCGGCCGTCGCCACCGCGGCGGCGCTCGGCGTCACCGAGCCCTACTCCGCGGGCATCGGCGGAGGCGGCTACTTCGTCTTCTACGACGCCAGGAAGCACAAGGTGTTCACCGTCGACGGCCGGGAGACCGCGCCCCGTTCGGCGGACGAGAACCTCTTCGTCGAGAACGGTGCCGCCATCCCCTTCGCCGAGGCGGTCACCAGCGGCCTGGGTGTCGGCACCCCCGGCACCCCCGCGACCTGGGACGCGGCCCTCGACGCCTGGGGCAGCAAGCCGCTGCGCAGTCTGCTGAAGCCCGCCGAGCGGCTCGCCCGCGACGGCTTCACCGTCGACGCGACCTTCCGCTCCCAGACGGAGGCCAACCGGGCCAGGTTCGCGGACTTCCCCGCCACCGCCGAGCTGTTCCTGCCCGGTGGCGGGCTCCCGGCCATCGGCTCGGTCTTCAAGAACCCCGATCTGGCCGACACCTACGCCGAATTGGCGAAGAAGGGCGCCCGCGCGCTCTACCGGGGCGACATCGCCGAGGACATCGTCGACACGGTCCGCAGGCCCCCGGTCGACCCCGACGCCACCCGCGTGGTGCGGCCCGGAGACCTGACGGAGGGTGACCTCAGGGCATACGAGGTCAAGCGGCAGGCGCCGACGAGGGTCCGCTACCGGGGGCTCGACGTGTACGGCATGGCGCCCTCCTCCTCGGGCGGCACCACCGTCGGAGAGGCCCTCAACATCCTGGAACGCGGCGACCTCTCGAAGCTCGACGAGGCGCAGTACCTGCACCGCTACATCGAGGCGAGCCGGATCGCCTTCGCCGACCGCGGCCGCTGGGTCGGCGACCCCGCCTTCGAGGACGTACCGACGCAGGGGCTCCTCTCCCAGCGCTACGCCGACTCGCGGGAGTGCCTGATCAGGGACGACGCGGTCCTCACCAGCCCTGTGGCGCCCGGCGATCCGCGCGACGCGGCGGACTGTGAGGCCTCGGGCACGGCCGCCCCGACGACGTACGAGGGCGACAGCACCACCCACCTGACGGTCGCGGACAAGTGGGGCAACGTCGTGGCGTACACCCTCACCATCGAGCAGACCGGCGGCAGCGGCATCACCGTCCCCGGCCGCGGGTTCATCCTCAACAACGAGCTGACCGACTTCTCCTTCACGCCGGCCAGTCCCGCGGTGCACGACCCCAACCTGCCGGGACCCGGCAAGCGGCCCCGCTCCTCCATGTCCCCGACGATCGTGCTGGAGCACGGCAGGCCCGTACTCGCGCTCGGCTCGCCGGGCGGCGCCACCATCATCACCACCGTGCTGCAGACCCTGACCGGCCACCTCGACCGGGGCCTGCCACTCGTCGACGCCATCGCGGCGCCGCGCGCCAGCCAGCGCAACCAGGCCACCACGGAACTCGAACCGGGGCTGTGGAACAGCCCGTTGCGCGGCCGGCTGGAGGCCATCGGCCACGGCTTCCGCCAGAACCCGGAGATCGGCGCCGCGACGGGAGTGCAGCGGCTGCCCGACGGCCGGTGGCTCGCGGCGGCGGAGAAGGAGCGCAGGGGCGGCGGTTCCGCGATGGTGGTGAAACCGAGCGGCACGCCCTGAGGGCGGCGGCGCGCCCCGGTCGTGAGCCGTACGGCGGCGTGCGCCCGGGTCGTGAGCCGTACGGCGGTGCGCCCCGGTCGTGAGCCGTACGGCGGCGTGCGCCCGGGCCGTGGGCCGTACGACGGGTTCCGCGTGGTCCGGCGGCGCCCCACAGTGGCGCGAGGCTGTGACGGCATGCGGCTCCGCCGCGTGGGCGCGACCGGCCGCGGCGGACCGCGGGTGACGCGCCGGACCGCCGCCGGACCGCCGCCGGACCGCCGGCGGAGCGCTCGGAGCGGCTCAGGGCAGGGTCAGTACGCGAGGTCCGTCCTCGGTGATCGCCACCGTGTGCTCGACATGGGCGGCGCGGCTGGCGTCGTCGGTGCGCAGGGTCCAGCCGTCGGGCGCGGCGTGGTAACCGTCGTTGCCGCCCGCGATCAGCATCGGCTCGATGGCCAGGACCATGCCGGGGCGCAGCGGCATGCCCCGTCCGGGGCGGCCCTCGTTGGGCACGTCCGGGGCCTCGTGCATGCGCCGGCCGACGCCGTGGCCGCCGAATCCCTGCGGGATGCCGTAACCGGCTCCACGGCATACCGTGCCGACGGCGTGGGCGATGTCCCCGATGCGGTTGCCGACGACGGCGGCGGCGATGCCCGCGTCGAGCGCGGCGTACGCGGTCTCGGTCAGGCGGCGGCGGGAGGCGCGCTCCCAGCCGACGGTGAAGGTGATCGCCGCGTCGCCCACCCAGCCGTCGAGTTCGGCGCCGCAGTCGACACCGAGCAGATCGCCGTCGCGCAGCCGGTAGTCGGACGGGATGCCGTGGACGATCGCGTCGTTGACGGAGGTGCAGATCACACCGGGGAAGGGGGTGGGAGCCCAGCTCGGCCGGTAGCCGAGGAAGGGCGAGCCCGCGCCCGCCGCGCGCAGTACGTCGTGGGCGACACCGTCGAGTTCGCGCAGCGAGACGCCGACCGCGGCCGCGTCCCGGACCGCGGCGAGCGCCCGGCCGACGACCCGGCCCGCCTCGCGCATCGCGTCGACGGAAGCCTTCGTCTTGAGTTCCACCATGACCGTTTCCGCTCCTGTTCCCCTGGCCGCACGGCCTCTTCGGTCCGTTCGGCTGTCCCTCGCCGGCCGGTGGCCCGTTCCCGCACCGTTTCCGCACGGTTCGCGCACCGCTCCCGGCCCGTGCCTACGGCCCGTTCCCGGCCGCGCACGCCCCGGCACCAATTCTTATACCGGTCGGCATGCGGTATTAGTATCACGGTCATGGTTCGAACCCCACTCACACCCGAAGAACGAGCCCGCGGTGAACGGCTCGGCGCCCTGCTGCGCCGGGCCCGCGGGGACCGCAGCATGGTGGAGATCGCCGCTGCCGCCGGGGTCTCCGCCGAGACCCTGCGCAAGATCGAGACGGGGCGCGCGCCGACGCCCGCGTTCTTCACCGTCGCCGCGCTGGCCGGCGCGCTCGGCCTCTCCATGGACGCCCTGGCGGAGAGCTGCGCTCCGGTGTCGACCGGTGACGAGACGGCCAGGCTGGCCGGTTAGCGCGTCCCGGTGCAGCGGCCTTCCGGTGCCGGGGCCTCCGGGTGCCGCGGCCTTCGGGGCCGCCCGTGCCTCCCGGCAGTCGGGAGGCACGGGCGGCCCGCGCTCGCGGTGCGGCCCGGACGGGCGTGAGTAGGCTCGCGGTATGACCACAGCGACGCTCGACGAGCTGGGCCGCAGCCCGTACATCAGCCTGACCACCTTCCGCAGGGACGGCACGGGTGTCGCCACGCCCGTGTGGTGCGCCGCCGACGACGGGGTGCTCTACGTGTGGACCAGGAGCGACTCGTGGAAGGTCAAGCGGATCCGCAACAACGGCCGCGCCACCGTCGTGCCCTGTGATGTGCGGGGCCGGCCCGTGGCGGGCGCGGAGCCGGTCGAGGGCACCGCACGGCTGCTGGATCCCGGGGAGCTGGCCGGGGTGCGCGGGCTGCTGAGCCGTAAGTACCGCTGGCGGTTCTGGCTCGTGGACCGCCCCGCCGCCTGGGCGCGACTCGGGAAACGGCCGCACACCGCCATCGCCTTCGAACGCCGGCTCGCCGGCCCGTCCGGCAGCCTATGAGGTGTTCTGACCAATCGCGAAAACCGGTTGTAGCGGTTCCGTAACACGGCTGGTGTCGAATGCCTCCCTGACCGGACGATTACATTCGGTTGCAGCCGGTTAGGAGTGGGCGATGCAGGTGGACCAACTCCCAGCAGAAATAAGGGAGTTCGCACAGTACCTCGAAGGTCTCTCGGCGCTGCTCGACCAGGGCGGCGGATGGTGCGGGGTGTTCTGGCAACGGGACCCCGACGGCATGCGCGCCTGCCTGGAAGGGCGCGAGGTGCCGCCGTGGGACGTCGTCCAGGCGCTCCTGCAGGACCTCGCGGCCCGCCACGGCGCGGAGTTCGCCGACCGCGAGAGCGCCCGGGCCGCCGAACTCCACGCGGCCTCTGCCGCCGCCCGCGACGCCCTCCCCGACGGTCGGCACGCCCTGCGGCAACGGCTCGAACTGATGCTGCGCGAGCAGCGCGCCGCCGCCGAACGGCAGGCCGGACTCGGTGACCGGCTCCGCCTGGCGAGCAACGGACACGAGGCGGAACAACTCGGCATCGAACTCGCCTGGGCCCGCGACGACCACGAACGCGCCACCGCCCGTTGTGCCGAACTGCGCGCCAGACTGGCTGCGCTGGGGCCCGCCGAGCCCAAGGTGCCCCGCCAGGGCGGCTGGTTCCGCGACGAGGCGGCGCCGGGCACCGGCCCGGCCGGCCCCGGCGCCCCGGCCGCCCGCGGCACGGGAGACTTCGACCCCTGGGCGCGCACCCCGAACCGGGGCGGCGCCGTGGCGCCCGGCGGGCCCTCGGGGCGCCCGCACTCGGGCACCCCGCTCGACGGGCGCCCCGCCGGAGGGCCGGCCGGTTACGCCGCGACCGCCGCGGGCGCGGCGCACCACGAGCCCGCGGGAGACGGCACCGGCGAGGCCACGCCGGGAGCGGCCGCCGCCGGGCACGGGATGCCGGGGGGCCCGGCGGGCTCGTCCGGTCACCCGCGCGAGGTCCCGCACCATGTCATGCGCGATGTCACGCGCGGGACCGACGCGGACACCGGGCACGTCCCGGACGACGGCGCCGCGGCGAGCGCACCGGCAGGACCCGAGCCCGGCCAGGCGAGCGGTCCGGTGAGCGTCCAGACGGGCGGGCCGGCGAGCGGGGCATTCCCCGGGTACGAGGGACACGGAGAAGCACCGTCCAAGCCCGCCAAGAAGAAGCGCAAGCCCCGCGGTGCCCGGTACGCCTGGCTCGAGGAGGCAGAGGAGGACACACCCGCGGCCGTCGTGCCGGTCGTCGACGTGCTCCCCGAGGCCACACCGGACAGTCCGCGCGGCGCCCGGTTCGCCGGGGCGGCGAAGGAGAAGCCGGGCGACCAGAAGCGCGGAGTGCCCGGGCCCCGCCCGGAGGAGGTCTCCGGCGAGGCGAGGCGCGTCACCGCGGGCACCGTGGGCGAGCTGCTGCGGCTGCGCTCCGAGGGTCGCGGCGGGGAGGCGCACGTCGTGCTGTGCGAGGCGGCCGGCTGGCCTCCCGATCTGCTGCCCCTGCTCGCGGCGGAACTCCACCGGGTGGGCCTCGGCGCCGACTGGGCGACGCTGCTGTGGGAGGTCGCGTCGCAGCCGCCCGAGCGGCTGGCCGCGGCGGCGGCCGCGCTGTCCGCCGCGGGCCGCGAGCAGGACTGCCACCAACTGCTGCGCCAGGGCGTGTCCCGTCCCGCCCCCGAGATCGCCGAGGCCCTGCTGGCGCTCGACGAGGCGGGCCGCGGCGAAGAGGCGCAGGCCCTGCTCGACGCTCACATCAGGGTCCGTACGCCGGAGGAGACCGCCCGGATCGCCCAGTACGACCCACGCCGCCTGACCCCTCTGCTGCTCCGCGCCGCCAGGTCGGTCTCCGACGAACGCCACTGGGACCTCGCCCACGCCCTGCGCGTGGCGGGCATCTCCGCATGACGCCCCGTGAATTCTGACGTCCCATCACCTTTCGGCCCGCTCCGTCCCGCCCGTCGCCCGGGTGGCCGGTACGGTCCCGGCCCCGCAGGGGGCATCCCCGAGCGGCCGGCGCTCCCTGAGTGCCGCTGCCCCGGCCCAGGGGGCGGACTCCGCGGCGGGCCCTGTGCGGCCCCGGTCCCGAGTGCGACTCCGGCCCCATGCCCGGTGCCTCCTCCCGAGTGCCGCCGCGTCCGGCCCGGCGCCGGGCCCCGGCAGGGGCTACTGCCCCGGCGGGGCCGGTCTTGGGCGGTGTCGGGCCGCCGCATGCCAAAGGCCGCCGAACGGCCCGGAGCTGCGGCAGCCGCGGGTGCCTGGACGCCGAGGCCGACCCACCGGCCTTCCTCGCCGCAGGCCGGGTCTTCGCCGAGCGCGTGCGCGCGGCGGGCCGGACATGCCTGCCTTCACCGGGAACGACGTCAACCTTGCGGCGCTCGCCGACAGGGCCGGCCCTCCGGGTTGACGGTGCGGTGACCGACCTCGAGGGCGAGCATCCCTGAGTGCCGCCGCGTTCTGCCCCGTGGGCCGGCTCCCGGAGGCGTCCCCCGCGCGGGCGCGGTCCAGGGCCCGCATGCGGCTGCCCGCCGGGGCTCCCCGGGTCCCGCCGCCTCCGTGTCCGGCCGCCGGCCCCCGGGAG
>NZ_JAAAXQ010000268.1 GCF_009916105.1 Streptomyces sp. GC420 | reverse complement strand
GGGCCGGGGCCTCGGGGGTGAGGAGGGCCGCGATGGTGAGGATGTGGTGGCCGCGCATGGCGGGCAGACAGGTGCCCCGGACGGGGCCGATGGCCGTGGCCCAGGGTTCCGGGATGGCGCCGACGCCGCACAGGGCGCCGGCCAGGGCGCCCGCCACGGCGGCCGTGGTGTCGGCGTCGCGTCCCATGTTGACGGCGGTCAGCACGGCGGAGACGAAGTCGCCGCGGGCCGCCGTGAAGGCGCCGAAGGCGAGGCCGACAGCCTCTGGAGCGAGGTCGGTCCACGGATAGCCGCCGACGACGACCGCGCGCCGGACGGCGCGCTCCGTCTGGACGGGGCTGCGGTGCGGCCGCCGGGCGGCGGCCACCGCCCGGCGCAGGGAGCGCGCGGTCCAGGAGTCCTCGGGGATGACCGAGAGGGCGGAGGCGATCACGGCGTCGACGCTCGCGCCCGCCATGGCCGCCGCGACGCCCGCCGCGACGGCCTGGCCCCCGTAGATGCCCTCGCCCTCGTGGCTGACGCTGCCGTCGACGGCGACCAGGCGCGCGGCCTCGGCGGGCCGCCCCGCCGCGTGGACGCCGAAGGGCGCCGCCCGCATCGCGAGGCCGTCGCTCCAGGCGTGCCGGTGCTGGGCGGTGATGGGGGCGGCCAGGCCGCGGCGGAGGTTCTCCAGCGTGCCGCGCTCGCTGAAGCCCGCGCCCTTGAAGGGGCCCTCGTCGAGGTCGGCGATCCAGTGGTGCCAGGCGGACTCGACATCCGCCACGGTCAGGTCCGAGCCGTGCCGGGACAGCAGCAGCCCGGAGAAGATCGCGTACTCCGTGTCGTCCGTACCGGCCGGGTCCTCGGACACGAAGCCCTCGATGCGACCCCAGCGCTTGCGGATCTCGGAGGGCTTCATGTTCTCCGCGGGCGCACCGAGGGCATCGCCGACGGCGAGTCCGAGCAGCGCGCCCTCGCCCCTCTGCCGGGCGGTCGGCGGTGCGGCCGCAGTTCCGGCGGGTGATCCTGCGGGCGGTCCGGTGCGTGCTCCGGTGAGTGATCCGGGCGATGAGGGCGCGGCCGGCGCGGCATCCGGCCGTGCGGCCCGCGGCGCCGAGGGCGGCGGTGCGGCCGGGGTGCCGGCGCAGGCTCCTGCTCCGGCGGAGGCGGCGGGGGACATCCGCGGGAGCGGGCCCGCATTGCATGCAATCGGCTCCATCACGGCCTCTTTGCGTTCGCTGTTCTCCGCGGCCCCACGCGACGTGGGACGCCCACGTGACGCGGGACGTCCGCGGACTGTTATCCATATGTCCCACCGCACCGGCCGTCCCGCCGCCCGGAAACCTCACTGTCACCCGTCCGGCATCGCAGCATTTGCGCCCCCGGCGTGGCTGGTGAGTATGGCCTTCCTTGCTGGCAGAGGGGGTCGATGCACGCGTACGTTCGATACGTAGTCACCCCAAGACCCACTCCAGACGAGGAGCGTCCGAGCGAGATGTCCGTCATCGGCTCCGAGGCGTCGCTGCACGACGCCCACCGGGACAACCACACCCACCGCGACGTGAACGGCGGCTGGCTCCGGCCCGCCGTGTTCGGGGCGATGGACGGCCTTGTGTCCAACCTGGCGCTGATCACCGGCGTCGCGGGCGGCAACGTCTCACCGCGAACCATCGTCATCACCGGCCTCGCAGGCCTCGCCGCGGGCGCCTTCTCCATGGCCGCCGGCGAGTACACCTCGGTGGCCTCCCAGCGCGAACTCGTCCTCGCGGAACTGGAGGTCGAGCGCAACGAGCTGCGCAACTCCCCGAAGGACGAGATGAAGGAGCTCGCGGCCCTCTACGAGTCCCGGGGCGTGGAACCGAAGCTGGCCCACGAAGTCGCCCGGCAGCTCTCCAAGGACCCCGAGCAGGCCCTGGAGATACACGCCAGGGAGGAACTCGGCGTCGATCCCGGGGAACTGCCGTCACCGGCCGTGGCCGCCGTGTCGTCCTTCGGCGCGTTCGCGGTGGGCGCCGTCCTGCCCGTGCTGCCGTACCTACTGGGAGCCACCGCGCTGTGGCCCGCCGTCATCGTGTCCCTGCTGGGACTCTTCGCCTGCGGTGCCGTGGTGGCGAGAATCACTGCCCGCTCGTGGTGGTTCAGCGGAACGCGGCAGTTGCTGCTCGGCGGGACCGCCGCGGCCCTCACCTACGGGCTTGGCGTCCTGTTCGGTACGACGGTCGGATGAGACACTGGGAGCAGGATCGAGCCAGTATGTATTGCGCCACATAAGTAGTCTGTTACTCGGCGGTTTCGAGTCCTTAACCGACGGGCATGACACCGGGGCGCTTGGGCAACGACGCCTGCTCTGGGACCGTCCCGCGGACAACGATCTGTCCGCCTCTGTCCATCAATCACCGCTACGAGCGGTGTCCGAATGCTGAAACGTGGCTTCCGCTTCCCGGGAACGCGTTCATTATGTAACCTGCATGAAATTTCGCCAGGGCCAACGTCGTCCCTCGGCACGCACATATGCCACGACGACGACGGGAGAGCCGATGCGTTCCGACGCCTGGTCGCCCATGGACGGTCGCCCCGCACAGCAGGGGATGTACGACCCGAGCAACGAGCACGACGCCTGTGGCGTCGGCTTTGTGGCCACCCTCACCGGCGAGGCGAGCCACGAGCTGGTCGAGCAGGCGCTGACCGTACTCCGCAATCTCGAGCACCGCGGCGCCACCGGCTCCGAGCCCGACTCCGGCGACGGCGCGGGAATCCTGCTCCAGGTCCCCGACGCCTTCCTGCGTGAGGTGGCCGGATTCGACCTGCCCGAGGCGGGTTCCTACGCCGTCGGCATCGCCTTCCTGCCCATCGAGGACCCCGAGCCGGCCGCGGCCGCCATCGAGGCCATCGCCGCCGAGGAGGGCCTGGACGTCCTCGGCTGGCGCGAGGTCCCGGTCGCCCCCGACCTGCTGGGCGCCACCGCCCGCGCCACGATGCCCGCCTTCCGCCAGCTGTTCGTCGCCGACAGCGCGGCCGGGACCAGTGGCATCGAGCTGGACCGCAAGGCGTTCGCGCTGCGCAAGCGCGCCGAGCGCGAGACCGGTGTCTACTTCCCGTCGCTCTCCGCCCGGACGATCGTCTACAAGGGCATGCTGACCACCGGCCAGCTCGAGCCCTTCTTCCCGGACCTGTCCGACCGCCGTATCGCCACGGCCGTGTCCCTGGTCCACTCCCGCTTCTCCACCAACACCTTCCCGAGCTGGCCGCTGGCCCACCCGTACCGCTTCGTCGCGCACAACGGCGAGATCAACACGGTCAAGGGCAACCGGAACTGGATGCGGGCCCGCGAGTCGCAGCTCGTCTCCGACCTGTTCGGCGAGAAGGGCCTGGAGCGGGTCTTCCCGATCTGCACCCCGGACGCCTCCGACTCGGCGACCTTCGACGAGGTGCTCGAGCTGCTGCACCTGGGCGGCCGCTCGCTGCCGCACGCGGTGCTGATGATGGTCCCCGAGGCGTGGGAGAACCACGACTCCATGGACCCGGCCCGCCGGGCGTTCTACCAGTACCACGCCACGCAGATGGAGCCCTGGGACGGCCCCGCCTGCGTCACCTTCACCGACGGTGTCCAGGTCGGCGCGGTACTCGACCGCAACGGCCTGCGCCCCGGCCGCTACTGGGTCACCGACGACGGCCTCGTCGTGCTCTCCTCCGAGGTCGGCGTCCTCGACATCGACCCCGCCAGGGTCGTCCGCAAGGGCCGCCTCCAGCCCGGCCGGATGTTCCTCGTCGACACCGCCGAGCACCGCATCATCGAGGACGACGAGATCAAGGCGAAGCTCGCCGCCGAGCACCCCTACCAGGAGTGGCTCGAGGCCGGGACCATCGAGCTCGGCGACCTCCCCGAGCGCGAGCACATCGTGCACACCCACGCCTCCGTCACCCGCCGCCAGCAGACCTTCGGCTACACCGAGGAAGAGCTGCGCGTCCTCGTCGCGCCGATGGCCCGCACCGGCGCCGAGCCCATCGGCTCCATGGGCACCGACTCGCCGATCGCCGCGCTCTCCGAGCGCCCCCGGCTGCTGTTCGACTACTTCACCCAGCTGTTCGCCCAGGTCACCAACCCGCCGCTGGACGCGATCCGCGAGGAGCTCGTCACCTCGCTGCGCTCCTCGCTCGGCCCGGCCGGCAACCTGCTGGAGCCCACCGCCGCGTCCTGCCGCTCGGTCACCCTGCCCTTCCCGGTGATCGACAACGACGAGCTGGCCAAGCTCATCCACATCAACGCCGACGGCGACATGCCCGGCATGAAGGCCGCGACCCTCTCCGGCCTCTACCGGGTCTCCGGCGGCGGCGACGCGCTGGCCGCACGCCTGGATGAGATCTGCGCCGAGGCCGACTCCGCCATAGCGGACGGCGCCCGGCTGATCGTGCTCTCCGACCGGCACTCGGACGCCGAGCACGCGCCGATCCCCTCGCTGCTGCTGACCTCCGCAGTCCACCACCACCTGATCCGCACCAAGCAGCGCACCCACGTGGGCCTGCTCGTCGAGGCCGGTGACGTCCGCGAGGTCCACCACGTCGCCCTGCTCATCGGCTACGGCGCCGCCGCGGTCAACCCGTACCTCGCGATGGAGTCCGTGGAGGACCTGCTGCGCGCGGGCACCTTCATCCAGGGCCTGGAGCCCGAGGTCGCCATCAGGAACCTCATCAAGGCGCTCGGCAAGGGCGTCCTGAAGGTCATGTCCAAGATGGGCATCTCCACCGTGGCCTCGTACCGCGGCGCCCAGGTCTTCGAGGCCGTCGGCCTCGACGAGGCCTTCGTGGACAAGTACTTCAACGGCACCGCGACGAAGATCGGCGGCGCCGGCCTCGAAGTCGTCGCCAAGGAGGTCGCCGCCCGCCACGCCAAGGCGTACCCGGTCTCCGGCATCGCCCCGGCGCACCGCCGCCTGGAGATCGGCGGCGAGTACCAGTGGCGCCGCGAGGGCGAGCCGCATCTGTTCGACCCGGAGACGATCTTCCGGCTCCAGCACGGCACGCGTTCGCGCCGCTACGACATCTTCAAGCAGTACACCCGGCGCGTGGACGAGCAGTCCGAGCGGCTGATGACCCTGCGCGGCCTGTTCAGCCTCAAGTCCGGCCGCCCCTCGATCCCGGTCGACGAGGTCGAGCCGGTCAGCGAGATCGTCAAGCGCTTCTCCACCGGAGCCATGAGCTACGGCTCGATCTCCAAGGAGGCGCACGAGACCCTCGCCATCGCCATGAACCAGCTGGGCGGCAAGTCCAACACCGGTGAGGGCGGCGAGGACCCGGAGCGCCTGTACGACCCGGCGCGCCGGTCCAGCATCAAGCAGGTCGCCTCCGGCCGCTTCGGCGTCACCAGCGAGTACCTGGTCAACGCGGACGACATCCAGATCAAGATGGCCCAGGGCGCCAAGCCCGGCGAGGGCGGCCAGCTGCCCGGCCACAAGGTCTACCCGTGGGTGGCCAGGACCCGGCACTCCACCCCCGGCGTGGGCCTGATCTCCCCGCCGCCGCACCACGACATCTACTCCATCGAGGACCTCGCCCAGCTGATCCACGACCTCAAGAACGCCAACCCGCAGGCCCGCATCCACGTGAAGCTGGTCTCCGAGGTCGGCGTCGGCACGGTCGCGGCCGGTGTGTCCAAGGCCCACGCGGACGTCGTGCTCATCTCCGGCCACGACGGCGGTACGGGCGCCTCCCCGCTGACCTCCCTCAAGCACGCGGGCGGCCCCTGGGAGCTCGGCCTCGCCGAGACCCAGCAGACCCTGCTGCTCAACGGGCTGCGGGACCGGATCGTCGTGCAGACCGACGGCCAGCTCAAGACCGGCCGCGACGTCGTCATCGCCGCGCTGCTCGGCGCCGAGGAGTTCGGTTTCGCGACCGCGCCGCTCGTCGTCTCCGGCTGCGTCATGATGCGCGTCTGCCACCTCGACACCTGCCCGGTCGGCATCGCCACCCAGAACCCGGTGCTGCGCGACCGCTTCACCGGCAAGGCCGAGTACATCGTCAACTTCTTCGAGTTCATCGCCCAGGAGGTACGCGAACTCCTCGCCGAGCTGGGCTTCCGCACCCTCGAGGACGCCGTCGGCCACGCCGAGCTCCTCGACACCAGCCGGGCCGTGGACCACTGGAAGGCGCAGGGCCTCGACCTGACCCCGCTCCTCCACGTCCCCGAACTGCCCGAGGGCGCGGCCCGCCACCAGGTGACCACGCAGGACCACGGGCTGGAGAAGGCGCTCGACAACGAGCTGATCAGGCTCGCCGCCGACGCACTGAACGCGCCCTCCGCCGAGGACGCCCAGCCGGTGCGCGCCCAGGTCGCGATCCGCAACATCAACCGGACCGTCGGCACGATGCTCGGCCACGAGGTGACGAAGAAGTTCGGCGGTGCGGGCCTGCCCGACGACACCATCGACATCACCTTCACCGGCTCCGCCGGCCAGTCCTTCGGCGCCTTCGTGCCGCGCGGTGTCACCCTCCGCCTGGAGGGCGACGCCAACGACTACGTCGGCAAGGGCCTGTCCGGCGGCCGGCTGATCGTCCGCCCGGACCGGGGCGCCGAGCACCTCGCCGAGTACTCCACCATCGCGGGCAACACCATCGGCTACGGCGCGACCGGCGGCGAGATGTTCCTGCGCGGCCGCACCGGCGAACGCTTCTGCGTCCGCAACTCCGGCGCGCTGGTGGTCTCGGAAGGCGTCGGCGACCACGGCTGCGAGTACATGACCGGCGGCCACGCGGTGGTGCTGGGCGAGACGGGCCGCAACTTCGCGGCCGGCATGTCCGGCGGCGTCGCGTACGTCATCGACCTGAACCGCGACAACGTCAACGCCGAGGCACTGGGTGCCATCGAGGCCCTGGACGACACCGACAGGCAGTGGCTGCACGATGTGGTGCGCCGCCACGCCGAGGAGACCGGCTCCACCGTCGCCGAGAAGCTGCTCGCCGACTGGGACACGGCCGTCTCCCGCTTCAGCAAGATCATCCCGACCACGTACAAGGCCGTACTCGCCGCCAAGGAAGCCGCCGAGCGCGCCGGGCTCTCGGAGTCCGAGACCACCGAGAAGATGATGGAGGCGGCGATCAATGGCTGACCCGAAGGGCTTTCTCAACCACGGCCGTGAGGCCGCCGAGTCCCGGCCCGTCGAGGAACGCGTCAAGGACTGGAACGAGGTCTACGTTCCGGGCTCGCTGCTGCCGATCATCACGACGCAGGCCTCGCGCTGCATGGACTGCGGCATCCCGTTCTGCCACAACGGCTGTCCGCTGGGGAACCTGATCCCCGAGTGGAACGACTACGCCTACCGCGAGGACTGGCGCGGCGCGTACGAGCGGCTGCACGCGACCAACAACTTCCCGGAGTTCACCGGCAGGCTCTGCCCCGCGCCCTGCGAGGCGGCCTGCGTGCTGGGCATCAACCAGCCGGCGGTGACCATCAAGAACGTCGAGGTCTCCATCATCGACAAGGCCTGGGACGCCGGCACCGTGGTGCCCCAGCCCCCGGACCGCCTCTCCGGCAAGACCGTCGCCGTCGTCGGCTCGGGCCCGGCGGGTCTCGCCGCGGCCCAGCAGCTGACCCGGGCCGGCCACACGGTCGCCGTCTACGAGCGCGCCGACCGCATCGGCGGCCTGCTCCGCTACGGCATCCCCGAGTTCAAGATGGAGAAGCGGCACATCAACCGCCGCATCGAGCAGATGCGCGCGGAGGGCACCAAGTTCCGCCCCGGCGTGGAGATCGGCCGGGACATGCCCGCCTCCGCGCTGCGCAAGCGGTACGACGCGGTCGTCCTCGCCGTGGGCGCCACCACCGCCCGTGACCTGCCCGTCCCCGGGCGGGAGCTCAAGGGCGTGCACCAGGCGATGGAGTACCTGCCGCTGGCCAACAAGGTGCAGGAGGGCGACTTCGTCACCTCGCCGATCAGCGCGGAGGGCAAGCACGTCGTCGTCATCGGCGGCGGCGACACCGGCGCCGACTGCGTCGGCACCGCCAACCGGCAGGGCGCGCTCTCCGTCACCCAGCTGGAGATCATGCCGAGGCCGGGCGAGGAGCGCAGCGCCGGCCAGCCGTGGCCGACCTTCCCCATGCTGTACAAGGTCACCTCGGCCCACGAGGAGACCGCGGCGCTGGCGGGGGGCGACGAGGGACGGGTCTACTCCGTCTCCACGACCCACTTCGAGGGCGACGAGGACGGCAACGTCCAGTGGCTGCACATGATCGAGGTCGAGTTCGTCGACGGCAGGCTGACCCAGAAGCCGGGCACCGAGCGGAAGATCCCCGCCCAGTTGGTCACCCTCGCCATGGGCTTCACCGGCACCGACCGGGAGAACGGCCTCGTCGAGCAGTTCGGCCTGGAGCTGGACGAGCGCGGCAACATCGCGCGGGACGCCGATTACCAGACCAACGTCCCCGGCGTCTTCGTCGCCGGTGACGCCGGGCGCGGCCAGTCCCTCATCGTGTGGGCCATCGCCGAGGGCCGCTCCGCCGCCCGCGGTGTGGACCGCTACCTGACCGGTGCCAGCGACCTGCCGGCCCCGATCCGGCCGACCGACCGCGCGCTGACCGTCTGACGGTCCCGCCGCAGAAACGTCCCGTACAACGGCGTACGGAACTGAAGCGCCTGCCTTGTCCCCGACCGGACGACGGCAGGCGCTTCGCCGTGCCCCGGCCGCCGAAGCCCCGGCTGCCGAAGCCCCGGCCGCCGGCGCGCAGGCCGGCGGGCAGCGGCCCCTGTCTGTCCGGCGGCGCCCGGACCCTCAGGCGACGCGGAACGTCTCCCCGTACACCTGCCACACCAGCGGGGTCCGCAGGTCCCAGTTCCCGTTCCGGACGAAGACCCGCTGGGCCGTGTCGATGCGGCTGGTGTCCTTGTACGCCCGGCTCGCCTTCATCACGGCCCGGCGCGCGTCCAGGAACGCGTCGAGGTACGTCCTCTCGTCACCGCCCTCGGCCGGGGTGCCCGCCCGTTCGAGCACCGCCTCGCGGATGCCGTAGAAGGCGTCGTCCTCGGTCCCGTTGCCGTGCAGGACCATGGTGTCGTAGTAGATGAACTGGCCGAGGGTGCCCAGGCCGTCCATCTTGGCCTGGCGGA
Organism: Streptomyces sp. GC420; assembly: GCF_009916105.1. GTDB lineage: Bacteria > Actinomycetota > Actinomycetes > Streptomycetales > Streptomycetaceae > Streptomyces. The sequence continues at coordinate 2,690 of NZ_JAAAXQ010000268.1, read as the reverse complement.
CCGCCGGGTCGAAGTAGACGCGGTCCCGTTCGCTCTCCTGCGCCCTGCGGAAGGCCGGCACGGAGGCCTCCGCCTTCCACGCCTCGACGAAACCGCGGCCGAGGCCCTTGTGCGAGTCGGTGCCGTCGACCCGGCGGAGGGCGGGGAGGTGGCGCGCGAGCCGGTTGTCCGGACGGGACTCGGTGTACCGCTCGACGAGTTCCAGCATGTCGTGGGTGCCGGAGCAGAACCCGATGATGCCGGCGGTGTAGCCGTTGCCGTCGCCGATGTCCTCGATGTAGTCGTACTGGCCGCGCCAGTCCAGGGTGGAGTTGTCGGCGCTGGCCACGAGCTGCGAGGCGAGCTCCTTCTTGTCCGGGTGGGCCAGTCCGGGCGGCATCGCGGCGATCCGCTCCTCCAGCTCCCGCCGCTCCCGCTCCTTGCGGGCCTGTTCCTCGCGCTCGGCCCGCTGCGCCCGGACCGAGGCGTCCGAGGCCCCGGGACCCGGGTCGGCGCTGTAGTGGTAGAAGACGGCACCGAGAACGAGAACGACGAACACCAGACAGCCGACACGCTTCATCCGGCCAGCGTAAGGGGCAGGAAACGGTCTTCGTGGCGAGGGTCGGCCAGGCCGGCGCCGATGTGATGCGGCCGTGATGCCGGCGTGATCAGGCGGCCGGAGCCCGGTCCGGAGCCCGGTCCGGAGCCCGGTCCGGAGCCCGGTCCGGAGCCCGGTCCGGAACCAGGCCCGGAACCAGGCCCGGAGCACGAGCCGGGACCCGTCCAGGAGGCCGAACCCGAGCACGAGCCGGGGCTCCGGGGCCCCGTCCAGGAGGCCGCCGCCGCCGGCGCGGTACGGGCCCTCAGGCCGTCAGCTGCTGCGTCCTGGCGAGGACCAGCACCACCAGCAGGGCCAGCATCGCCGCGCCCGCGCCCAGGTGCAGCAGCGTGCGCCGCTTCGCCGGCGCGTACGCGTACGCCAGCGTGAGCGCGCCGCCCGCCAGCAGCCCGCCGAGGTGGCCCTCCCAGGAGGTGAAGCGGGCCGAGAGCAGCATCCACACCAGGAAGATCATCAGGAACCTGTTCGCCGCCCGGAGGTCGTGGCCGAGTCTGCGGCTGATCACGTAGTAGGCGCCCGCCAGCCCGAACAGCGCGCCCGAGGCGCCCACGACGAGCTCCTGAGGGGAGATCAGGTACACGAGCACCGAGCCGCCCAGCGCCGACAGCAGGTACAGCCCGAGGAAGCGGGACCGGCCGAGGACCGACTCGACCGCGGGGCCGAGCTGCCACAGGCAGTACATGTTCATCAGGACGTGCAGCACCCCGAAATAGCCGTCGCCCGGCGGGAGATGCAGGAACGCCGAGGTGATCAGGCGGTACCACTCGCCGTACGCGATGCCTTCCGCCCCATACCCCGGGTACGCCTCCCCGTCGAAGAGGTAGCGCGCCCCGTCCGGGCCCACCAGCCCGTGCCCCACCGCCCCGAAGTCGTCGACGAGCGCCGGGCGGAGCAACTCCGCGAGGTACGCGAGGATGTTCAGCGTCATCAGCGCGTACGTCACGGCGGGCACCGCGGAGATCCGGCCGCCGAATACGGTGCGGGGCCGGCGGACGCTGCGGGCGCCCTCCTTCACGCACTCCACGCACTGGTGGCCCACCGGGGCCTCGCGCATGCAGCTGGGACAGATGAAACGGTCGCAGCGGGTGCAGCGGACGTACGTCTCGTACGCGGGGTGCCGGTAGCAGGTGGTGACCCGCGGGGCGGGGGAGGCGTCCATCGCCGGGCTCTCCTTGAGATGAGTGAGCGGCGAACAAAGTACCGAACGGTTATGGCCGGTTGACGCCCGGCCCGGTGACCGTCACGTAATCTCGGGGCATCCCCCCACGTCGGCAAGGCAGTCCCCGACCGCACGTCACCCCGCACGGAAACGGAGCGCCCGCATGGCCGGAGCAGTCCTCACCACCGGTACAGGCCCCGCCATCAGCCTCGGCAAGATGGAACAGCGGGCGCCGGCGCTGGTCGGCCTCTACAAGAACGCGGGCGTCAGTCTCCGCAAGCACGGCCTGGACGGGCACCGGGCCGCCGTCTACCTCGTCATCGACTACTCCGGCTCGATGAAGCCCTACTACAAGGACGGCAGTGTCCAGGCGCTCGCCGACCGGGTGCTCGGGCTGTCCGCCAACCTCGACGACGACGGCCGGGTCCCGGTCGTCTTCTTCTCCACGGACGTCGACGCCGTCACCGACGTCTCGCTGGACAACCACCACGGGCGCGTCGAGGAGATCGCCGCCGGGCTGGGACACATGGGCAAGACCAGCTACCACCTGGCCATGGACGCCGTCATCGACCACTACATCGACTCCGGCTCCACCGCCCCCGCCCTCGTCGTCTTCCAGACGGACGGGGGCCCCATCAGCAGGCACGCCGCCGAGCGCTACCTCTGCAAGGCCGCGAAACTCCCCCTGTTCTGGCAGTTCGTGGGTTTCGGGGACCCGAACAGCCGCCAGTTCGACTTCCTGCGCAGACTGGACGACCTCGCGGTCCCGTCCAAGCGTCCCGTCGACAACGCCGGCTTCTTCCACGCGGGCGCGGACCCGCGCCGGATGCGCGACGAGGAGCTGTACGACCGCCTGGTCGGTGAGTTCCCGCAGTGGCTGCGCGCGGCGCGGGCCGCCGGCCGGTGGACCGAGTCGAAGAAGGGGTCGTAAGG
>NZ_JAAAXQ010000267.1 GCF_009916105.1 Streptomyces sp. GC420 | reverse complement strand
GCCGCGCGGGCGCCGCGCCGGGGGAGCGCCGGGGGAGCGCGGGGCCGACATGTTTCCCGCGAGGCGGGGGAGGTTATGGAAGTCCACAGGTCCGACCGGCAGAGATATGCAGATGGTGGATCCAGGTAAGTCGCCGGAAGGCGTGCGGGCGTGGCGGTTCGACGGGCTGCCGCGCCATGTCACCGACGCCCGGCTCGCCGCGGCGTCGTTCGTGGCCGAACTGGCCGGGCGGCGTGCGCCGGCGAACCCGGACGCACCCGACGACGTCGTGCTGGTCGTGGCCGAACTGGTGGTCAACTGCGTCTGCTGGGCACCGGGCCCGTTCACCCTGACCCTGCGCGACACGGGGGAGGGAGTGCACATAGAGGTCGGTGACACCAGTCACGACCCGCCCAGGCCGACACCGATGGACATGACGGGGCGTGGCGGCGTCGGCTGGTACGTGATCAACGCACTCGCCGAGGAGGCCGTCGTCGTCGACGAGCCCTTCGGGAAGACGGTGCATGTCTTCCTGCCGTGGTGACCCGTGGCGTCGCGGGCGGACGGTCGGACAAGCCGGACGGTCGGGTGAGGCGGACAGGTACGCACCCGCCTGGGAACGCCTGAGGCCCGCCGGGGAACGCCTGAGGTCCGCCGGGGAGCGCCCGAGGTCCGCCGGGGAACACCCTGGGGCCCACCGGGGGACGGCCCGGCTGTTCAGCCAGCGCCGTCCGCGGCGGTTCCGGCCGTCCGCGGTGCGCCTTCGAGTGCATCCTCGACAGTCGGGTACACGAGGACGACCGTGTCCACCCCGGTGAGAGAGATCACTCGCCGTACGAAGGCCGAGGGCGCCGCCAGACGCAGGCCGTCACCCAGCGAGGCGCGAGCGTGAAGGAGCACATTGAGCGTGGTGGAGTCGGCGAACGTGACGTGCGAGAGATCGAGGACGACGGGGGACCTGCCCTCCTCGGCCGCCTCCTCCAGGACGGCGCGCAGCGGTGCCACCGTGCCCAGGTCGAGATCGCCCGAGGCCGCGACGACCAGGACCCCCGGGTCTCCGGCGGCCGTGAGTCGCGTGATCGAACCTGCACTGCGGGGTGGTTGCACGGGATCCCCCAGGCATCCGGACGGGCGCACGCGCCGCCCGGTCGGCGGCACGGAGCACACCGCGCCACCCGGACACGATCCGACGGCACGGCATGACACTCCAACGATAGAAGTGATAGTTGCTATTTGACAACATTCTCTGAACGGCAACAATCTGTTCCCGGTAACGGCATGGAACGGTTGCGGCCCATGGGGTCGGCGGAAGCGGAGTGGGGCGGAGTCCGGATGAAGCTAGGCGCTGTCCGCCACGGCACCGAGGCCGTGCTCCGTCGCGGCCCCGGAAGCGGTTCCCAGCTGCTTCGCCGCCGCCGACTCGAAGGCGGCGAGGCCCTCGGCCAGGGCCGCCACGGCAGCGGGCTCCATACGGCCCAGCACGGCGCTGATCTCGCGCCCGCGCACCGCGCGGTACTCCTCGAGGACCTTGTGCCCCCGCGGACTCAGGCGGAGCTCCACCTCGCGGCGGCTGGTCGGGCTCGGCGAGCGCTGGACCAGCCCCATGGCCTCCATGCGGTCGCAGAGCCTGCTCACGGACGGCGGCCGGGAACCCAGGGCCTCCCCGAGGGCGCGGAGGTTTGTGCCCTCGTACTTCTCGATGACGAGAAGGGCCCGCAGCTGCGAGGGGGAGACGGCTCCCGCGGACACCGCCTCCTGGCCGCGTCCCCACAGCACCTCGAGCAGCTCAGCGGCGGCACAGGCGGCATGGGCCACCTGCTCGCGCGAGCGCTGCTGACTGGTGAAGCGAGACACCCGCCCACTCTGTCACCCGACAAGGGTTCCTGTCAGCCCGGAAGCCACTGCACCCCTGGAGAAAGAATGTCTCAGAGACCGTGACCGGACACGAGGATGTAGAAGCAGCACTGCGCGCGGCGGCCCCGCACGCGCTGGTCGACGTGCTGCGCGGAGTGCTGGAGCGGCGCCGGGGAGCCACCTCCGTGCGGCTGTACCTCGCGGACTACGGGCTCACCGTGCTCCTGCCCTTCGACCCGGCCACCGGGCCGGCGACGCCCCTGTCCATGTCGAACAGCCCCCAGGGCCGAGGCGCTCGACGACGCGCTCGTCCTGTGCGTCGACCGGTTCGGCCGCCCCGAGGGCGCCGGGACGGCGCGGGGCGCCGGAGCGGCCCGGAGATGAGACGAGGCCGTACGGACCGGGCGGACACCCGGCTTCCGTACGGCCTCGGCCCGGCGGCCCGCGGCGCGCGGCCCGCGTCACATCCTCACTGTCAGTACTGTCAGTCCTCGACCAGCAGTCCGGTGCGCAGCCGCTTCACGATCCGGCTCAGCAGCCGGGACACATGCATCTGCGAGATCCCCAGCTCCGCGCCGATCTGCGCCTGGGTCATCTCCTGCCCGAACCGCATGCTCACGATCAGGCGTTCCCGCGGATCCAGCTGCTCCATCAGGGGAGCCAGCGCGTGCAGGTTCTCCACCGTCTCCATGCCGGCGTCCGGCGCGCCCACGAGGTCGGCGAACGTCCGGCCGGTCCTGTTGACCTGGGCGTCGTCGCCGCCCTGCGGCATGTCCAGGGAGTCCGCGGAGTAACCGTTGGCCGCGACGAGACCCTCGACGACCTCGTCCTCGCTCAGCCCGAGGTGCTCCGCGAGCTCCTTCACGGTGGGTTCGCGGTCGAGTCGGGCGGAGAGCAGCTCCTTGGCCTTCGCGAGGTCCACGCGCAGCTCCTGGAGCCGTCGGGGCACGTGCACGGCCCAGCTGGTGTCGCGGAAGAAGCGCTTGATCTCGCCGACGATGTAGGGGACGGCGAACGTCGGGAACTCGACCTCACGGGAGAGGTCGAACCGGTCGATCGCCTTGATCAGACCGATGGTGCCCACCTGGATGATGTCCTCCATCTCGTCCCCCCGGCTGCGGAACCGGTTGGCGACGAAACGGACCAGCGACAGGTTCATCTCGATGAGCGTGTTGCGCGCGTACTGGTATTCGTGCGTGCCCTCGTCGAGGACCTCGAGCCGGTCGAAGAACACCTTCGACAGCGCCCGGGCGTCCTTGGGCGCGACGGACTCCGCGTTCTCGATCCAGGGCAGCTCACCGACGGCCGACTCCGCCGGCGTCGACTGCTCGGGCCCCGTTTCCGGGGGCCGCGTGTTCCCAGCCTGCAGCGGCATCGTCATGACCTAACCCTCCCGAATGTCGGATCCCTGCGAGCAGCGTGTGCCCCGGGGCCGGGCATTCATTCCCCGTCAAGCGAAAAAGTTTTCCGGATTCCTGTTTCCATAGTGCGCCGCCGCGCCGGTGTGGGCAAGCCGGCGGATGTTACGCCGATCCGGGCAGACCGGCAGACCGGCGGCCGGCAGATGCACGCCGCACGCTTGGGTACGCACGAAACGGACACCTGGAGAGGTGAGGGGGCGGGAAGCCGCAGGAGAGCGGAACACCCACGCGAACGGACGGGAAGAACGATGAACCAGCCCGAAGTGAGCCGAGCCCGCCCGGGGCGCCGGGCCGAGGTCGTCTGCAGGCCGCGGCTCGCCGCCGAGGCGAGGGACGTCGCCGCGGCCTTCCTGTCCGGCCTGGAGCCCGTTCCGCCCGCCGTCACCAGACAGAGCGTCCTGCTCCTGGTGTCGGAACTGGTCACCAACGCCCTGCGGCACGCCGGAGCCATCACCCGGCTCCGCCTGACCGCGGAGGGCAACCGCCTGCGCGTGCAGGTCGACGACCCGGCCCCGGCCCGCCCCTGGGGCCGTACGCCCGACCTCTCGGGCAGCACCGGTGGTTTCGGCTGGCACATCGCGTCCCGGCTGGCCGACGGGATCACGGTCTGGGACCGCGCCGACGGAGGCAAGGCGGTGGCCGCCACCATGCCCCTGTGAGGCCGCCACCATGCCCTCCTGAGGCCGCCACGCGGCCACGGACCGTTTGCGGGCGGGACGGCCGGATACCCGCAAGGTATGAGTGGATCGAACAGGACGACGAACGGACCCGCCACCGCGACCGTGCGGGCAGCGAAGAAGACCGCGGCACAGAGCGCGGCGGCCTCCGCCGACGAGGCCCGGAAGGCCACGGGCAAGGCGGGGAAAGCCGGAGAGGCTGTGAGCGCCGCGGGCCGCGGCGGCAAGGAGGCGGTGACGGCCTTCGGCGGGGCGGCCTCGCAGAAGGCGAGGGAGGCAGCCAGGACCCTCCAGGAGAGCGTCACCTCGGCCGCAGGGGCAACGGCCGGCAAGGCAGGCCTGCTCTGGACGCTGATCAGGGCGAGGAAGGCGGTCGTGGCCGGCGCGGGAGCCGGAGCCGCGGCAGCCGTCGCCTCCTCCTACGCTCTCGGCCGCCGGGCCGGTCTCAGGCAGCGCGGTCCCCTCTCGCGCCTCACCGGCGGACGGCTGTAGACCGGCCGGCGCAGCGGTCGCTCGCCGCCCGGGCACGAACCCCGTGCCCGGGCGGCGGCGCGCGCCTGCCGAATGCCCTCTCGCCGCCGTTCGGGCCGCTCACCCGCCGGTATTGGTGTTACAAATACAGCGTGGCCCATTGCACCGTCCCATGCCGGGCACTTCATTGGCGCGGGTGACCACCAAGCGCTCACTGAGCGTCGCCGGGCAGGTCTTCGTCCTCCAGGTGGCGATGGTGGTGCTGCTCGTAGCCGGGGCCGGCCTGGCACTCGTGCTCCAGTCCCGCTACGACGGGGACCGGGAGGCGAAGAACCGTTCGGTCGCCGTCGCCGAGACGTTCGCCCGCTCCCCGGGCCTGCAGGACGTGCTGAAGGAGGACGACCCCTCCAAGACCCTCCAGCCGCTCGCCGAGGAGACGCGGAAGGCCGCCGGTGTCGACTTCATCGTCGTCATGGACACCCGCGGGATCCGCTACTCGCACCCGCTGCCCGACCGGATCGGCAAGAGATTCGTCGGCACCATCGAGCCCTCGCTGCACGGTGAGGTCCTCGTCGAGAGCGTCGACGGTCCGCTGGGCCGCGAGGTCCAGGCCGTGGTGCCGGTCACCGCCCCGGACGGCAAGGTCGTCGGCCTGGTCTCCGCGGGCCTGAAGGTCGAGAACGTCACCGGCGTCGTGGACCGGCAGCTCCCCGTCATCCTCCTCACCAGCGCCGCCGGCCTGGCCGTGGCCACCGCCGGGACCGCGCTGGTCGCCCGACGGCTCAAACGGCAGACGCGCGGTCTCGGACCCACCGAGATGACCCGCATGTACGAGCACCACGACGCGGTCCTGCACGCCGTGAAGGAGGGGGTGCTCATCGTCGGCGACGACGGACGGATCCTGCTCGCCAACGACGAGGCCAAGCGGCTGCTCGACCTGCCGGCGGACGCCGAGGGACGGCTCGTCGGAGACCTGACGGGCCTCGACCCGGAGATCTCGGACCTGCTCAGGTCCGGCAGGACCGCCACCGACGAGGTCCATGTGGCCGGGGACCGCCTGCTGGCCGTGAACCAGCGGCCCACCGACGGCGAGGGCGGCCCCATGGGCACCGTGGCCACAGTCCGGGACTCCACGGAGCTGCGCGCGCTGACAGGCCGGGCGGAGGAGGCCCGTACCCGCCTGAAACTGCTCTACGACGCCGGGGTCGGCATCGGCACCACGCTCGACGTCGTACGGACCGCGGAGGAGTTCACCGAGGTCGTCGTGCCGCGGTTCACCGACTTCGTCACCGTCGACCTCGCGGAGCCGGTGCTGCGCGGGGACGAGCCCACCGGCTCCGGCGCGGACCTGCGCCGCACTGCGGTCCGCGGCATCCGCGACGACCACCCGCTCTACCCGTGCGGCAAGCTGATCGACTTCCTCCCCTCCACGCCGCAGCGGCGCGGCTTCGACACCGGCGCGTCCACACTCGTGCCCGATCTGTCCGACGCGCCCGGCTGGCACGTCCAGGACCCCGCGCGGGCCGCCAGGATCGTCGAGTACGGCATCCACTCCCTGATCACGGTCCCGCTCAAGGCCAGGGGCGCCGTCCTCGGAGTGGTCAACTTCTGGCGCTCGGAGAAGCCCGAGCCCTTCGACGCGGAGGAGATGTCCCTGGCCGAGGAGCTCGTCGCGCGGGCCGCCGTGAGCATCGACAACGCCCGCCGCTACACCCGTGAGCACGCCCTCGCCGTCACGCTCCAGCGCAGTCTGCTGCCCCGCGCCCTGCCGGAGAACAGCGCCGTCGAGGTCGCCCACCGCTACCTGCCCGCCCAGTCCGGTGTCGGCGGCGACTGGTTCGACGTGATCCCGCTGCCCGGCAGCCGGGTGGCGCTCGTCGTGGGCGACGTCGTCGGCCACGGACTGCACGCGGCCGCCACCATGGGGCGGCTGCGCACCGCCGTGCACAACTTCTCCTCGCTCGACCTGCCGCCGGACGAACTGCTCGGCCACCTCGACGACCTGGTCACCGGTATCGAGGACGAGAGCGGCGACGACAACGACGGCGGGGGTGCGGTGGGCGTCGGCATGCTCGGCGCCACGTGTCTGTACGCCGTGTACGACCCGGTCTCCCGGCGGTGTGCGATGGCCCGGGCCGGCCACCCGCTGCCCGCCCTCGTCCGCCCCGACGGGACCGTGGAGTTCCCCGAACTGCCGGCCGGACCGCCGCTGGGGCTCGGCGGCATGCCCTTCGAGACCGCCGAACTCGAACTGGCCGAGCACACGAGCCTCGTCTTCTACACCGACGGCCTGATCGAGGACCGCGCCCGCGACATCGACGAGGGACTGGAACTGCTGCGCGGCGCGCTGACCCACCGCGACCGCTCGCCCGAGGAAACCTGCCGGGCGGTGTTCGACGCGCTCCTGCCCGCCCGTCCCCGCGACGACGTGGCGCTGCTCGTCGCGCGCGTACGGGCGCTCACCGACGACCAGGTCGCCGAATGGGACATGCCGGTCGACCCGAGCGCGGTCTCCGGGATGCGCGCGACCGTGGGCGCGAAGCTGGCGGAGTGGGACCTGGCGGAGCTGGCCTTCGGCACCGAACTGATCCTCAGCGAACTGATCACCAACGCCATCCGCTACGGTTCCGCGCCGGTGAGGGTACGGATCCTGCGCGATCGCACCCTCACCGTCGAGGTGTCCGACGGCAGCAGCACCTCGCCGCACCTGCGGTACGCCGCGACGACCGACGAGGGCGGGCGCGGGCTGTTCCTCGTGGCCCAGATCGCGGAGAGGTGGGGCACCCGCTACACGGCCGAGGGCAAGGTCATCTGGGCCGAGCAGCTGCTGCCGGAAGCCGGTGAGAAGGCCGGCGCGGCGGCCTTCGCCCTCCTGGACGTCGACAGCATCGACAGCCTCTGAGTGCTCTCCTGGACGGCCCTGGCCACCTCCCTCGCCATCTGCGAGGCCGCCCCGCCGAAGGCCCGTCCAACCCGCGAACAGGGTAGGACCGCATGAGTCGCGGGCGCCGAGGGCGCCGACTCCGGCGGCCGGTTGCCTCCGGTCCGTCCGGCGGGACGGCCGCGCGCCCGCTCCCGACGCCACCGGGCCACGGCCGGGCGACCGTGCCGCCGGGGGCACTCCGCGGGCCGGCGGGGCCAGGGACTGCCCGGCGTCTGGGGCCGTCCGGCCCGCAGGCCGCCATGCGCGTGGCCTGCCGGTGTTCGCCGGGGGCCCTGCGGGGGTTGCCGGGAGAGGACGACGGGCCCAGCCGGGGTCCGGAGGTGCCCGGTGTCCCGGGCCGCCCGCCGCCCGCCGCCGGGGCCCGGGACTGCCCGGCGGCCCGGGGCCGGACGGTCCCGCAAGAGCTCTGCCCCCGGCGTGCCGGGGAACGACGGGGCCTGCCGAGGCCGCGCGGCGGTCCGGAGCCGCGCGGCCTCGCGGGCCGGCCGAGCCGGGTCAGCCGGTGGCCAGCGCCGCCGACACCACGGCCTTCGCCTCCTCCTGGACGCGCGCCAGATGGTCCGGGCCCTCGAACGACTCGGCGTAGACCTTGTACACGTCCTCGGTGCCCGAGGGGCGGGCGGCGAACCAGGCCCGGTCCGTGGTCACCTTGACGCCGCCGATCGCCGCGCCGTTGCCGGGCGCCTCGCTCAGGACCGCGGTGATCGGGTCACCGGCCAGGGTGTCCGCCGTGACCTGTTCAGGTGAGAGCCGGCCCAGTACCTGCTTCTCCTCCCGGGTCGCCGGGGCGTCCACCCGGGCGTACGCGGGAGCGCCGAACCGCTCCGTGAGCTCCCGGTAGTGCTCGGACGGGGAACGGCCGGTCACCGCCAGGATCTCGGAAGCCAGCAGCGCCAGAATGATGCCGTCCTTGTCGGTGGTCCACACCGAACCGTCGCGGCGCAGGAACGATGCCCCGGCCGACTCCTCGCCGCCGAAGCCGAGCGAGCCATCGGCGAGCCCGTCCACGAACCACTTGAAGCCGACCGGCACCTCGACAAGCCGCCGCCCGAGATCGGCGGCCACCTTGTCGATCATGCCCGAGGACACCAGCGTCTTGCCGACCGCGGCCCCCGCCGGCCACCCGGAGCGGTGCGTGTACAGGTACCCGATGGCCACGGCGAGGTAGTGGTTGGGGTTCATCAGCCCCGCGTCGGGCGTCACGATCCCATGCCGGTCGGCGTCCGCGTCGTTGCCGGTGGCGATCTGGAACCGGTCGCGCTGTCCGATCAGCGAGGCCATCGCGTACGGCGAGGAGCAGTCCATGCGGATCTTCCCGTCCCAGTCCCTGGTCATGAACCGCCAGGTCGGGTCGGCGAGCGGATTGACCACCGTCAGGTCGAGCCGGTACTCCTCGGCGATCCGGCCCCAGTAGGCCACCGAGGCACCACCCAGCGGGTCGGCGCCGATCCGCACGCCCGCCGCGCGCACCGCGTCCAGGTCCAGCACGGCGGGCAGGTCGGCCACGTACTGCCCGAGGAAGTCGTACCGGCCGGTGGTGGCCGCCGCCAGCGCCCGGGTGTACGGGATCCGCCGTACCTCCTTCAGGCCGCCCGCGATGATCTCGTTGGCGCGGTCCTGGACCCACCCCGTGGCGTCGGAGCCCGCGGGTCCGCCGTGCGGCGGGTTGTACTTGAAGCCGCCGTCGGCCGGCGGGTTGTGCGAGGGCGTCACCACCACCCCGTCGGCGAGCCCCGAGGTCCGGCCGCGGTTGTGGGTGAGGATCGCGTGCGAGACCGCCGGTGTGGGCGTGTAGCCGTCGGTGGTGTCGATGAGAACCCGCACGTCGTTGGCGGCGAGCACCTCCAGAGCCGTAGCCCTGGCCGGTTCCGACAGCGCGTGCGTGTCGGCACCCATGAAGAGTGGCCCGTCGGTGCCCCGCAGCGCCCGGAACTCGCAGATCGCCTGACTGGTCGCCGCGATGTGGTCCTCGTTGAACGCCGTGGCCAGCGAGGACCCACGGTGCCCCGACGTGCCGAACGCCACCCGCTGACCCGGATCACCCGGATCCGGGTGCAATGTGTAGTACGCGGTCACCAGCCTCGCCACATCGACGAGATCCTCGGGACGCGCCGGCTGCCCGGCCCCCTCGTGCGGCATCCGCCTGCTCCTTCCGCATCCGCCCGGTCACCGGCCACGCCCCTCGGGCGGTCGGCGCGGCCGGGCTCCGTCCGCGAACCCTGCCGGAGCGACACCTGCCCGCGCGCCAGTGCGGACAACCGTCACCCGGTCTGCACGAGGAGCATCGCACAGCCCGTGCCCGCGCACGGACCCACGGTCACCGCGGCGCCGCCGCCCGTTCCCGCCGCCCCGTGCCGCCGTGGCGATGGACCGGCGGTCGCACGTTTGCCGTACGCCGGCACGGACACGCGTCACCCGAGTCACGGAACCGCCCGCGCGGCACCGCCCGCCCGCGGTGCCGCGGGGGAGGCGCCGCGCGGGCGGTCCCGAACCGAGAACGGACGTGTGCCATGACGGGGACCGAAGCCATGGGGCGCCTCCTGGGCGACCTGCTGGAATACGCGCATATGACGGCCGTGGAGGAGCTACCGGCGCTGCTGGAGTCGCACGCCGCCGCCGCGGGGCTGGGCCGGGCCCGTCTGTTCGTGGCCGACCTGCGCGAGCAGGGGCTCAGGGAACTCACCGGCCGCGGGCCCGACGCCGGCGAGGGCGGCGAGCGCTTCTCCGTCGAGGGGTCACTGCCGGGACGGGCCTTCCGCGAGACCCGGGTCCTGGCCGGCCACGGCGGCGGCGCGGGCCACCGGCGGCAGTGGGTGCCGGTCCTGGACGGCACCGAGCGGCTCGGGGTGCTGCGCGTCGACGTACCCGACGGCTCGCCCGACGCGGACGCACTGGCCGAGCGGCTCGCGTCCCTGACCGGGCTGCTGCTGGTGAGCAAGCGCCCGTTCAGCGACTCGTACGCACGGCTGGTGCGCACCCGGCCGATGGGGGTCGCCGCCGAGATGCAGTGGAAGCTGATGCCGCCGACGGCCTTCGCCAACGACCGCGCGGTCGTCGCGGCGCGGATGGAACCGGCGTACGAGGTGGCCGGCGACGCCTACGACTACGCCGTCGCGCACGACACGCTGCACCTGGCGGTGTTCGACGCCATGGGTCACGACAGCGCGGCCGGACTCACCGCGAATCTCGCGGTCGCCGCCTGCCGTGCCCAGCGGCGGCAGGACACCGACCTGGTGACCGTCTCCCAGCGGATCGAGGAGATCCTGATCGAGCAGTTCGGCCACAGCCGCTACGTCACCGGTGTGCTCGCAGACCTCGACACCAGGACGGGAACGCTGACCTGGGTCAACCGTGGCCACCACCCACCGGTGCTGATCCGCGGCGGACGCTGGACCACCACCCTGAGAAGCCCGCCGGCCCACCCCATGGGCACCGACCTGGGGCTGCGCGTCACCCTCTGCCGGGAACAGTTGGAACCGGGGGACCGACTGCTGTTCTACACCGACGGCATCACCGAGGCGCGTGACCGCGACGGCCGCCCGTTCGGGCTCGCCCGGTTCACCGATTTCGTCGTCCGGCGGCACGCCGACGCGCGGCCGGTGCCCGAGATGCTGCGCCGCCTGATGCAGGCCGTACTCGACCACCACAGCGGGCGTCTCGACGACGACGCCACCGTGCTCTTCCTCGAGTGGAAGGGAAACGCCCGCAATCCGGCGCTCCGCCCCGCCGACGGCGCCCCCGCCGGGGGCTGAGCCGGGGTATGTGCGGCCGCGCGGGCTTGCCGCAGGCCGTCCGGGGTATCCGGAACTTCCCGACGTCCACCGCCGAAGTGGAGGAGATCATGGCCCTGACGGACCGCCCCGCACCCGTGGCCGCCGAGGAGGACCGGGCCGCGGACGAGGCGTCCCCGAGGGCCGCGCGCCCCCGAGTCGTCCACCACATAAGCAGGCACATGGAGGAGCCGCCGGAACCCGCGCGCGAGAGGGTGAACCGGCGCTGGAACGAGATCCTCCAGGAGACCCGGGTCGCGCAGACCGGCGTGCAGATCCTCTTCGGCTTCCTGCTCAGCGTCGCCTTCACACCCGGCTTCCGCGACCTGGGAACCATCGACCGCACCATCTACGTGGTCACCGTCGTCCTCGGCGCGGCCGCCACCGGCTCCCTCATAGCCCCGGTGTCGATACACCGCTTCCTGTCCGGCCAGCGGATGAAGGACGAGGTGGTGGAGACCGCCCACCGGCTGATGATGTGCGGAATGGTTCTGCTCGCCCTGACGATCGGCGCCACCCTTCTGCTCATCCTGCGCGTCGTCCTGCCCGGTGTCCTCGCCGAGGTCCTCGTCGCAGGGGTGATGCTGTACTTCGGCGTGTGCTGGTACGTACTGCCGCTCCGGCTGCGCCGGCGCTCCGCGCGCAGCGAAACCGTCTGAGGG
>NZ_JAAAXQ010000266.1 GCF_009916105.1 Streptomyces sp. GC420 | reverse complement strand
GGGTGGGTTGCGTGAGGTGGCGGCGCCGTTCGTGGTGCCCGGCCCCTCGGGGGTCGCGATCCGCACTCGCCTCAAGGGCCTGAGCGCCGGGGACCAGATGGTTTTGCGCCTGGTCGGCGATCACCTGGGTCCGCTCGCCTCCCGTGATCCGAGGGCGCGGTGCGCGGCCGGGTCGGAGCACGGCAGTGGGCAGTGGGCCGAGCGCAAGCGTGTCCTGACCGCGGAGTCGTCGTCGCGCTGGGCCGGGGCGATCACGAAGACCACCAACGATCAGTGGGCGCTGGCCCGCAGGGCTCAACTCGCCCACATCCACGGCGTCGAGGCCGGAATCAAGGCTATCGGGCACCGGCTGTCCCGGCCGGTGGGCGAGGAGGGCAGCAAGCGGGCGCCGGGTGGCTACCGCTCGCGGCGGGAGTGGCATGCCAAGTCCCGCCGCCTGCGGGTGCTCGAAGACCGGCTCAGAGCCGTGCGGGCCGAGCGTGACGCCGGGCGGGTGCGGGTGGTGCGCGGCGGGAAGCAACTGCTAACACCCGGCACCACCTGGAGCAGGCCCACCTCACCGATACCCAGTGGCGTACTCGATGGGAGGCGGGGCGCAGGTTTCTGGCTGCGGACGGCGAGTCCGGCAAGCGGTTCGACAACGAAACCATCCGTGTCACCCCCGGCGGCGAGGTGTCGATCAAACTGCCCGCGCCGCTGGCGTAACCACCAGGACCCGCAGGACCACCCGCCACGACGCGGCAGCCGTGGCGATCGGAAGACGCGCCCTCGGGCACCCGATCCGGCGACGGACGGCACCGCCCCGCGACGACCGGAGCGATCGTCGCGGGCATCGGAACGCCCAGGCCGGACACGGCACCCGAGGGCATGAGGAAACCCGCCCCCGCATCCCCGGACCACGCACACGATGCGTGCCACCGGACGCGGAGCGAACGCGGGCGACCAGGACACCCAAAACCGTTCGGGGCGTCCGCAGTGACCAGGCTTGGGTCCAAGACTCACTCCTGCTCGCTGATTAGGAACGGTGGAGTTCGAAGGCCGCCTTCTCACCGACCGATGCGGAAACAGCGCGTCAGAAGACCGATTCGGCCTCGTCCATCCGGCTCGCCGGCACCCGCTTCAGCTCGCTGACGGCCTCCGCCAGCGGCACCATCTCGATGTCGGTCCCGTGCAGCGCCGTCATCATGCCGAACTCCCCGCGGTGGGCCGCCTCCACGGCGTGCCAGCCGAAACGGGTGGCGAGTACGCGGTCGTAGGCGGTCGGCGTGCCGCCGCGCTGGACGTGCCCCAGGATGACCGGCTTGGCCTCCTTGCCGAGCCGCTGCTCGAGCTCCGCGGCGAGCATGTTGCCGATACCGGCGAAGCGTTCGTGGCCGTACTGGTCGATGACACCCTTCTTGTAGGGCATGGTGCCCTCGGCGGGGCGCGCTCCCTCGGCCACGCAGACGACGGCGAACTTCTTTCCGCGGGCGAAGCGTTCCTCGATCATCTCGACCAACGCCTCGATCTGGAAGGGTCGTTCGGGCAGGCAGATGCCGTGGGCGCCGCCCGCCATGCCCGACTCCAGGGCGATCCAGCCCGCGTGGCGGCCCATCACCTCGACGACCATGACCCGCTGGTGCGACTCCGCGGTGGTCTTCAGGCGGTCCATGGCCTCCGTGGCGACGCCCACCGCGGTGTCGAAACCGAAGGTGCGGTCGGTGGCGGAGATGTCGTTGTCGATGGTCTTCGGTACGCCGACGACGGGCAGCCCGGCGTCGGAGAGCATCCTGGAGGCGGTGAGGGTGCCTTCGCCGCCGATGGGGATGAGGACGTCGATGCCGAACTGGCGGGCCATGTCGCGGCCCTGCTCGCATGCCTCGAGGAGCCTGCCCCGTTCCAGCCGGGAGGAGCCGAGGATGGTCCCGCCCCGGGCGAGGATGCCGCTGACGGCCTCCAGGTCGAGCTTGCGGTACTGGCCGTCGAGAAGACCGCGGAAGCCGTCCTCGAACCCGATGACCTCGTCGTTGTGTCCGGCCACGGCCCGGTGCACGACCGACCGGATCACTGCGTTCAGGCCGGGGCAGTCGCCGCCTGCGGTGAGTACTCCGATGCGCATCGTGTTGTATCTCCTGGTCCCTAGCGGTACACGAGCCAGTCTGATTGTTCCACGCGGGGCCAAAGTCCGTGGCGCCGTTCGCCCGGCACGGAAACCACACCCCCCGCCGGCCGTGCCGTACCTACCCTCAAGGGTAGTGTCAAGAGGGCCAGCCGAAGACAACGGGCCTTCTGACCAGTGGTGATGTCACTGGGTGACGCCGAGGAACGGAGAGCACGCGTGACGCGCAGCGTGTACGTGACCGGGATCGACCGGGGTGACGGCCGCCAGGTCGTCGAGCTGGGAGTGATGGAACTCCTCACCCGTCATGTGGACAAGGTCGGGGTGTTCCGCCCGCTGATGCACAGCGACGGGCCCGACAGGCTCTACGAGCTGCTGCGTTCCCGCTACCGGCTCACCCAGGCACCGGAGTCCGTCCACGGGATGAGCTACGAGGACGGCACCGCGCTCCAGGCGGAGCAGGGCACGGACGAGCTGGTGTCCCGGCTGGTGGACCGTTTCCACGAGGTCGCCGGGGAGTACGAGTACGTCCTCGTCCTGGGGACCGACTTCGCGGGCACGAACGTTCCCGCGGAACTGGCGCTCAACGCCCGGCTCGCCAACGAGTTCGGCGCCTCCGTCATCCCCGTGGTCGGCGGGCAGGGCCAGACCGCCGAGTCGGTGCGCGCCGAGGCCCGCAACGCCTACCGGGCGTACGACGCCGAGGGCTGCGACGTCGTCGCGGTGATCGTGAACCGGGTGGCCCCCGCCGACCGCGAGGTGATCGCCGAACGGCTCTCCGCCCGGCTCCCGGTGCCCTGCTACGTGCTGCCCGAGGACGCCTCCCTGTCCGCGCCGACGGTGCAGCAGATCGCCACCGCGCTGGGCGGCGAGGTACTCCTCGGCGACGGCGCGGGCCTTGCCAGGGACGCGCTGGACTTCGTGTTCGGCGGTGCGATGCTGCCGACCTTCCTCGCGGCGCTGACCCCCGGCTGCCTGGTGATCACCCCCGGCGACCGCTCCGACCTGGTGATCGGCGCGCTGGCCGCGCACAGCGCGGGCACGCCGCCGATCGCCGGCATCGTGCTCACCCTCGACGAGCGGCCGGGCGAGGACATCATGGCGCTGGCCGCCCGGCTCGCGCCCGGGACGCCGGTCGTCTCCGTGCCCGGGTACAGCTTCCCGACCGCCGCCGAACTGTTCGCGCTGGAGGGGAAGCTGACGGCGGGTGCCCCGCGCAAGGCGGAGACGGCGCTGGGGCTCTTCGAACGGCACGTGGACACGGCGGAGCTGACGAACCGCATCTCGCTCGCCAAATCCAGCCGGGTCACCCCGATGATGTTCGAGCACGAGCTGATCGAGCGTTCCCGCTCGGCGCGCCGGCGGGTCGTGCTCCCGGAGGGATTCGAGGAGCGGGTCCTGCGGGCGGCGGACGTCCTGCTGCGGCGCGACGTGTGCGACCTGACCCTCCTCGGGGAGGAGCCGGCGATCCGCAAGAAGGCGGCCGAGCTGGGCATCGACCTGTCCGGCGCGCAGATCATCGACCCGCAGACCTCGCCGCTGCGGGAACTGTTCGCCGAGCGGTACGCCGGTCTGCGGGCGCACAAGGGCGTCTCGGTGGAGCTGGCCCACGACATCGTCGCCGACGTCTCGTACTTCGGCACGCTGATGGTCCAGGAGGGGCTGGCCGACGGCATGGTGTCGGGGGCGGCGCACTCCACGGCCGCGACGATCCGCCCCGCCTTCGAGATCATCAAGACCGCGCCGGGCGCGGCGATCGTCTCCTCCGTGTTCTTCATGTGCCTGGCCGACCGGGTCCTGGTGTACGGCGACTGCGCGGTGAACCCCGACCCGAACGCGGAGCAGCTCGCCGACATCGCCGTCCAGTCCGCGTCCACCGCCGCGCAGTTCGGCGTGGAACCGCGGATCGCCATGCTGTCCTACTCCACGGGTACGTCGGGCTCGGGAGCGGACGTCGACAAGGTCCGCCGCGCGACGGAGATCGTGCGGGCGCAGCGGCCCGACCTGCTGATCGAGGGGCCGATCCAGTACGACGCGGCGGTGGAGCCCACGGTCGCGGCGACGAAGCTGCCGGAGTCGGAGGTCGCGGGCCGGGCGACGGTGCTGATCTTCCCGGACCTCAACACGGGCAACAACACGTACAAGGCCGTGCAGCGCTCGGCGGGCGCGATCGCGGTCGGGCCGGTGCTCCAGGGGCTGCGCAAGCCGGTCAACGACCTGTCCCGGGGCGCGCTGGTGCAGGACATCGTCAATACCGTCGCCATCACGGCGGTCCAGGCCCAGACCGCCGACCCGGCGGCCGCGCCGCCGGCCGCGGCTCCCGCCCCGTGATCCGTCCCGTGACCCGTCCCTCCGTCGTCAGAAGGCTTCCAGCAGTGACCGCGACCCGCGTCCTCGTCCTCAACTCCGGCTCCTCCTCGGTGAAGTACCAGCTGCTCGACATGCGGAACGGCTCCCGCCTGGCCGTGGGGCTGGTGGAGCGGATCGGTGAGCAGTCCTCCCGCCTGGTCCACGGCGAGCGGGTGCGCACCGAGCCGATCGCCGATCACGAGGCCGCGCTCAAGGCGGTCTCCGAGGAGCTGGCACAGGACGGTCTCGGTCTGGACTCCCACGAACTCGCGGCCGTCGGCCACCGGGTGGTGCACGGCGGAATACGGTTCACCGAACCGACGGTGATCGACGACGACGTACTCGCCGAGATCGAGCGGCTGGTGCCGGTGGCGCCGCTGCACAACCCGGCGAACATCATGGGCATCAGGGTCGCCCGGGCGATGCGGCCGGATCTGCCGCAGGTAGCGGTCTTCGACACCGCCTTCCACACCACGATGCCGGAGCACGCGGCCCGGTACGCGATCGACGTGGAGACGGCCGACGCGCACCGAGTGCGCCGCTACGGCTTCCACGGCACCTCGCACGCCTATGTGTCGCGGCGGGCGGCGGCGCTCCTCGGGCGGGACCCGCGGGAGGTCAACGTCATCGTGCTGCACCTGGGGAACGGGGCCTCGGCGTCCGCCGTCGCGGGCGGCCGCTGCGTCGACACGTCGATGGGGCTGACCCCCTTGGAGGGGCTGGTGATGGGTACGCGGTCCGGAGACCTGGACCCCGCGGTGATCTTCCATCTGACGCGGGTGGCGGGAATGTCGGTCGACGAGATCGACACCCTGCTGAACAAGCGAAGCGGCCTGCTCGGCCTGTGCGGTGACAATGACATGCGCGAGATCATCCGGCGGACGGAGGCGGGGGACGCGGCGGCGCGGCTCGCCTTCGAGATCTACGTCCACCGGCTGAGGAAGTACATCGGCGCCTACACCGCCGTACTGGGCCGGGTGGACGCGGTCGTCTTCACGGCGGGTGTGGGCGAGAACGCGGCGCCGGTGCGGGAGGCCGCGGTGGCGGGCCTGACGGAGGCGCTCGGCCTGTCGGTGGACCCGGAACTGAACGCGGTGCGTTCTTCGTCCCCACGACTGATTTCGCCGGACGGCGCCCGGGTCGCGGTGGCCGTGGTGCCGACCGACGAGGAATTGGAGATCGCCACGCAGACCTACGCATTGGTCGGGAAAAAGTGAACGCCTGAGCGCGCCCCCTCACATTTGTACTTTCCACCAGGCGGAATATTCCACTGAGAAACAAACCGATAGGATCCGCCCCATGCGCCGTTCCAAAATCGTCTGCACCCTCGGCCCAGCCGTCGACTCCTACGAACAGCTGAAAGCGCTGATCGAAGCGGGTATGAACGTGGCCCGGTTCAACATGAGCCATGGCACCCACCCGGAGCACGAGGAGCGGTACCACCGTCTCCGCAAGGCCTCGGAGGACACCGGCCGTGCCGTCGGTGTGCTCGCCGACCTCCAGGGCCCGAAGATCCGCCTGGAGACCTTCGCCGAGGGCCCCGTCGAACTCGTCCGCGGGGACGAGTTCACCATCACCATCGAGGACGTCCCGGGCGACAAGTCCATCTGCGGTACGACGTACAAGGGCCTGCCGGGCGACGTGTCCCACGGCGACCAGATCCTCATCAACGACGGCAACGTCGAACTGCGGGTCACCGAGGTCGACGGCACCCGGGTGAAGACCGTGGTCATCGAGGGTGGTGTGATCTCCGACCACAAGGGCATCAACCTGCCCGGCGCGGCGGTCAACGTCCCCGCACTGTCCGAGAAGGACATCGAGGACCTGCGGTTCGCGCTGCGCATGGGCTGCGACCTGGTCGCCCTGTCCTTCGTGCGCGACGCCGACGACGTCAGGGACGTCCACCGCGTCATGGACGAGGAGGGCCGCCGCGTCCCCGTCATCGCCAAGGTGGAGAAGCCGCAGGCCGTCGCCAACATGGACGCCGTCGTCATGGCCTTCGACGGCGTGATGGTGGCCCGCGGCGACCTGGCCGTCGAGTACCCGCTGGAGCGGGTGCCGATGGTGCAGAAGCGGCTGATCGAGCTGTGCCGCCGCAACGCCAAGCCGGTGATCGTCGCGACCCAGATGATGGAGTCGATGATCACCAACTCCCGCCCGACCCGCGCCGAGGCCTCCGACGTCGCCAACGCCATCCTCGACGGGGCCGACGCGGTCATGCTCTCCGCGGAGTCCTCGGTCGGCGCCTACCCGATCGAGACGGTCAGGACCATGTCCAAGATCGTCCAGGCCGCCGAGGAGGAGCTGCTCTCCAAGGGCCTCCAGCCCCTCGTCCCCGGCAAGAAGCCGCGTACCCAGGGCGGTTCCATCGCCCGCGCCGCCTGCGAGATCGCCGACTTCCTCGGCGGCAAGGCACTGGTCGCCTTCACCAAGTCCGGCGACACCGCCAGGCGGCTCTCGCGCTACCGCGCCCAGCAGCCGATCCTCGCCTTCACCACGGACGAGGGCACCCGCAACCAGCTCTCGCTGAGCTGGGGCGTCGAGTCCTTCGTCGTCCCGTTCGTGGAGTCCACCGATGCCATGGTCGACCTCGTGGACGGCGAGGTCCGCAAGCTGCGCCGCTACGACAACGGCGACCTGATGATCGTCACCGCCGGCTCGCCCCCCGGCGTCCCCGGCACCACCAACATGGTCCGCGTCCACCACCTGGGCGAGCAGGGCTGACGCCCCCTCCCGGACGAAGACGCGCACGACGAGGGCGGTGCCCCGGATCCCACGCTCCGGGGCACCGCCCTCTCCGCCCACCGGCGGTCATCCGCCCGCGGGCCGCCGATCCGCCGGACGTCCGCCGCGCTCCGGCGTGCCAGGTGCGCGCCGAGGTCCAGCCGGTCGACGTCGTCGAAGATCCCGCTCACCCGAGACTCGGCTTCCCACGCCGGAGGGCCGGACGCCGCAGCCGTCGCCCTCGCGTCAGTCGACCAGGTCGTCCCACACGTTGAGGCAGCCGTCGTCCACGACGAACTCGTGGTACCCGAGCCGTTCGCCGAGCAGCAGGAACCGGGCATGCCGCGTCTCACTGATCGGCACGAAGTACGCCTGCATGGCCCGCAGGAAGAGCCTGAACCCGAGGTCGGCGCCGACCTCGGGGAGAGCCCTTTCCAGCGCGCTCACGACGTCCGGCAACGGATCGGCGTAGGCGCTGGTCACGGCGGCCTCCGTGAGTGCCGGTGCACACCCCCGGATCTCCTCCAGGACGGCCTGCGTCAGCGCCTGGTCGGGATCGGGCCCCGCGGCGGCGGGTGTGAAGGAGGGATCACCGCGACGGATCCGGGCGACGCACACATCGGCGATCCGGCGCAGCCAGGTCCGGCTGTCGAGGCCGTGGGCGGCAGGGTCGAAGTACGCACGCGTCGCGGCCAGCCACAAGGTATGGATCACCTCGTCGGGCAGAGCGGACCCCACCAGCCGCTGGACGTCCTCCAGCAGCTGATGGGCGTACGCGACGCTCTCGAACCTGTCCGTCATCCCCTCGACGAGATCGAGGGCGTCGGCCTCGGACCGGATCTCCGCGGAGGGCCGGAACTTCTGGGTGAGCCCACTGAGTCCGAAATCCTGATCGAACTCGTCACGCGGCTTGACCATGATCGGTGTCCTACTCCGGGTATGAGGTGTAGACGACGTACTTCTGCGGGTGCCCCTTGACGTACTTCAGCTGAATCACCACGTGGTTCCCCGTCGGGGTGCCGGCCCGGGGTCCGTTCTTCTCCCACTTCGTACCCAGCGATCCTTCATTCCTGAGCTGCCACCTCAACTCCTTGAGGTCGTGCCGCGGGTCGAAGCCGATGCCCTTGCGTACCCTTTCCTCCTGCTTCTTGATCCAGTTGTCCAGGACCTTCACGTTGGAGCCCCGCTTGATCCACTCCTCGAACGCCGCATTCACTGCCCGCATCGCAGTGGCCTGATCGTTCCATCCGGTGGCGATCCCCTTCTGCTGAGCTTGATTCCACATGGTCGCGGCATCGGGGTTGACGTGATCGCCCAGGGTGTGTGCGCCCCCGACGCCCTCGTCGGCGACGATGTTCGTGCAGTTGTGGACCAGGACGTCCTGCGGCCTGTCGCCGCGGGTGCTCACGAAGAAGGTGTGCAGCCCGCCGACCGTCAGGTCGAAGACCTCGCTCGGGGCGAGTCCCTTCCGGTCACGCAGCGCGGTCACGGCCCGGACGGAGCCGTCCGGTGTACGCAGCCGGTCTCCTGCCCGAAGGTCCGAAACCACCGTCCAGCCCTGCCCGACCACGAAGAACCGGTGCCCCGCCGTGCTGGTCACCAGGGATCCGCCCGCCACGGTGACGTCCACGAGGCGGTCGGCGTCGTGCCGGAAGGTGTGGGTCACCGGGCGGGGACGGTGCTCACCGGTGGCGGGGTCGGCAGCCAGCAGCCGCTCGCCCTGCCGGATCTCACTGATGGCCTTGCGGGAACCGTCGGCCATCAGCACCCGCGTGGCCCCGGGGAAACTGTTGACCCGGCAGGCGGCGACCACATCCTCGTAGACGTTCACCTGACGCTCGATGGTGGCCAGGATCTGCGGGTCGACGTCCAAGGTCTTCAGGGCACGGAGGGCATCGGCCACACCGACCCCCGTCTTCATGGCCGCGTCCAGCGCCCTGATCCCGTCGATGGCGTCAGCGATCTTCTTCCCCGGGATGAAGTTGCTGGCCGCCCATGCGCACCCGCTGGCGCTGCCCTTCGCGCAGTCGATGAAGTCCTGCACGAACATGTCCCACAGCAGGCTCAGGAAGACCTTGTCCACCATCTTGGTGACGTCCCAGGTGGTGAACGTCTCCGTCATGTACGCCGTCTGGTTCTTGTACGTCTCACTGCCCAGCCAGGTGATGCTCTCGGTGGGACAGGTCGCCGCCGTCACCTCGCCGTCGCCGGAGCCCATGCAAAGGTAGAAGTCGACCTTCAGGTCGTACCTCAGTTTGAACTTGACGTCGCAACTGTCCCAGGCCGTGCCGTCCAGCTCACAGGGGTTCATCGCCTCGGGGTCCCCGAGCGGGGTCACCTTCTGCTTGGTGAAAACACCCCCGATGCCAGTGGCCCCACCGTTGGCGACGGTCTCCCGCGCCTTGTCCGCCTCGGCCCGCGTGGCCGCGTCCTGCGCCTCCTGCGCGGCTTCCTGGGCGCGTGTCGCCGCGGCCTCGGCATCGGTGGCGTCCGCGTCGGCCTTGTCCGCGACATCGCGCGCGGTGGCCGCATCGTCCTCCGCCGCGCTCGCCGCGCTGCGCGCCGACCGTGGCCCGCTCCCTCGCCGTTGAGGGGGCGGGCCACGGTCTGTCTGCGGCTCCCGGACGGTCCTGCGGTACGGGGTCAGCCCGTGAAGTAGTTGTGCAGGCCCGGCACCGTGAGCGTGCCGCCGAACTGGCCGGCCTGGGTGACCTTGACGTCGGTGAAGAAGGCGAAGGGCACGTTCAGCGGCGGAGGGGTCTCCGGACTGAAGGTGATCGGGATGAGACCGAAGAGGTTGCCCTTCAGCTCCTCCGTGTACATGGTCACCTTGCCGTCCCGGATGGTGGAGGTGGACCCCTTGTCCGCCTGCACGTGCGCGGTCTTCCCCTCCGGTCCGACGACCAGCTGGTGCAGGTCCTTGATGTCGATCGAGTCGGCGGTGAACTTCAGCGCCTTCTTGATCTTCCCGCTGCCGGTCCTGACCTCGACGATGCCCTCGTAGTCGAGCCCGCGCAGGGTGAGCATCGAGCTCTCCAGGATCCAGGGGTCGTCCGGGAGGTCGGGCAGGCCGCCCTCGAGGTCGGCGGCGGCCAGGGCCTTGGGGTCGGCGGTCGGGCAGGGGAAGGGCTCCTTGCCGTCCGCGTCCTTCGTCCCCGTCTCGTCGAGCGGGTTCTCCTCGGTGTCCTTGACGGAGTCGTCGAGCTCCTCGACGTCCTCGCCCGCTTCGGCCGCCGCCTCCTTGATCTTGTCGGCGGTCTCGTCCGAGGGGGCGTCGTCCTTCGTACCGGAGTCGGATCCGGAGGAGCCCGAGCCCGTGCCGGAGTCCGTGGAGTCGCCGGTGTCCCCGCTGTCGGGGCCGCCGGTGTCCGGCGTCTCGGTCTGCGTGGCCGAGGGGGTCGGCGTGGGCTCCGCCGTCTCCTCGTCCTCGATGCCGAACAGGTCCTTCAGCGCGTCACCGACGCCCAGCGGGTCCAGCGGATTGGTGGTCTCGGAGGCCGAGGCACTGGGTGTGGGGGTGGGCTCGGTGGTCTTCGGGGCGGACTGCCCCGCCGCCTCGGTGGTCCCGGCCGCCGAGGGCGTCTCGCCGGGCTGCGGCTCCGACGCGCCGCCGTCCGTGCCGCTGCCCGCGGAGGGGCTGGGCTCGGGCGTGGGCTCGGCCGACGCGGAGGCGGAGGGCGAGGCCGAGGGGCTCGCGGACTCCTCCCTCTCCGGCTCGTCGGACTGGGTCACGCAGGGCCCGGGCGCGAAGGGTATGTCCTTCGGGTCGTCGGCGAGCGCGAGTCTGGGGGTGAGCCCGAGCGTGACGAACACGGCCGTCGGCATCGCGGCCAGGGCCATCGCCTTGCCCGCCGGCATCTGGATCTTGGTGAGCAGCGACTTCCTGGGGGCGGCGTGCCGCGGTCCCCTGCTCACGCGGGACGCGTCGCTGCCGGAACCCGTCAGCTGCGTCTCGTCACCCGGCACTGTTCCTCCCGCCATTGACGTCGACTGTCGGACCGGCCGCCACGGACGCCTTCGCGTCGTCCGGCTCGCCGCCCTGCGCGGCCTCCGGAGCGTCCTCGCCGTGCGAGGAGTACGAGCCGTCCTCGTAGGGGAGTCCGCCCAGGCCGTCGCCCTCGGGGGCGTCGCCCTGCGGGGTCTTCTCGAACGGCTCCGCGGTGTCCGCGGCCGGGGGCACGCCCGGCGCCCAGGCGATGCTCAGACCGCCGCCGACCACCGCGAGCAGGAACCCGATGAAGAAGCCTCCGAAGTTGGACACCGGAAGCGACACCAGACCGAGCAGGATCGCCGCGACACCGGCGAAGACCCGCACGATGCTGTGGAACCACATGGTCAGGCCCAGCGTCACCAGCAGTACGCCGATGATCAGCGAGCCCGAACCCGCTGTGGTGGCCACGGTCATCGACATGTGGCCGAGCTTGAGGTTGGCGTACGGAAGGTAGGCGATGGGCAGGCCGCCCAGCATGGTGAACAAGCCCGCCCAGAACGGCCTTGTGCCCCGCCAGCCGCGGAACCGCAGCCGCCAGTAATGGAATCCGCGGGTGACCGGAGACTCGGCGCTCATGGAAAACAGCTCCCTGGAACCGGCAATTCAAGTGGAGAAGAGAAGGGGTGAAGCGGGCGGGGGTGGAA
>NZ_JAAAXQ010000265.1 GCF_009916105.1 Streptomyces sp. GC420 | reverse complement strand
GAGTGCTCGCCATCGAAGTCATGGAGGTGGATGGTCACGGCGTGATCGTCTCACCCCAGCACGCGAACCGTTCGTCCGGTCCCTCACAACTCTCGAACCCGGTGAACCTTCTCGGTCACAGCACTAGGCGCACCGGGCAGTCGTCGATCGGCGCCTTCGTCTCACAGGAGATCTCTTGCACAGCGCTGCCGAACAGCCCGCGCACCCCCGCAGACGTGGCACCGGCGAGCGCCTGGACCGCGAACCAGGCCGCCACCCGCGCCTGGTAGTCGAAACCCCCGGTGCCTGCACTGCCGCCGGCATCCGTTCTGGTGGCAGCCTTCGCGCTCATCTGGTTACCCCCTTGTGCCGCAGTCATCATAGGGATGCCGCATACGCCCAAAGGGGCATTTTGGATCAGGCTCCGCACCATCGCCTGCGTGAACTGTGGTTGGCGGTACCAATACACCTGCTGGTACCGAAGGAGCACGGGCGGCTTTCCGGTGCAGAGTCCCGCAGCCAGGACAGGGGGACGTGGCGGTGCCCCCCGCGGGATGCTTGCCACGTCGTCATCTGCAGAGCTGACGGGCAGGGCATCAGGTGGTGTTCCTCGAGGAGAGCAGGCAGGGAGCGGCGCAGTATCGTTGCGGCCGTGATCTCTGCAGTTCCCGCGCTCAGCGGTCACCCCGGCGGCGCGAGCGGTCGCTGCGAGCCTGCTGCCCGGAAGGATGACGAGCATGTCGACCCC
Source organism: Streptomyces sp. GC420 (assembly GCF_009916105.1). GTDB lineage: Bacteria > Actinomycetota > Actinomycetes > Streptomycetales > Streptomycetaceae > Streptomyces. Next base: position 11,079 of record NZ_JAAAXQ010000265.1, on the reverse strand, counting down.
GGCCACCGTACCGATCACCCCGGAAGAACGCTGGGGGGAACTCGGCTTGTACGGGGCCCGCGGCATGACCGGCAGCGAGGCCCTGGCCCGCACACTCGACCACGCAGCCAGCGGAAGCATCCCGCCAGTGACCACCAGCCTTGGCCTGACCATCCGGCTGCGCTACCTCACCTGGGGCAGCCGGGGCGACCACTGGCTGAGGGCCGCTGGTATCAGCGTCACCGGCCGGACCATCAACCGCTGGACCAGCGGCGTACAACGGCCCCGCCCCGACAACCTTCGCCTGATCGACCGGGCGTTCTGGCTCTGTCGCCGCGCCAGTCTCGCCGACCACTACAAGCAGCGTCTGTGGGACGACGGCCGCGGCAGACGCATCGAGATCCACCCCGTCGATCAGAAGAGTGTTCCGTCCAGCCGGCAGCGCGAGTTGCGCGTGCGGCACATCAACGTCCGCCACGAGTGGCAGGCGGTCGTGGACGCTTGGAGCAGCAACGACCACAGCACGCTGGATGAGCTGTGGACGTGGATCGTGGATGGCCTGGGGTCGGACCACCAGGCCTACACCTACGTCTCCCACCTTGGATTCGGCATCTGAATCCAGCCCGGGCCCCAGCCTCCACGCCGCCGCACACGGATCGGGTGCGACCCTGCCCAGCCCGTTTGCGGACCGCCAGACCGCCTCTCATTCCAGGCCACTGCCCGGCAACTCACCCCGGCCTTGTGTGCGCGCTGTTCCGGTACCCCACGAGCACCCTGGCGGAGGAATTCAGGCCTGACCGGCCACCGACCAGGTCATGGTGAGGTCTGGCTCGCGGGGTTCGTCGCCGAACCGCCAGGACAGACAGGTCAGTTCTTCCAGATGCGTATCGGACGGGACGTCGTCATGGGGGAGAGGGGTGGGGAGGCGGCGCCACTTGCCTTGTGCGGGTTGGTCCGCTCCATCAGCGAGCGGCGGTGAACTGTGGCGCTGCATCCAGACGTTCACTGGCATGAGAGCAAGGGAGGCAGGCATCTGCCACTCCTCCAGCATCCCGCCCACGGCGTTCAGCCACGCTTGGTCCATCTCCACACCCCAGGTGCCACGCATGCGGCGGCGCTCTCGTGCCGCCAGCATCCCTGCAAGGCGGACGGCCTCGGGATACACCACCAGCGGCGCTATGCGCAGATCGCTGCCGATTCCCGTGCCGCGCAGTCGGCCGCGGGCGCCCCACACGGGCGGGCACAGGGACGGGATGTTCCACCAGAACGCGGCGATGTGCAGGGCGTCCGCGAACAGGGCTCGCCCGCCGCCACCCAGACGCCGCTCCAGCAGGAGACGCCGGCGGTGGGCATCGACAACGTCGGGCAGGTTCCCGAGCGGCAGCCAGGTCGCCCCGGCCTCCCGCAGATTGTCCAGCCACCGCCCGTGCCGCACACACACCCGCCACCGGGTCACCGACACCAGATACACGTCGGACGGCCTACGCTTGGCCACCGCGCACAGGTCGCAGGCCCGCACCAGGAACACCGGGCCCTTGGTCCGCCATTGGGGCCACTCCCACGCCGGCCCCGGGCCGCCATCCAGGAGGTGATGGTCCTTCAGGTGCGGCAGCGTCCGTTGCAGCACGGGCACGCTGCGCCCGGTCAGCCCCGCAAGCCGCTCAAGAGCCGGGGCATTGAGATAGACCTCGGTGGTCTTGGCCGGCATGGCCTTCGTCCCGTCCCCGATCTTGTGCATGAGGTCATCGGGCGGCATGTTGTTCAGTGCTGCCAGACGGCCGACGAAGGAGCCCGTCGACTCCCCGGAGATGAGCCTCGCCTGCCGTGCCAAGGGCGTTGGAGTTCTCCAGGTGCGGGGCCGTTTCGCGGCGCGTCGTGTCCGGCTGCCGGTCACCGTGGCGCCGCTTGCGTCTGTTCGCCTCACGCGTCCCCCTCTGCACGGACTTGGCCGGTACTCCTGGCCCGGCATCAACCGGACCGGCTGACTGGCCCCGCTGAGCGCCTGCATACAGTGCAGGAGCCACAGCGTGATCGTCCTGCGCCCCCGATCCTAAGGACCCGTGTGTCTCTCGCATCTCCCGCCCTGCGCCCCCACCAGCGTGAGGCAGTCGAAGCAGTCATGAACGCTGTCGTCGCGGGGGAGCGCCGGGTCACCGTGGTGTCGGCTTGCGGCACGGGCAAGACCCTCACCGCAGCCGCCACCGTCCATCGCCTCGCGCCCGAGGGCATCGCGCTGGTGGCCGTGCCCACCCTGGCGTTGCTGACCCAGACCATCCAGCGCTGGCGGCAGGCCGGCCGTACCGGGCTGGCCGTGGGGGTGTCCTCGCTCACCCAGCGCCGCAGCGGACTGGATCCAGCGCAGGCGCTCATGACGAACGACCCCGACCGCATCGCCGCACTTCTCAGTGAGGCGCGCGGCCCGGTCACCGTCTTCGTCACCTACTCCTCGCTGCCCGTCATCCGCCGCCTTCACGACGACTACGCCGTTCCCGCCTGGGACGTGATGGTCATCGACGAGGCCCACCGCACCTGCAAGAAGGCCGGCCGCGGCTGGGGCACTATCCACAGCGATGACGCCGTGCCCGCCAAGCTGCGCCTCTACATGACGGCCACCCCGCGCATCTTCAACACTCCCGCCCCGTCCGGTCCGCTGTCCGCGCTGTTCGAGGCCATGCCCGACGCCACCATGGACCGCCGCGACATCTTCGGTCCCGTCGTCTACCGCCTCAGCCTGTCCGAGGCCATCGAACGGGGCATCCTCGCCGACTACCGGGTCGTCATGCCCGTCGTCACCGACCAGGACCTGCACGACATCCTCACCGACCACCCCGCCAACAGCGCCCACCACAACGGGCTGCGCACCGCCGCCCTCCACGTCGCCGTGCTGCGCGCCATCGCCGACCATGACCTGCGCCGCGTCCTGGTCTTCCACAACCGCATCGCCGCCGCCCACGCCTTCGCAGCCGCGCTGCCCGCCACCGCAGCCGAAGCCGCCGACGACCTCCACATCCCCGACCTGTGGTCCCAGGCCGTCGACAGCCAGCAAAGACCCCCCTACCGGCGCCGTCTGATGGAGGACTTCGCCGAAACACCCCGGCGCGCCGTTCTCCACAACGTCCGCGTCCTCAACGAAGGCGTCGACATCCCCGCCATCGACGCCGTCGTCTTCGCCGCCGCCCGCGACAGCGTCATCGACGCCATCCAGGCCATCGGCCGCGCCCTGCGCCAGCAGCCCGGCGAAGGCAAGAAGGCCACCCTCGTCCTGCCCGTCTACCTGCCCGACGCCTCAAGCGCCCACGAGGTGCTGCGCACCTCGAGGTTCAGCGGACTGTGGAACATCCTGCAGGCCCTGCGCGCCCACGACGACACCTTCCTCGACCGCCTCGCGATGCCCCATTCCAGCGGCCCCTCCGGGCTGCCCGCCCGCACCGTCCACTACCACCTGCCCGAACGCGCCCTGGAGATCGCCCTCGCCCTCGGTCTGGAAATCACCCTGCCGCCCACCGGCGACTGGGACGAGGCCCATGCCAGCGCTACCGGCTACCACGAGCAGTACGGCCACCTCGACGTTCCCGCCGACTACCGCGACGACGACGGCTTCGCCCTGGGCGAGTGGATCACCAACCAGCGCCTGCGGCACACCGCCGGCCGCCTCGATGACGACCAGCGCACCGCCCTCGACAGCCTGGGCATGCTGTGGAGCGCCCCCGACGACGACTTCACCCGCATGCTCGGCCACGCCCGCGCCTGGGCCGAACAACATCACCACCTGGCCGCCCCGCAGGACGCAACGCACGGAGGCCATCCCGTCGGCCGATGGCTCGTCGAATGCCGCAGAAAAGCCAAAGCCGGCCGCCTCGCCGCCAGCTACGAACAAGCCCTCAACGCCATCGACCCCTGGTGGAACCCACCGCCCGGCTTCACCGTCATGTGGCGCCGCTTCTACGCGTATGCCAAGGCCCACGTCGAAGAGCATGGCACCAGCCATGTCCCCAACGCCTTCAAGACCAGTGACGGTACGCCTCTCGGGCAGTGGCTCAACCGTCAGCTCAACCGCTTCCACGAGCTGCATCCGGCTCAGGCCCAGCTCCTGCTGGACCTCCACCTCATCCCTTCCATCGACAGCCTCTACGAGGGGGAACGGGACAGCGAAAGGTACCGGGAATTCCGCATCTACCTGCAGGCGGCCGCAGAGTATCTGGCACGCAAGGGCAACCTGCGCGTACCTCGCAGGTACATCCAAGGTATATGGGGCGGACAGTATTCCGTCGCACTCGGCAACTGGATCCACAAGATACGTAAAGCACCCGAAAAACTCACCGAGCAGGAGCGTCAGGCTCTGGAGAGACTGTTCATGGTGTGGGACCTCGACCTGGGCCGCACCAAACGCTCCACAGCCCCCAGTAAAGATGCCTGAGCCAGCCCACGGCGCGGCAGCTCCCATGGAGACCGGACGCGGTGCCGAGCGGTCCGCGCCAGCATCACGTGTCTACGGAGGGTGCAAGCTGGTGCCGCACGTACGTGACGAGGGCGGGGGCAGATGGTGACGCACGAGACGGACCCCTTGGCGATCTTGGCTGACAAGCCCCGCGAGCAGAGCGCTTTCGCCGCCCTGCTGCAGGCCATACAGGAGGAAGGCCACCACGCCGAACTGCTGGGCAGCCCAGAGCGTCAAGAAGATCTCTATCCCTACACGCCGCCGATCCCCGTGGATGCCGAGGTCGCCGTGAACGGGGTCGCGGGCTTTGTCGATCACACCGTGCTTCCCGCGCCGCAAGAGGACATGCGCCGGGTGGCGACACAGGACGCCGTCGCGGTACGTCTCATCCAGCTGGTGACCGGCCTTGCCGCCGACGCACCTGGCGGCGGACTGATCGTCCGGGTGTCGGCCGCGCCGTGGATGGGAGCATCGAAGAAAGAACGCGAGGGGCTCTACACCCGCGTCGTCAGCCAGGCCACAAGAGCGGTCGAGCGGAAAAAGCCCTTCGTCGATATGCGCAGACTGCAAGGCCCCTTTCCGGTGCCCGCAATCGAGTTCTGGCCCTGCCCTGACGACCAACGGGTGATCATCTCGTTCGACGACCTGACCGCCGGCTTCTCCGGACGCGTCACCCCGGACGGGCACTGGCGGTTCAACATCAGCGAGATCCGGCCCACGATCGGGCGAGCCATCGAAAGCAAACTGCGCAAGCAGCTTGCCGGAGTCCGCGCCGTGGCCCCGGAGCGGCCGATCGGACTGCTCGTGGACAGCCGGCCCATGCTCAGCGCGGGCAAGAAGAAACCGGAACCCGTCTTCGACCTGCCTCCGTTCGTCGTCCGGGACCTGATCGCCCAGATCGCAGCAGACTGGCCCGGTGTCCTGACCAAGGCCTGGCTGATCTCACCACTGTCCGGTGTCACGGCGGTGTACGGCGATGAGAACGATCTCAGCTGGCGACATGCCTGAAGCCCAGACAGTTCCCCCCTGATATCACGCCCTCTGGCCGTCCAGCGATGGTCCCGGCGGCGCGCAGGCGTGTCAGATCGCGATGACCTTGCCGACGATGAGGCTTTCGATGAGCTCCTTGGTGATGCGCTCGTCGCCATTGAGCATGGCCTGCTGCGCGGCCTGGCAGATGAGCTGGGACAGGGCACGCAAATAGCCCTTGCTGCGCAGGTGTAGGTCGGGGGAGAGCTTGGTCAGATCACCGAGCTGGTGATGGTGGAGCCGCAGGTCCTTGTCGAACTCGTTGACGACGCGCCGGAAGCGGTCTTTGCCCGTCTGGTCATAGCCCAGCCGGCTGGTTACCAGGACAGGATGGTCCCCCCACGGTTCCTCGTTCGGTTCAGGCTTCGTTTCGCGGTCGCGCAGCATCGGGTCCACGAGGGCGCGGCTGCTGCGGCCGCAGTACAGGAAGGTCGCGCCGGTCTCGTCGCTGATGTGCTTGAGGAACGCGAACGACTGCTGCACGTCGGCTCCGTGCTCGAGGCGGTCGATGCCGTCGATGAGGACCAGCTGGGTGTGGCAGTGCCGCATCACGTAGCAGACCGAGTCGGTGGGGTCGCTGCCCAAGTCCTCCCGTTCGAGGCCGAGGAAGCGGGCGAAGGCGTCGGCCCAGTTGCGGGTGCCGCCGCGGCTCTTGGCGGGCACGCTGAGTGCGATGACGGGGATGCGGTCGTCATTGCGTCCGTAGCGGTTGTTCAGCCGCCGCTCGTAGTTCTGGCCGATGTAGCCCAGCAGTTCGCTCTTGCCGGTGTTGGCGGGGCCCTCGATGATGACCCCGATCCGGCCCCGGGGCCGGCGGGCGTTGGCCGCGAGCTGTTTCTTCACCACCAGTTCCGCAGCGCTGATGGCCGGTGTGCGGACCGGCCGCATGCTTCCGTGGAAGAGGAAGCGGGGATCGTCGGGGCTGATCTCGCTTCCCAGTGGGGCGCAGTCGGCCAGGTCGGGCGGCTCCGGGGCATGATTGACCGCGGTCCGCCAGTTGGGCAGGGTGTCGCACCACGCCGGGACCGGCGGCCGCGGCCGGCCTGGGTCGGCCACCAGATCCTCGAGGGCCTGATCACCGAGACCGGAGAGTGTCTTCTTCAGCCGCTTCACGCCGGCCCTCCCTCAAGGTCATCACCGAGGAAGCGGAACAGCTCTTCCTCGCCTCCATAAATCGCAGGCCCTTTTTCCGGGCCAGGGTCCGGGGCGGCCTCGTCCTCCAGCGGCGGCAGGTCGTCGAAGTAGCCTGCCTTGAAGGCCTCTGCGGCCTCCGGCGACCATTCACCGGCGCTGGTGCGGGCGGGGGAGAGGAACAGCGGATCGCCCGCCAGCGTCCGCCGTGACAGATCGGCCGGTCCCGGCAGCCCGTACATTCCCTCATCCGGAAGATCCAGCATCCCGTCCTCGCCCGAGAGCGCATCGTCGGCATACGGATCGAACACCGCCTGCCGGGCGGCCGGCAGCGCGGCAGGTTGCCAGCCGTCCGGTACCGCCGCTGCCTGCGCGTGGTCCGGGCCGCGGCCGGCCCGCTCAAGCAGGTCCGCCAGCGCCTGGGCAATGGCGAGGTCGTCGTCCTTGCGGCCGCCGCGCTGCAGGTGCTCCGTGGTAGCGATGTCCCATAGGTACTGCGTCCACGGCGCGTTGATCATCTTCTGGTGGCGGAAGGTGGCTTGCACCCATGTGTCGTTCTCGTGGTCGTGCAGCCACACATGCTCGGGCGCATACGGGTTGTAGCGCAGTTCCCAGCCGTTGCGCCGTCTGCCGCCCAGCCCCGACCGCTGCCGACGATAGGGCCCCAGCGCATTCCTTTCGTTCTCATACACCCGGTTCATGAACCGGATGCCCTCATCGGTGACGCCAACCCACGCAGTAGGCAGCAGCTTGAGATAGTCCTCGCGGGCGAGCGGGACCGGCAAATAGCCGGCCACTTGCACACACGCGGCATACATCTGGTTCGGAGTCAGCGTCGGCAGATTGGCGTCGTAGGGGTTGCGCAGCTCCTCATGCCGCCGGTTCTGCCAGCGCAGGACGATCCACTCCTGCAGCAGGTCATCAAGCTGACTGAGGTTGAACAGCACCTCGCCGTCCAGCGTCCTGGCCCGGCGGCTGATGTCATTGCCGGTGTACGTGTTGACGTACTGGCTGAACAGCGACTTGATCGAGGCGAACGTGCGCTCCACGATCGCCTTGTCCGTCGGGGTACGCCGACGCGCCGGACGCACCGAGATCCCCAGAGACCGGCAGGCGTCGAAGAACGTACGCCCCGCGAACACCGTCCCATGATCGATGACGATCATGTCCGGGACGATCACCGGACGGCTGGCCGCCTGCGCGATCCGCTCATCCGCCTCCACCAGCTCTTCGTACGGCAGGTCCGAGGCCGAGGCGTGCGCTAGCGCGGAGAAGCCCGGCCGCATCGGGGCCGGGACCAGGGCCTGGGCCAGCAGCAGCGAGGCATCCACCGCCTTGGTCGCCCGCCCGGCCCGGCGCGGGGTGGCAAACAGCGCCAGCTTCTGGTCATGGGCCCGGCGCCAGCCGCGCGTGGTCTTGGCCCGGACGACCGCCGCGATGATGGTGCGGGTGGCGACATCCACCATCGCCGTCAGCTCGACCGAGGTCGGCTGCCCGTCATCCCCGAGGACCTTCACATCCAGATCGGTGGAGTCGATCTGCACCAGCTCACCCGGCGCCAGCGCAGTCGTCAGCGAGAACGGCGGCCCGGGCCGGTTGGCTGTATCCAGCCGTCTGCGGGTGGGCGCCCGCAGATCCTTCACCTTGATGCCCAGCCGGTCCAGCAGCTTGTACAGCGTCGTATTCGGCGGCACCACCACCGCCGGCCCGTAACTGCTGCGTACTGAGCGCCGCAGCAGCACGAACAGCGCCGACGCCGTGATCGCTGTCCTGCCCCTGCGGGCATCGGCCAACGCCAGCAGGGCATCAACCACGCGGGGATCGGTCCGCCCGTACAGCGACGGCATGCGGGTACGTCGCTTGTCGACCAGCCCCCAGATGCCCTTCTCGACGTACTTCAGCCGCTTGCGCTGGACCGTGTGCCACGACACCTCCCACTCCAGAACCGCATTCAGCTCGGCCGCCTTGGTCTTGTAGCGCTCGATCAGCGTGAACTCATCGGGCGCATACCCCGGGCGCGGCGTGGCATCGTCCGGCTGGTTGGGCAGCAGACCGGTATCGACCTCGATGACGTGTCGCTCCCACAGGTAGGCCTCGCGGGCTGCCTCGGTACTGATGCCCTCCAGCCGTGACCAATCGGGCAGCGCCTTGGACGTGACCGGCAGACCGTCGGCGTCCAACACGGCGAAGTCGTTTGCGGCAGCCAGCACACCCAAGGGCAGCGCCACCAGTGGCAGCCCGCTGCCCGGACGAGGCGCCAGATGCACCGTCACCCCATCCAACGCGATCACGGTGTACCGCTCGCTCCGCCAGCGCACCGCATCGCCCTCGCCCAGCACCCCATGGTGCGCCCGGAACGCCGCCGGAAACGCCCCCGTCATGCCGCTCACACCTGCTCCTGGACCGTGAACGGACGCATGCTCCTGGCCGCACCGCCCCGGTGCACCACCGAGTCGGGGCCAAGCGGAACACTCCAGTTCATCGTCAGCTGCCGCCGCCACAGCAGGTGATACAGCTGCGGCAGCACCGCCAGCCGCGGCATCCCGGTCGCCTGCACACCATCCATCAACGACAGGGGCCGCGCGAACGCTGCCAGCAGCTTCTCCTCCACCTCACGATCGGCATTGCGGGGATGCCGGTATCGAGCCACCCATCGCAAATTGGCCAGCGCACCACCTTGCGGCACCCGGGGGGAGCCCAACTGCCAGCCTGTCTCCTGGCATGCCTGCTCCAGCACCTGCCGCTGCCGTTCCCAGCGCCCGCCGGGACCCGAGGCCGGCGGGCACGCCACAACCACCGTCGCGCCCTGAGCAGTCCGCACAAAAAAGTCCGGCACGAAACGGCGGGCCCGGCCGCGCTCGGACCACTCCAGCCGCGCCGTCCAGGCGGCGAAGTCGGTGACATGCGGATGGAAATCGAGCAGCATAGCCACCGACAGCCGCTGCAGCGACCTGCAGCCCACGTGCTTGCCCGTCGTCGCCGACCACCAGTAGGTGACGATGCTCCGCTCGGACGGATGACGCAGCGGAACCCATACGGGCTCCCGGTCAAGCAGCTCAACCACCCCAGCCTGGTCAGCCGGCACCTGTACTTCCCGCCCGGCACCATTGCGATGGACGATCCGCAGATCCTTGACCATGCGCCCTCTATCCACATCCGTTGCGCGTGACACGGACACGTTAGTCGACCACGTGTGCGGGGTGAGATCGTCCCGACGCACGCCTCAGCGCCCCCTACGCAGCTCAGACACGCCCGACTTCAGCGGCACGGACCACGACAGCAGGGCCACGCACCACCACTGCGGCGGGACAGACCATTTCCCGTCATCTTGCATCGGGCCAGACCACCAGATGCTCGAACGTATCCGCATGTAGCCCATCGACCAGGCCGCAACGGGCGGTGACGGGAATCTGATCGTCCAGCCCAACGGACCTGGCACATTCACGGCATGCCAGATGATCACGACGATCAGCCCGAGCTCTTTGCCCGGGTCGACGGACTCCTTGCCGACCTCTCGGCCCAGCGGGTCCCCCTGCCACCGCCCCGCGAGCGGTCACGGCTGCGCAAGGCGGCAGGCCTGTCCACCGAACAGATAGCAGACGCCCTCGTCTGCCGTGCCAGGGACGTCGAGGCATGGGAAGCCGGGACACGCGAACCGCTCACGGCCCGCCGCACCGCCTACGCGCGCCTCCTGGAGGGCCTCAAGACCCTCGAGAAGCCGAAACAGAACAAGCCGTCCGTCCAAAACGAGGTCCCCACAGAACCCGCGCAAGCCGACCGGCCGGAGCAACCGACACTCTTCCCCCCAGACGACGAAGCACCACCGTCTACGCGCCGACCGGTGACCCCAGAGCCGCATGTCGCGCCCACGGGACCGCTGGCCGTCATCGACCACAACGGCACCCTAATCGCCCACTTCACCAACGGATCCCAGCTGCCGCTGGACGCAGATGATCTCCTCGGCCTGGTGGAGTGGACCCTGCGCAGCGGCCTGCGCCGGGACAAACTGTCCACCCATGACCAGGACGGCGACCCGCTCATCGTCCTGACCCCTGCAGCCAGCACCGCGCTGCACCTGCCCGCCGAACTCGCCGACCGCGTCACGCTGCGCCTTCCTTCCACCCACTCCGTCCTGGCGCAGCTGGACCACGCCGGCTTCCGCCTAACCCGCAGAGGATTCGGCCCCTGGGCCAGGACCTTCCGGCCCGTCGTGAACAACAAACGCGCCTCCGTGCAACTGGCCGTCATGGCCTGGGGAGCTCTGTCCCAGGACGGCTGGAACCTGCCCGAGCTGCCGCCGTCAGACCTGGCACGGCTGCTGGGCACCTACACCGACCGGCTGCTCACTCCCCGCGGCTCCACCGCCGTCTGCGGCGAGGAACTCATGACCGCCCTGCGGCCGCCGACCAAACCGACCCGCGACCCTGCCAGCGGCAAATGGGTATCCGGGCCCAACCCCGTCGGCCTGCACAAGGCCTTCGAGCCCGCGCCCCCCGAAGCCC
>NZ_JAAAXQ010000264.1 GCF_009916105.1 Streptomyces sp. GC420 | reverse complement strand
CACGGCACCTCCGGAACGCCCGCCGGGCCGTCGCCGCCGGCCGTGGCACCGGCGGCGACGGCCCGGCGGCCGCGCGTCCGGGCGGCTCAGTGGCCGCTGTGGGACGCTCCGTCCGAAGGAGTTCCGGAGTGCTGCGAGTGGTCCGTACCCGTCTCCAGTTCACCGCCGAGGATGCCGCGCAGTGCCGTGACGACCTTCCGGTCCCCGACGGCCACCCAGCGCTTGCCGACGAGGTACTCGCCCCCGTAGTCCTTGGCGCCGTCGATCCATTCCCGCTTGCCCGTCTCGGTCTTGAAGGTGATCATGACCCACCGGCCCGCTTCGGTCTCGCAGTTCGCCTGCCGGAGCTCCTCGGCGTCCGTCTGCATGTTCGGCTCGCACTTCACCTTCGCGGCGAGCTGCTCCAGCGTTCCGGTGGCCGCCGGGGGCACGGCGCCGTCCTTCCCGCCGTCGCCGTCGTCCTGTGTGCCACCGCCGCAGCCGGCGGCGGCCACGGCCAGGACGCAGGCCACCGCCGCCGCTCGGATCACGCCGCTGGTTCGGATACGGAATCGCTGACTCATCCGCCCATCGTGCAACACGCGGGCAGAACTTGTGAGCGAACCCGTCACTCCCGGGATGTGACCCCGGTCCCTCCTCCCGTCCCCGCGCACCACGCCGGCCCCGTCACGGCCACCCGCGCACGTTCCTCCCACACGTCGCCCTCGCGGGTGAGGTGACCATCGGACGATTCGCTCGTTTTGCTGAACGTGCCCACTCAGGAAGCCACCGCGCAGGTCTCCACCGGCCCCGTCGACGTCGAGCAGGCGGAGGCCGCCCTCGTCGAGCACTATCCGCGCCTCGTACGGATCGCCTACCTGGTGCTGCCGCCGGGCCTCGGCCAGAGCCGCCGGGTCCTGACCGCCCACTCCGTCGTCCAGCACGCGCTGCCGCGCAATCGCGTCCCCGAGCAGCGGACCGGGGGCGACCCCGGATACGCCTGTGTGCGCACCCGGGTACTGCGAGGCGCCCTGGGGGCGGGGCGGCCGCCACGGCGCTGGGCGCTGCCGCGGCGTGCGCAGCTGCCGCCGCTGCTGCCCCAGGTGTGGGGCCTGCGACTGTTCCCGCGTTCCGGCGGCTCGGACGAACTGGTCTTGGACCAGAGGCTGTCGGGGCTGTCCGCTCCGGCACGCGCGGCATGGGTGCTGCGCGGCCTGGAACGGCTCGGCGACGCCGAGGTGCAGCGGGTGCTGGCCGCGGCCGGGGTCCAGGACATCGAGGAGGCGCTGGCCGAGGCGGACGAGGTCAGGGCGCAGTACGCGCTGCTGGAGTCCCCCGAGTTCGACCCGTGCCTGCTCCAGGCCAGGCCGCCGGACCTGATGCGGCGCAGGCAGCACACCCGGGCGGCGGCGGTGGCCGTGGCGGCCCTGGTGGTGTGCGGCGTGCTGCTGGGGCTGCCCGGAGAGGGCTGGGGGCCGGACGGGGCCGCGGCTCCCCCGTACGCCCGCAACCCGGCCGCCGAGCAGGCCCTCGACCCGGCGAACCTGGTGAAGGCCGAGCCACGGGCGTGGAAGACCTCCGCGCGGACCGACTTCTCCGCGTGGCCCGCCCGCGGCGACCGCGTCGACGACGAGAGGCTGCTGCGCCGGGCGCTGGCCGTCTGGGCACGCCCCGGCGGAACGGTGCAGGTGTCGGCGACGCCCGGGACCCCCTCGGGGCCGCCCGCGGGCCCGGCCCAGCTGTTGTACGCCGGCGAGGTGGACCAGGCCGCGGTGGTGCTCCTCCACGACGGGTTCCGCCTCGTGCGCTACGCGGAGGCCCGCGACGGAGGTACGGCCGGCGCCGCACTGGACTTCGCGCGGGTCGACGGCGCGGACACGGCCACCGCGAACGCCGTGGTGGCGGGCCGCGCGGACGGCAATGTGCGGTACCTCACCGCACCGTGGGTGCGTGGCGTGGCGGTTCGGAACCTGCTGAAGCCCGCCGAGAGGGCCCAGCCGCTCTCCCGCCGCGGGGACGGTGTCACCGGGATCACGGCGAGCCCCGCCGTCGGCTCGGGATGCCCGCACTGGAACGTCCTGCAGCTTCGGGACGACACCGGCACCCGGCTGATGACGGATCTCGGCGAGATCACCCCTGCCCGCCTGACCTCCGGCCCGCCCTCGGCCCCGCACGACGTCACGGACCGGGCCGGGCTGGCGGCCTGGTCGCGCACCGCCTGCCTGCTGCCCTCGATGCGGGCGAACGGGGTGCGCTCCGTCAACTCCTGGGCGTACGCGCGGCAGACGTTGCCGGAGGGCGACGGCGTGGCGCGCTGGCTGTGCACCCGCGCCGACACCTGGCGGGGCACCGGCAGCCGGGTCCTGGCGCAGGTGCAGGCGCCTGCCGAGTCGCCGGTCGCGCCGGGTGCGGTGGCGGCGCGCGCCGAGGACTCACCGGCCTGCGGTCCGCGCTCCCCGCAGGTCCTCGCGGGCGTGCTGTGGAAGTCGCGGGCCGGCCGGTGGTACGTGCTCGCGGCGGGCTCCCGGCAGATCGCCTCGATCAGCACGTCGGGCGGCGTCACGGGTACCGGGCGGGGCCCGGTGCTCGCGCTGCCCGCGCGCGAGGGCGCGCACGCCGAGCTGAACGCCGTGCTGTCGGACGGCACGGAGCTGAGCGCGCTGGGCTGATCCCAGGACGCCTCCCGTCCCGCCCGGGGACACCCGGGGACACCCGGGTCCGCGCCGGCCCCCTGGCGCCGCCTCGGGCCACCGGACCGCCCGCCGGACCGCCCGCCTCGGGCCGACCGCCGGGCCACCAGGACCCCGATCACGGTGCCGACCGCCGGACCGCCGCCCCGCAACACCGAGCCCTCGCGCGCGCCCGACCGCCGACCCGCCACCCGAGCGCGGTCCGGCCGTCCCAGCCCCGCCTTCACGCGGTCGCGGCACCGACCGCCGGGGTACCGGACCGCCCTTGGGGACAGGCACCTCGCCCCCGAGACCGGGGTCGCCGGGTCGCCGGGTCGCCGGGTCGCCGGGTCGCCGGGTCGCCGGGTCGCCGGGACCATGATCCTGCCGGAGCGGGGCGGTCGCGCCAATCCTGCCTTCGTCCGGTGAAGCGACCGTCAGGCCACCAGGGTCACCCGGATTTGGCGGGCGCCCAAGCTCCCGAGCGCCTGCCCCGGTGGGGCCGCCGGGGCCGCGGTCCCGGCGGCCGGCGCGAGGCACCGCCCCGGGCGCGCCTTGACCCGGTTGCGGCGCCGAACACCGGGTACCGGACCGCTGGCGCGCCGGACGCCGGATCGCGGCGTAAAGGAGGTTCAGGGATACGCGGGGCGCCCGGGTCGGGTGTCCCCGTCCTGGGGCGGCCGCTCGGGCCGGCCCTCGCGCCAAATGGCGCACGGACCGTCAGGCGTAGGTGACCGTGACCCGCTCGAAGCCCAGGGAGTGCAGCAGCCCCTCCAGCATGCTGGCGGTGTTCTTCTCGGCGCGGGAGACGAGTTCGCTGTCCTTCGCCGCCTCCCCGATGTGCTTGGCCGCGAGCCGGTTGACCTCGCGCTCGTCGCCCGGGTTGTCGGAGAAGAAGTCGCCGAGCCGGTCGAGGAACCCGCGCTGCTTGGTCACGGCGTAGGAGCGGTCGGGGTCCAGGGCGGGCTTGCCCAGCCTCGCGTTCGGGAGGCGGAGCGTGGCGACGGTGCGGTCCTCGTTGACGGTGACGTCGTGCTCGCCGATCTTCCCGAGGTCGACATAGGCGCTGACGGTTCCGGCACCGACGTAGAGCGTCCTGCTGCCGCGGACCGAGTCCGGCAGGAACTTGGCGTCCTTGTCGAGGTCGACGACGACCTGGAAGTTGCCGTCGGCGGCCTCGTAACGGCTGATGTCCTGGATGGACTTGAGCAGGGCCGGGCCCGAGCGGTCGTGGGTCTCGGTGCCGAAGACGTCGTCGAGTCCCGGCAGCAGGTTCAACCGCCAGACCGCGGTGACCAGCGCGAGGAGCAGGACGACGACCAGCGGGACCGACAGCCACCAGGGCAGGTGGAGTCGTGCGGGGCGGATTCGTGGGCTGTCGGACGGCATCTCGGCGGACACCTCCAGGCACGCGGGGAGCGAAGAAGGGCCAACTCTGTTGAATGTGGAGCGACTTCTCTTGTTGTCGGATGCCCGCGCCACGTCCGCCCACTCCCCGCGGCGGGGGCGTGTTTCCCCGGGGCGTCCCCGCGCACGCGTACGCCCGCTCCCCGGGCGGGGAGCGGGCGTGTCGGGCGCGGGGCGGCGGGGATCAGTTCCGCTCGAACACCGCGACGGTGCGGGCCGGGACCGTGAAGGTGCCCGAGGCCTTCTCGTACGACGCGGACTTCACCGTGTCGTCCGAGCCGTCCGCCTGCACCTCGTGCAGGGCGTATCCGGTGCCCGCCAGCGAGGCGACCTCCTGCGTCCGCCGCTCCGGCGTGGCGTTGAAGACGACGACGAGCTCGCCGAGCCTCATGGTGATCACTCCGGGTGTCTCGTCCTTGCCGGAGAGCGGGAAGGACAGCGCGGCCTGCACGCCCTGTGCCGTGGACTGGCTGAAGGCCTTCTCCGTCCTACGGATCCTCAGCAGGTCACGGTAGGCGGCCGAGGCGCCCTCGATCTCCGCGCAGCCCGCGCGGAGTCCGGGTGCGGTCAGCAGCGGCTTGGCGTAGGGCCACTTGGAGCGGTTGTCGGCGGCCGGGGGCAGACCACGGCCGAACCCGTTGCCGGCCCGGCAGTCCCAGTGGATGGCGTTGAACCAGTCCCCGCTGTCGTAGGAGTTGCGGTCGAGGGACTTCGAGCGCAGCAGGTCGGTGCCCGCCTGGGACAGCGCCGGGCCCTGGGAGAGGGCGGCGGTGGCCATGGCGAGGACCTGCATCCGGGCCCGCTCGTCCGCGCCGACGGTCTTCGGCAGCTTGAAGGCGAGGGCGTCGAACAGCGACTCGTTGTCGTGCGCGTCGGCGTAGGCGAGGGCGTCGCCCGGGGCCTCGGCGTATCCGGCGGGTGAGCCGTTGTAGTCGACCTCGGAGCCCTTGACCTCCTTGCCCGACGTGTCGGTGAAGGCGTAGTCGGCGAGGTTGCCGGACAGGCCCACCTTGATCAGGTCCTGGTAGTGCAGCAGCCTGCCCCTCTGCTCGGCCTCGGTGCCGTTGGCGTCCGAGCCGTTGGGCTCGGTGTAGAGGCCCGAGGCGAAGCCCTGCACGCCCGGGTCCTCGTCGAAGGGTCCGCCGCCGCGGACGGCGTCACGGGCCCGGTCGGAGAACGTGGCGACGCCGGTGCCCGCCATGTTCTTCTGGGTGGCCTGGACGAACCGGGCGTCGTCGGCGATCTCGCCGAAGTTCCAGCCCTCTCCGTAGATGATGATCTTCTTGCCGTCGACTCCGTCCTTTTCGGGCGTGAGTGCGTCCAGGGCCTTCCTGACGGCCATGATGTTGGCCTTGGGGTGGTGGCCCATCAGGTCGAAGCGGAAGCCGTCGACCTTGTACTCCTTGGCCCAGGTGACGATCGAGTCCACGACGAGCTTGCCCATCATGGCGTTCTCCGGCGCGGTGTTGGCGCAGCAGGTGGAGGTGGCGACGCTGCCGTCGGCGAGCAGCCGGTGGTAGTAGCCGGGGACGATCCGGTCCAGGACGGAGGTGTCGGCCTGCCCGGCGGCGGTGGTGTGGTTGTAGACCACGTCCATCACGACGCGCAGCCCGTCCTCGTTGAGGGCCCTGACCATCTTCCGGAACTCGACGGTGCGCTCCGTGCCGTCCGGGTCGGAGGCGTAGGAGCCCTCGGGGACGGTGTAGTGGTAGGGGTCGTAGCCCCAGTTGTAGGCGTCCCCGGCCGCGCTCTTCGCCACGCACTCCTGCTGCCGGTCGGAGTCGGCGGGGTAGGACTTCAGGTCGCAGTCGGGGCTCTGCGCGCCGCTCTCGGGGATCGTCGCGATGTCGAACGCAGGGAGCAGGTGGACGTAGGAGGTGCCGGACTCGGCGAGTTCGCGCAGGTGCCTGGAGCCGTCGCTGTTCTTCTCCGTGAAGGCGAGGTACTTGCCCTTGTTCTTCGCGGTGGGGTCCTCCACCGAGAAGTCCCGGACGTGCAGTTCCTGGATCTGCGCGTCCCGCAGCGGGACCGCCGCCGGCTTCCGCAGGCTGTTCCAGCCCTTGGGCGCCAGGTCCCCGTCGGCGAGGTCGGCGACGACGCTCTGCTCGGAGTCGGTGGTGAGGGCCACGGAGTAGGGGTCGGTGACCTCGTTCGTCACCAGCTTTTGGACGCTCGGCGCCCAGACGGTCACGGCGTACGTGTACTTCTCGCCGTACCAGGAGCGGTTGCCGGTGACGGACCAGACGCCGGAGGCGGCGTCGCGGCGCATGGCGACGGTCTTCCCGCCGAGCCTCAGGCTCACCTTCCGGGCGGTGGGCGCCCACAGGCGCAGCGTCGGGGTGCCCTTGGCCGAGAAGGTGGCTCCGAGCCTGGCTCCGGTGGCCTTCGCGGCGTACAGGTCGTCGAGGACCCCGGCGAGCTGCACTCCGGTGGCGGTCAGGACCGCGCCTGCCCCGGCGGCCCGCTGGGTGGCGACGACCTGGCCGCGCAGGGCCTCGCGGATCCGGTCGCGGTCGCGGGGATCGACGGAGTACGCGGTGTGCTTCGCGAGGTGCGGGAACTTCTTCTGCTGCGCGTCGCTGAGCGTGGTCCTGTTCAGGCGGAGCCACTTGGCGTCGCCGGTGACCTGCCCGTCCTCGACGGCGATGGAGCCGTCGCGGGAGTACAGCAGCTGGCTGGAGGCGGCGGCGTCGCTGCCGTTCCAGGCGATGGTGTTCTCGTCGATCCACACGGCCGCGGCCTTGGTGAGGTCCAGTGCGGCGCCGCTGCCCTTGGGCTGCGGGAGCAGGTACTTCTCCTGGCCGCCGAGCAGCCACACCTCGTGGCCGACGGCCTTGAGGTCGAGGGACTGGTCGGAGGGCAGGTCCTTCTCGTCGCCCTTGTGGATGATGTAGCTGAGCGAGCCGGCACCGTCGGCGAGCGGCACCTCGAAGACCGCGCCGTAGGCGTCGGTGCGTGCGGGCTCCAGCGGCTTCGACCAGTCGGTGGGCTGGGCGGCGCCGGTCCAGACGTGCAGGCCCCAGCCGTCGTAGTCGCCGTCCGCGCGCTTGTAGTGCAGGATCGCCTTCGAGGTGTCCTGGGGCGGGTAGGCACCCTCGGGGGCCTCGTCCAGGGCCTTTTCCCTGCCCTGCTCGACCCAGACCTCACCGGTCTTCGACAGGTCGATGGTGCGGTCGGCGGAGACGTCCTTGTTGCCGTCCTTGTCGATGACGAGGTAGCCGACGCTCGAAGCTCCCGGCTTCAGCTTGACGTACGCGAAGGCGCCGTAGGCGTCCCGGCCGGTGAAGCCGTGCCCGTCGGGCCAGGTCGTGCTCTCGCCGTCCGCGATGTCGCCCCAGGCGTAGAGCCTCCAGTCGGTGTAGTCGCCGTCGGGGCGCTTGTAGTGGACGATCGCGTAGTCGCGCTGGGTGGCGGTCGGGACTTCCTCGGCCGGGGGCTCGCCCGCAGTCGTCGTGGCGAGGCCGGAGGCGGTGCGGCCCTTGGAGTCGATGACGACGGCCTTGTACCGCACGGCCGTTCCGGCGTCGGCGGTGATCCTGTGCGTCACCTTGTACGGGGCGTGGTCGGCGGAGCCGAGGACCTGCCACTTGCCGCTCCCCTGCTGGGCGGCGAAGACGACCCGGTTCAGCCGGCCGCCGTCGACGTCGGCGGAGACCTCGACGGTGCCCGTGGCGCCCGCGGCGGGGGCCTTCAGCTCGACGGACGGCGCCGCGGCGGGTGCTCCCAGGGGCCGGGCGGCCTTCAGCACGAGTGAGGACAGCGCCGGGACGGTCACCTCGATCTTCTTGTCGTCCCCGCTCCGCACAGTGCCCGAACCGCCGTAGACGGTACGGAAGTCCATGTCCGCGGAGCCCGTGGGGACCGCGGCGGTCCTCGCCTCCTCGGCGTTGTTGACGGCCACGACGTACTCGGTCTTCGACTTCGCGTCCGTACGGGAGAAGGCGTACACGCCCTTGCCGTCGTCCGCGTGGCGCTCGGTCTGGACGCCGTCGGCGAGCGCCGGGTTGTCCTTGCGCAGCTCGGCGAGCGCGGCGATCTGCCGGTAGAGCGGGTGGCTCGTGTCGTACGCGTCCTCGGCGTGCGTGCGGTCGGTGCCCAGCCGGTCGTCGTCCAGGTAGTCGGCGGTCTTCGAGGCGAAGAGGGTCTGGCGGGCGTCCTTGTCGCCGCCCGCGCCGGTGAAGCCCTGCTCGTCCCCGTAGTAGACGACCGGGTTGCCGCGGCTGAGGAACATCAGCTCGTTGGCCAGCCGGTACCGCTTGAGGAGCTCGGCGTCGCCGGCCCCGGCGTTGTCCTGCTTGAGGAACGTGCCGAAGCGGCCCATGTCGTGGTTGCCGAGGAAGGGCACGGACTCGTAGGCGTTGGCCTTGTCCGTCGTGTACTTGTAGTCGTCCGCGAACAGCGCGGACAGCCCGGCCGCGGAGCCGCCCTGCGAGGCGTACTGGCGGGCGGCCTCCTGGAACGGGAAGTCCAGCGTCGAGTCGAGCCGTCCCTCCCTCACGTA
Source organism: Streptomyces sp. GC420 (assembly GCF_009916105.1). GTDB lineage: Bacteria > Actinomycetota > Actinomycetes > Streptomycetales > Streptomycetaceae > Streptomyces. Next base: position 3,270 of record NZ_JAAAXQ010000264.1, on the reverse strand, counting down.
CCGGGAGGTGATGGAGGTGTCGGCGGAGTAGACCTCGCCGAACATGAAGAAGTCGTCGCGGCCGTGCTTGGCGGCGTAGTCGTCCAGGGCGGTGGCCCACTGGGTCCAGAACTCGGTGTTGACGTGCTTGACGGTGTCGATGCGGAAACCGTCTATCCGGAAGTCACGCACCCAGCGCTGGTAGATCTTCTCCATGCCCGTGACGACCTCGGGCCGCTCGGTCCACAGGTCGTCGAGCCCGACGAAGTCCCCGTGCGCCGAGGACTCGCCGGCGAAGGTGGAGTCACCGCGGTTGTGGTACATCTCCGGGTCGTTGAGCCAGGAGGGGACCTTGGTGTTTTGCTTCTCCGGGGCGACGACCGGCGTACGCGGGAAGGAGTCCTTGTCGGTCTCCGGGAACCTCCTGGTGCCGTCCGCGTAGTCGGCGTCGTCGAAGGGCACGCCGTCCTTCGTCAGATAGGGGAAGGCTCCCTTGGAGAGGTAGCCGTAGGACTGTTCCTTGTAGTCGACGACGTCCGCGGTGTGGTTGGTGATGACGTCGAAGAAGACCTTGATGCCCTTGGCGTGGGCCTTGTCGATCAGCGTCTCGAGATCCTCGTTGGTCCCGAAGTGCGGGTCGACCTGCGTGAAGTCGGTGATCCAGTAGCCGTGGTAGCCGGCCGACGCGTCCTTGCCCTCACCCTGCACGGGCTGGTTCTTGAAGATCGGCGCCATCCACAGCGCGGTGGTGCCGAGGCCCTTGATGTAGTCGAGCCGCTTGGTGAGCCCCTTGAGGTCGCCGCCCTGGTAGAAGCCCTTGTCGGTGGGGTCGTAGCCGGTGGTCAGCCGTGACCCGGTCAGGCCGCCCCTGTCGTTCCCGGTGTCGCCGTTGGCGAAGCGGTCGGGCAGCACGAAGTAGAACTGCTCGCGGGTCAGGTCGTGCCGCGCGGGCTCCCTGGCCAGGGCGGCGTCCGACGGCGGCGCGGGGGGTCGCGGCGCGGCCGCCGCCGGTACGGCGGGGACCAGCGACGCGAGGAGCGCGGCCGCGACGGCCGTCGCGGCTCTTCGCACAGGGGGTCGTATCACGGAGCTCGTTCTCCTCTAGGAGGGTGGTGCGGAGGCGGATCGGTGGGTCGGGTCCCGGCTCCTCCGGCGCTCGCGGCGGGGGCCGTGGAAGCCCCGGGCGTGCGCCGCGTCGGGGGGCGGAACGAAGATCGGGGCGTGCCCCGCACCGTGGTGCGGGACACGCCCCGGAACGGGTCAGGAACGCCAGGTGTCGTTCAGCGTCACGAGCCCGCTCGAGGGCACCGTGGCCGTGCGGTTGGCACCGCTCTCCCAGGTGACGTTTCCTGAGGCGTCCTTGCGGAGGTACTTGTAAGCGAAGGACGTGCCGGCGGGGAGCGCCACGTCGAGCTTCCAGACCGGGTAGCTCGCCGAGGACAGCTGCAGCGCGCTGCCGGTGCTCCAGTTGCCGAGCGCCGCCTGGTCGCCGGTGACGTAGATGTTCTCGCCCCACGCGGTGGTGGCGTTCACGTTGAACGAGGCGCCGGCGGCAGGGTTCTCGCCGCCGCCGGAGCAGCCGGTGGCGCCCACGTGCAGGGCGACCGCCGTGTTGGCGCCGAGCGTGGCCGTGAACTGGCCGGAGCCGTTCACCGTCACGGCGGTGTTGTCCTGGACGTTGCAGTAGGTGCCGGCGGGCAGCGAGGTCTGGAAGGTGCGGGTCAGCGAGGACGACTCGTGGTTGATGGCCACGTACGCCTTGCTGCCGCGTCCGAAGGCGATGGCGTCCGCCCCGTTGTCCCACCAGTTCGTGACCGCCTGACCGCGCGCCGCATTCCTGAACGCGACCATGGACGAGATCTCGCGCCAGGCGTGCTGGCACTTCCAGCCGTTGCTGTAGCAGGCGCTCACCGAGCCGCCCGACGGCGGGCCGGCGTCCTTGTCGGACCACTCGTAGCCGGAGTGGACGTCGGGTGATCCGTAGGGCCAGGCCAGCATGAAGACGTTGGCCAGGGTGTAGTTGGCCCCGTCCTTGTAGCTGAGGGTGTCGCCGCCGCGCTCGGTGTCGTGGTTGTCGACGAAGACGGCGGACTTGCCGGACTCCATGAAGCCCCAGCCGGTCCCGAAGTTGCCCAGGTAGGCGAGGTTCTCGTTGTTGAAGACCTGCTTGAGGCTGCGGGCGTAGCGGAACTCCTGCACATCGCCGTTGCCGAGGTACTCGCTCGGGGAGACGGCCTCGCCCGCCCCGTAGATGGCCTCCTGCTTCCAGTAGACACCGGGGTTGCTCAGCCGGCTCTTGATGTTGGCGAGGTCGGCGGCGGGCATGTGCTTGGCGGCGTCGACGCGGAAGCCGTCGACGCCGAGCGAGAGCAGGTCGTTCATGTACGCGGCGATCCGGCCGCGTACGTAGTCCTCGCCGGTGTCGAGGTCGGCGAGCCCGACGAGTTCGCAGTTCTGGACGTTGGCCCGGTCTCCGTAGTTGCTGATCTGGGAGCGGCAGTCGTCCATGTCGGCACCGGAGTAGACGCCCGGGTAGTTGTACTTCTCGTACGACGACCCGCCGGTGCCGGTGCCGTTGCCGGCCGCCATGTGGTTGATGACGGTGTCGACGACGACCTTGACGCCCGCGCCGTGACAGGTGTTCACCATGCTCTGGAAGGCGGCGCGGTCGCCGAGGCGTCCGGCGATCTTGTAGCTGACGGGCTGGTACGAGGTCCACCACTGGCTGCCCTGGATGTGCTCCTGGGGCGGCGAGACCTGGACGTAGCCGTAGCCGGCCGGGCCCAGGGAGTCGGTACAGGCCTTCGCCACGGACGCGAAGTTCCACTCGAACAGGACGGCGGTGACGTCCTTCTCACCGGGCGGCGCGGCCTGTGCCGTGGTGGGCGCCGCGACGGCCACAGCGGCTCCCGCCACCAGGGCGAGTGCGGCGGCCACGGTCTTTCTGGCCATTGTTCCTCCTGCTGATCAGGGGAGGTGCGGGGGGTCGGTGCAGCAGCCTCTGCGGCAACGCGCCATGCCCCGAAGGCCTTGAAGGTTCTTGCAGCAAGGATTCAACTACTTGCCGCGCAGCAGACCGTACGAGCCCCAGGAGGAACGGTCAACCCCTCTGACACGACCCGGACATCGCCGCGAAATCTTGCTGTTTCCCCTCTGCAAGGACTTTCGCAAGAGATTGCGGCGGTGTTACTTTCAACGAAGACTCCGGTCCGTCCGGCCGGGGGTTCCGGGCACCACCGGACCCCACGCGCCCGGCCGGGCGGGCCGGTCTTCGACAGGGAGGCCCGGGGC
>NZ_JAAAXQ010000263.1 GCF_009916105.1 Streptomyces sp. GC420 | reverse complement strand
CCCATTGAGAGGTCTGCCCAAAGCTATCAACGCCCACGGGGGCCCTCCGGTTCCACCGGCCTCCCGGAGGAGCACCGCCGTGGGCAGCGGACGCCCGGCCGGCGCCCCGGAGACCGCCGCCGGTGGCCTTCGGCCGCCCGGTGCCGGTGCCCCGGCACCGGGCGGTGGCCCGCGACTGACAGGCGCCCACGCCTCGGACTACGGCTCGCCGGAGACCGGAGCTGTCCCGGCGGCAGGAGCCAGGCCGGCCGAAGGCCGAAGGGCAGGGACCGGGGTCCGGGATGGCCGGGGGGCCGAGGGCCGGTCTTTCGGGAGCCCGCGGTGGGTGCCGGGCCGACCGCCGGTGCCGGTGCCCCGGCACGGCCGGTGGCCCGCGACTGACAGGCGCCCACGCCTCGGACTACGGCTCGCCGGAGACCGGAGCCGGCTCGCCGGAGAACCGGGCCGGCCCGGGAGCCGGAGCGGCCGACCGGAGGCCGTTGCCGCCGGTGCCGGGCCGGAGGGCGGACCGGGGTCCGGGTCCGGTGCCCGGGACGGGTGCCGGGCCGACGGCCGGTGCGAGCGATGCCCGGGTGCCGGAGGACCCGGGCCGCCAGAAGGCCGGAGGCGGTTCGGGCGGGAGGAGGGTGCCGACAGGGGTGTCGGGAAACTTGGCTATGATACCGACACCGGCGTCGTCAAGATTCGGCAAAGCCCCTCGGGCTTCCCCGCTCCGTGCCGCCGCCGACCGCCGCATCCTCCCCCTGCCTCGTTCCCCGGGAGTCCCCCGTGTTCCTCGCTCTACGCGACCTCCGGTTCGCCCGCGGCCGCTTCGCGCTGATGGGCGCCGTCGTCGCGCTCATCGCCGTGCTCGGCGTGCTGCTCTCCGGCCTCGCGTCCGGTCTGGCCGACGCCGGCATATCGGGCCTGCGCGCCCTGCCCAACACCCACATGGCCTTCGACGAGAAGGCGACCAGCGAGCAGTTCTCCCGCTCGACCGTCGAGGAGGAGGACTGGAAGGCCTGGGCCGCCGCCCCCGGCGTCGAGAAGGCCGAGCCGTTCGGCAACACGCTGGCCAACGCCGAGGTCACGCGGGGCGCGAAGAAGGGGGCATCGGTCAACCTCGCGGTCTTCGGCATGGAGCACGACTCCTCCCTCGCGCCCGACCCCGACCACGGCGACGGGCTGAAGGAGAACGGCAACGGAATCCTCATCAGCCAGGAGATCGCCGACGAGGGCGTCCGGATCGGTGACGTGCTCACCGCCGACAAGAGCGAGGTGGAACTGACGGTCACCGGCATCGTCGACGAGACCGTCTCCTACGGCCACATCGGCGTCGTCTACGCCGGCCTGGACACCTGGCGGCACCTGCACTACGGCCTCCCCGGCGAACTGCCCGCCTCCGCCCGGAAGCAGGCCACCGCAGTCGCCCTGACCCTGGAGTCCGGCACCGACACCTCAGCCGTCGAGAAGGCCACCGGCACCCGCGCGGAGGACAAGGAGACGACGTACGGCGCCTCGCCCGGCTACCTCGCCGAGTCCAGCACCATGGCGCTCATCCAGGGCTTCCTGTACGCCATCTCCGCCCTCGTCGTCGGCGCCTTCTTCACGGTCTGGACCGTGCAGCGCAAGGCCGAGATCGCCCTGCTGAAGGCACTCGGCGCACCGACCGGTTACATCCTCAGGGACGCGCTGGCCCAGGTCGTCGCGATCCTCGTGGGCGCCACCGCGCTGGGGACCGCGATCGGCCTCGCCCTGGGCAGCGCCATGATCGGCAAGGCTCCCTTCACCCTGTCCGCCACCGCCGTCGCCACCGCCTCCGGGCTGCTGATCGGCCTGGGCATCGCCGGCGCCGTCGTCGCCATCCGCCGTATCACCGCCGTAGACCCCCTGACCGCGCTGGGAGCCAACCGATGACCATGTCCGCCACCAGTTCACCGCAGCGGCGGCCGCAGCAGTCGCGGGAGGAGCGGAACGGCGAAGGAGCCGCCGGACTGCGGCTGGCCGGCGTCGGCCTCGTCCTCGGCGACGGCGACACCGCCGTCACCGCGCTCGACGGCATCGACCTGACCGTCGCGCCGGGCGAGTTCGTCGCCGTCGTCGGCCCGTCGGGCGCCGGCAAGTCCAGCCTGCTCGCCGTGGCCGGCGGTCTTCAGCGGCCCACGTCGGGCACGGTGACCGTGGCCGGCACCGAACTGACCGCGCTGAAGGACCGGGAGCGCACCGCCGCCCGCAGGCGCCACATCGGCTTCGTCTTCCAGCAGTCCAATCTGCTGGCCTCCCTGACGGTCCGTGAGCAGCTGCTGCTGCCCATGCACATCGACGGCCGCCTCGACGCGGCGGCCAGGAGGCGCGCCGACGAACTCATCGAGTCGGTCGCCCTCGGCCACCGGGCCGGGGCCCGGCCGCACCAGCTGTCCGGCGGCGAGCGCCAGCGTGCCGGTCTCGCACGTGCCCTGATGACCTCGCCCGCGGTGCTGCTGGTGGACGAGCCCACCTCCGCCCTGGACCGGGTCCGTTCCACCGAGGCGGTGCGTCTGCTCGCCGAGCAGACGCACCAGCAGGGGACGGCGACGGTGATGGTCACCCACGACACGGCGATACTGGACACCGCGGACCGGGTGCACGAGATGCTCGACGGCCGCCTGACCTGACCGTCCGCCGCGTCGCCCCCGCGTCCGCGGCCCCGCATCGCCGCTACGGAGCCCACCGCGCAATGCCCAAGATCAGCGCCGCCACCGTCGCCGAGCACCGAGCCCGCCAGCGCGAGGCACTGATCGAGGCCGCCGTGGACATCCTGGTGACCGAGGGCGCGGCCGCCGTCACCCCGGCGGCGGTCGGCGCCCGCGCGGGCCTCGCCCGGTCCAGCGTCTACCAGTACTTCGACTCGGTGGCGGTCCTGCTGGCCACGATCGTCGAGGAGGCCTTCCCGCGCGCCAACAAGGCGCTGGAAGAGGCCATGGAGGACGCGAGGACCCCGCTGGAGCGCATCGACTCCTACCTGACCACGACGCTCCGCCTCGCCGCCGAGGGGGCGCACCGGCCGGCCGCCGCCCTGATGGCGGCCGACCTGCACCCGAGCTGCCGGGAACGGCTCATGGAGCTGCACCGGGAGCAGATCGCCCCCTTCCGCGCGGCGGTGCGGGACGCGGGGGTGCCGGATCCCGGGCTCACCGCCGACCTGCTCGGCGGGCTGCTGCAGGGCGCCATGGCCGCGGTGGAGCGCGGCACCCCGGTCGACGCCGTCCTGGAGCGCACACTGACCCTGGCCCACCGCTGCCTGGCCCCGGGCGACGGCGCCTGACGTCCTCCCGCGGCGCCGTCGGCCCGGGCGGTGCTGAGGACCGGGACCGGGTGGTGCGGGCGGTGCGACGGACCGGGCGCCGCGGCGGACCGGCGGATCAGGCGTCGTGGCGGACGGCGTTGGCGAGGACGGCGTTCCTCAGGAACGCGGCCATCCCCGGCTTGATCTCCTCGTACGTCGCGGTGAACCGCGGGTCCGCGACGTACATCTCGGCCAGGCCCCTGTGGATCTCGTACCCGCACTCGTAGAAATTGCGGCCGATCTGCCGCCGGTGCTCCTCGGCGAGGTCCATGGCCGCCTCGGACTCCGGTCCCGCGCCGGAGTCCATCACGGCGGCGAAGCGGCGGTTCCAGTCCTCCTGCTCCGCCTTGATCCGCAGCCAGTCCTCCTTGGTGTAGGAGGCGGTCCTGCGCTGCGACTGCCGGTAGGCGTCGGTGCCGCCCCAGCGCTGCCCGGCCTCCTGCGCGTGCTCCTCGGGGTCGAAGTCCCCGAAGACCTCGAACTTCTCCTCCGGCGTGAGGTTGATGCCCATCCTGCGTGCCTCCATCGCTGTCCTGACGGCCGCGGCCATCTCCTGGAGCCCGGCGATCCGTCCGGTCAGCAGCTCGTGCCGGCGCCGCAGGTGCTCCTGCGGGTCGGCGTCCGGATCGTCGAGGAGAGTCGCGATCTCGTCGAGCGGAAAGCCGAGCTCCCGGTAGAACAGGATCTGCTGCAGCCGGTCGAGGTCCGCGTCGGTGTACCGGCGGTGGCCTGCCCCGCTGCGTCCGCCCGGTACGAGCAGCCCGATCCCGTCGTAGTGGTGCAGCGTCCGCACGGTGACGCGCGCGAAACCGGCGACCTGTCCCACGGAGTAGCCCATCGTCCCCGCTCCTTCCTCGGTACGCCCCTCACGATGAACCCTCACGCGGCGTGAGGTGCAAGCCCGGCCGCCCCGTCCTAACGTCGAAGGCATGCCACTGCACCACGGGGAGAACGAACCCCAGGACAAGGACCGCGACAGGGCCAGGCGCCGGCTCGCCGTGAACCCGTTCCACGGCGTGGCCGATCCGCTGGGCGGCATGGAGCTCGCCCCGCCCGCCCACCGGCTCCCGGACGGGCCGCTGCCGCCCGCCACGGCGCGGCAGCTGGTGCACGACGAGCTGATGCTGGACGGCAACTCCCGGCTCAACCTGGCCACCTTCGTCACCACCTGGATGGAGCCGCAGGCCGCCGAGCTGATGGCCGAGTGCCGCGACAAGAACATGATCGACAAGGACGAGTACCCCCGGACGGCGGAACTGGAGCGCCGCTGTGTCGCCATGCTCGCCGACCTCTGGAACGCGCCCGACCCCGCCGCCGCCGTCGGCTGCTCCACAACGGGGTCGAGCGAGGCATGCATGCTCGCCGGGATGGCCCTGAAGCGCCGCTGGGCGAAGCGCAACGCGGACCGCTACCCCTCGGCCGGGGCCCGGCCCAACCTGGTCATGGGCGTCAATGTGCAGGTCTGCTGGGACAAGTTCTGCAACTTCTGGGAGGTCGAGGCGCGGCAGGTGCCCATGGAGGGCGACCGCTTCCACATCGACCCGGAGGCGGCGGCAGGGCTGTGCGACGAGAACACCATCGGCGTCGTGGCCGTCCTCGGCTCCACCTTCGACGGCTCGTACGAGCCCGTGGCGGAGGTGTGCGCGGCCCTGGACGCCCTCCAGAAACGCACTGGCCTCGACATCCCGGTCCACGTCGACGGCGCCTCGGGCGCCATGGTGGCGCCCTTCCTCGACGAGGACCTGGTGTGGGACTTCCGGCTGCCGCGGGTCTCCTCGGTCAACACCTCGGGCCACAAGTACGGACTGGTCTACCCGGGCGTGGGCTGGGCCCTGTGGCGCTCGCAGGCCGAGCTGCCCGAGGAGCTGGTGTTCCGGGTGAACTACCTGGGCGGCGACATGCCGACCTTCGCGCTGAACTTCTCCCGCCCGGGGGCGCAGGTCGTCGCGCAGTACTACACCTTCTGCCGTCTCGGCCGCGAGGGCTACCGCGTGGTCCAGCAGGCGTCCCGGGACATCGCGACGCGCCTCGCCGGCGAGATCGGGGCCATGGGCGACTTCCGGCTGCTGACCCGGGGCGACGAGTTGCCCGTCTTCGCCTTCACCACCCGGCCCGGGATCACCGGCTACGACGTCTTCGACGTCTCCCGGCGCCTGCGCGAGAGGGGCTGGCTGGTCCCCGCCTACACCTTCCCCGAGAACCGCCGGGACCTCTCCGTGCTGCGCGTGGTCTGCCGCAACGGCTTCTCCGCCGACCTCGCCGACCTCCTCCTCGAGGACCTGCGCCTGCTGCTGCCCGAACTGCGCCGCCAGAGCGAGCCGTTGAGCAAGGACCTGGCCGGGGCGACGGCGTTCCACCACTGAGCGCCCCGCCCGGCGTCCGGCCCCCTGCCGGGTCGGCGGGCGGACGGCGGAACGACTCCTCCTCACTCGCGGGAGTGAAGGTACGGTCGAACTGGTACGTCCTTCCCATACGCACTCCACCATCTTGTCCATGGGAGCAGTCATGGTCGCAGAGGCACAGGAACACCTCACCGAGTCCACGGGCCCGGCCACCCCGGACAACTGGATGTACCCGCCGGAGGACGGCTGGACGTACGACCAGGTCAGGGAACTGGTCCTGCCGTACGCATGGGAACTGCTGGGCGGGAAGATCGTGGTACGTGGAGCGACCAAGTGGTGGCACGACCTGGTGCGGGACGAGTTGTACTACCGGCTCAGGAGTGCCAGGCGTGAGCCCTTCGCCGTCAACACCGAGCGCTGGATCAAACTCGACGAGCGCAACGCCCCGAGGCCCGACGTCGTGGTCTTCGACAAACGCGGCCTCGATGTCCAGACGCTGGACTGCATCCCGGCGGAGAAGGTCGCCCTCGCCATCGAGGTGGTCTCCCCCGGCTCCCGCTCGGAGGACCGCATCCTGAAGCCGGGCCTGTACGCGGCGGCGGGCATCGAGAACTTCTGGCGCGTCGAGCGGAGCGAGGAGGGCCTCCCCGAGGTCCACGAGTTCTGGCTGGACGAGGAGGCCGCCGTCTACGTGCCCGCCACCGCACGAAAGGTCCACACGGCCAAGCTCGCCGTGGACGAGCCCTTCCCGGTCGAGATCGACCTGCGCGGCCTGGTCGAGGCCTGACCGGGACGGGCCCGCCGCACGGCGGGGCTCAGCTGCCAGCCATCCGGGCATGTTGCCGGGGGGTGGAGACGCTGGAGAGGACCTCAGCGGAAGTCCTGCGGATGGCTCCGGCCCGTCGCGTATGGGTTCTCCTGGCCCTCCGCCAGGACGCCGACGAAGGGCTCGCCCTCCCCGGCGAAGGTGTAGGCCCCGGCCTCGATGCGTCCGATCAGACCGCGGGTCCAGTCCTCCTCGGCGTCCGCCGAGTGCACCCACATGTTCATGATCTCGCCGATGTGGCCGAGCTGGGCCGGGCCCTCCTCCGGCACGTAGTACTCCGTCACCGCCCTGCGCCACTCCGCCAGCCTCGCCAGGCGGTCCCGCAGCAGCTGGACGGCCTCGGCGCGGGGCAGGTCGACGATGAACCCGATGGCCGCCGAGAGGACGTCCATCTTCTGGTCGTACGAGACCAGGGCCTCGCGCAGCAGCCTGAAGAACTCCTCGTGCCCCGCCCGCGTCAGCTCGTACTCGGTGCGCGGCGGCCCCCCCGCCGTGCTCGGCGCGACCTCGTGGGCCAGCAGCACGCCCTGCTTGGCCATCTGCTTGAGGGCGTGGTAGATCGAGCCGGGCTTGGCGTTGGACCACTCGTGGGCGCCCCAGTACTCCAGGTCGTTGCGGACCTGGTAGCCGTGCGCGCGGCCGTGCTGGCGGACCGCACCGAGCACCAGGAGGCGGATCGCTGACATGCGCCCAGGTTATGCGGTCGCGCACTCAGTCCGGCACGGCGGCCGACTCCTCGTCGACCAGCTCGAAGGCCGTTTTGCCGTCCAGCGACTCCCGGATGATGTCCGCGTGTCCGGCGTGCCGGGAGACCTCCCTGATCAGATGCAGCAGCACCCAGCGCAGCGAGACCTCCCCCTTCGGGAACCAGGGGGCCTCGGGCAGCGGGAAGGTCTCGTCGAGGGTGGGCGCCGAGCGGATGAACTCCTCGGTCTCCCGGGCGACCTTCTCCCAGTACGCGAGCACGCCTGCGACCGTCTCGCCCTCGACGAGGCGGAAGCACTCCTCCCAGTTCGACTCGTCCCGCTCGACGGCCGGGGCCTGGCGCCTCGCGCGGGCGATCCAGCTCTGCTCGACCTCCGCGACGTGCTTGGCCAGGCCGGACAGCGACAGCTCGCTCGCGCTGGGCCTGCGCGCCGCCTGCTCCTCCGTCAGGCCGAGCAGGGCACGGCGGATGCCGCCGCGCTCGGACTCCAGGAAGGCGAGCAGCGCACCGCGCTCGTCGCCGGGGGCTTCTGCGTTCACGTGGGTGACCATGACGGGCCGCCTTTCGCCGTACGAATACCGCTTGCTTCCGACTTCGTACGTACGACGCTACGCGGCACTCCGGTCAGTTTCCGTCCTCAATCCACAGGGTGTGGACCGAAGGTGTGGAGAAAGCGCGGCAACCCGGCCGGGCCGGCCGCAGGGGAAGGAGGGCGGATCAGCGGGCCGGGGTCCGTCGGCGGGTCGGCGGGCGCGCGGCTCAGAACGGGAAGTGACTGCGGCTGTGCTGCACCGAGATCCACTTCTGCGTGGTGAACGCCTCCACCGTCGAGGCGCCGTTCAGCCGCCCCATCCCGGAGAACTTCTCGCCGCCGAACGCCACCAGTGGCTCGTCGTGCACCGTGCCGTCGTTGACGTGGAACATTCCGGTCTCGATGCGGCGGGCGAAGCTCACGCCCCGCTCCACGTTGCCCGTGTGGACCGCCCCGCTCAGCCCGTACGGACTCTCGTTGGCGATCCGGACCGCCTCCTCCTCGCCGTCGAAGGAGTTCAGCAGCGCCACCGGCCCGAAGATCTCCTGCGACATGAGCGGGGAGTCGAAGGGCAGCCCGGCCAGCACCGTCGGCTCCACGAGGTTGCCGATGGTCCGGCCCCGCACGAGCGCCTCGGCGCCCTCCGCCACGGCCTGGTCGACCAGTCCGGTCAGCGCCTCCGCCTGGAACTCGCTGATGACGGGGCCGATATGGGTGTCGGCCTCGCGCGGGTCACCGGTCTTGAGCGCCCGGACCCTGCTGGTGAACTTCTCGGTGAACTCCCGCTCGACACTGCGGTCCACCAGCAGCCGGTTGGCCGCCATGCAGCACTGCCCCTGGAAGACGTACCGGCTGAAGACCGCCGCGTCCACGGCGTAGTCGATGTCGGCGTCGTCCAGCACCACCAGGGCGCTGTTGCCGCTCAGTTCGAGCACGGCCCGCTTGAAACGGCTCGCGGTGACGGAGGCGACGTGCCGGCCGACCCGGTCGGAGCCGGCGAAGGAGATGACCTTCGGCACGGGGTGCACCAGCAGCGCGTCGCCGATCTCGGCGATGTCGGTGACGATGACGTTGAGGAGCCCGGCCGGCAGCCCCGCGTCCTCGAAGACCTTCGCGATCAGCCCGCCTCCGGTGACCGGGCTGTTCTGGTTGGGCTTGACGACAACGGCGTTGCCGAGGGCGAGGGCCGCGGCGATGGACTTCATGCCCAGCAGGAAGGGGAAGTTGAACGGGCTGATGACGCCTATGACGCCGACCGGCACGCGGTAGACGCGGTTCTCCTTGCCGTCGACGGGCGAGGGGAGGATACGGCCCTCGGGATAGAGCGCCAGCTGGATCGCCTCGCGCAGGAACTCCTTCGCGAGGTGGATTTCGTACTGGGCCTTCAGCCGGGTGCCGCCGAGTTCGTCGGTGATCGCGTCGACGATCTCGTCCTCGCGGTCCTCCGTGATCCGCAGGGCGCGCTCGAAGACGAGCCGCCTGGTGTACGGATTGGTCCCCGCCCAGGCCCTCTGGGCACGCTCGGCAGCGCGGTACGCCTCGTCGACCTCGCCGACGGTGGCGACGGTGACACTGGCGAGCTTCTCACCGTTGTACGGATTGAAGTCGATGATGTCCCAAGAGCCGCCGCCGGTCCGCCATTCCCCGTCGATGTACTGGTGGGCCAGATCGGTGAAGAAGGACATGTCATCCCTAACTGCCGTACAGGCCCAAAGCCTGATACACCTGATGGGACGTCATCGTACTGTCGTATCAGGTCAGTTGCAGGAGACCTCGGAGCAAATCACGGGTGCGCTGCGGGTCGGAGCTGTCCGCCTGGAGTTTCTCCATCACCTGCTCGTACTGAGCCACTTCCTCACCCTTGTCCAGATACAGCGCGCCGGTGAGCTGTTCCAGATAGACGATGTCGGAAAGATCGGATTCCGGGAATCGCAGCATCGTGAACGCGCCGGACTCGCCCGCGTGACCGCCGAAACTGAACGGCATCACCTGGAGCGTGACGTTGGGCCGTTCGGAGATCTCGATCAGATGCTCCAACTGACCTCGCATGACCTCGCGGTCGCCGTAGGGGCGGCGCAGCGCGGCCTCGTCGAGCACGGCATGGAACTGCGGGGCGCGTTCGGACACCAGGACCTTCTGGCGCTCCAGGCGCAGAGCGACCCGCTTGTCGATCTCGGCCCGGCTCGCTCCCGGCATTCCGCGCCGGACGACGGCATGGGCGTACCCCTCGGTCTGCAACAGACCGTGCACAAACTGAACTTCGTAGATCCGGATGACGGAGGCCGCGCCTTCGAGGCCGACGTAGGTCTGGAACCAACTGGGCAGCACGTCCCCGTAGGAGTGCCACCAGCCGGCGAGATTGGCCTCTTTCGCGAGGCTCAGCAGAGAGGAACGCTCGGCCTCTTCCGTGACGCCGTAGAGCGTGAGCAGATCCTCGACGTCCCTGGCCTTGAAGCTCACCCTTCCCAACTCCATGCGGCTGATCTTCGATTCGGACGCCCGGATCGAGTAGCCGGCCGCTTCGCGCGTGATGCCGCGTGATTCGCGCAGCCGCCTGAGCTGTGAGCCCAGCAGGATGCGCCGCACCACCGATCCGCTCGACTCGCCTGCGGTCACTTCACCAACCCTCCCCGAAACCGGAACAGCGGCAGTCTGCCACTAACAGGCTTCACGCTGTACTCATACGGTTACAGAAAGCGGAAGCCTACTAAAGTGGACGTAGGAAGAAATGAGCAAGAAACGGCACGCTTGTACTCAAGTCCGGCGCGTGCACGTGCATCTGCCCTTGCATCTGCCCAACGCATTCGGAACCATGGTGCCCGCGCACCTGCTGTTCCATCCGTATTGACGTAGTGCTGACGCAGTACCGCTCCGCCCGCCACGGCCGCGATACCCGGGAGTGCCTCGCATGGGGACGAATGGATCGACCATGCTCGAGCCCTTACGGCGAGGCCTGCCCCCCATCGACCCGGCGGCCGTCTCCAGCTCGGCTTCCTGCGCCCTTCCCGCACGCTTCGAAGCGGTGCGCGGGGCACGGCAGTTCACCAGAGCGACACTGTGCAAGTGGGGGCTGGAGGAGCGGCTCGACGACGTCTCACTGGTCGTCTCCGAACTCGTCACCAACGCACTGCGGCACGCCCTTCCCGAAACCACCGCGGCGGACGACCGGCACGACCGCGGGTACGACCGCGGGTACGACCGCGGGTACGACTGCGGGCGCGGCGACAGGAATCCCTGCGCGAACGGCCACCAGGAGCAGGACCCTCCCGTACGGCTGCACCTGATGCGCTGGACCACCCGGCTGGTGTGCGCCGTGCGCGACCCCAGCGAGGAGAGCCCGGCGGCCGGCGACGGCACGGGCGACTGCTCGGCCGAGTCGGGCCGTGGACTGTTCTTGGTGGATTCCTTCAGCGACAGCTGGGGCTGGCATCCGCTCGCGGGCACACTGAGCGGCAAGGTGGTCTGGGCCCTGTTCCGGCTCCAGCCCGTCCGGACGGCGGCGTTCCCGCCCCACCCCGCGCGGTGAGGCGGGAGGGCGTCCGGGCGACGGCATGCGCCATGGGAGCTTCAGGCCTCGGCCACCAGGTAGTCGAACTCGCCGTCCTTGATGCCCAGGAGCATGGCCTCGATCTCCGCGGGCGTGTAAACGAGTGCCGGCCCTTCCGGGTGGCGTGAATTGCGCACGGCCACATCACCGCCCGGCAGCTTTGCGAACTCCACACAAGATCCCTGCGAGTTGCTGTGCCTGCTCTTGCGCCACACGACGCCGCGAAGCTCTGCCGCCGCCATGCCGTTGTACGCCTGGTGCACAGGTAGCTCCCCGAATGGTGCAGTAGTCAACTGCCTCGGATCATAGCTGCGTTCGAATGCAGATGCATGAGCGTATGCATGCGCAGATGCACGTGCACAGGGGGTGCCCTTTCGGTTACGCAGACGTGCTCCGACGCACGGTGAAACCGCTTGCCCATTTGCTCTACGGAATAGACGCCCAGGCCCTCCCGAAGGTTCCTTCCACCCTCTGATCCATGACGCGCGGCGTGCCGAACGCCGCCATTCCCGGGGCAATTGACTGTCCGGTCGGTACAACTGGTGTCCCGTGGGGCCGGAGCGCGGGAA
>NZ_JAAAXQ010000262.1 GCF_009916105.1 Streptomyces sp. GC420 | reverse complement strand
CTCCCCACCGCCGGGCCTCGTCCCCGGCCCGTCCTCCCCCACCGCAGCACGCGGGAAGGCGCCGGCACCCCGCCGAGGCGGCCGGTCCGGGGCAGCGCGGCCAGGACCCGTGACCGGGCCGGGCGGGTCCCCGGCGCGGTCGGCCCGGGGCGGTGGCGCGGTGGCCCCGGGGTCAGGGTCCGTGGCCCGGCGAGGGCCCGCCGGAGGGCCGCCCGGGACCCTGGCGTCGTCGGTTGTCCGTCCGGGCCGGTCCGGCCGTTCGAAAGCCATCCCCCACGCCTCCTCGTCGCTTCGTCCTCGCGGACACTGCGTTCCCAGGAGGCTTAACGTGCGAGTGGCCCGTCGGGTGCTGGCTCAGGCGGCGTCAGTCGCCGGATTCCGCGGCTCCCGCGCCGCTTCCTGCTTGCCGCCGAGCTGGATGCCGGCCATGCGCTTCCACTCGTACGGCCCCGTACGGACCTTCGCCGCGAAGTCGCCGTCGAAGGACTCGTGCAGGGTGAGGCCGGCCTTCTCGGCCGCGCTCTGCGCGATCGCGTGGGACGGGGCGACCAGGTCGCCCCACTGGCCGTCCTCGCCGACCAGCACGATCCTCGTGCCGCGCTGCCCGATGTAGGCGAGCTGCCCCTCGGCGCCGCCGTGGCGCTTGGCGAAGGCGCCGATGGAGCGGGCGAGCTTCGCCGCCCGGCGCTCGGCCCTGGAGTCCCGCGCGGTCTCTTCGGCCTGGGTGTCTGCCGGGGTACCGGCGTTCGTCTCTGCCATGCGCCGCATGCTACTCGGCGGTAGATCGACATGCGACGGGCGGGCCGCGTGGCATGGGACACGGTGGCACAGGACACGCCGCGGTCCGCGCGGCGCGCGGGGGAAGCACGGCGGCCCGCTCCCGTCGGAGACGGGGAGCGGGCCGCCGGGGAAAGCGGGGGAACGCCGGGGAAGGACGTCTAGCGGAGGAAGGGATCAACCGCGACCGCCACGAAGAGCAGCGAGACATAGGTGATCGACCAGTGGAAGAGGCGCATCTCCTTGAGCTTGGCCCCGGTGACACCCGACTTCGCCCGGGCGTGCAGGGCGTGCGCCTCCCACAGCCACCAGCCGCCCGTGACCAGCGCGACCAGGGTGTAGAACCAGCCGGTGTAGCCGAGTGGCTGGAGCAGCAGCGATACGCCGACCATCACCCAGCTGTAGCTGACGATCTGGCGGGCCACCGCCTTGTTGCCGACGAGGACGGGGAGCATCGGCACGCCGACGCGCGCGTAGTCGTCCCTCACCTTCATCGACAGCGGCCAGTAGTGCGGCGGCGTCCAGAAGAAGATGACGAGGAAGAGGATGATCGCGGCCCAGGACATCGAGTCGGTGACCGCGGACCAGCCGATGAGGACCGGCATGCAGCCGGCGATACCGCCCCAGACGATGTTCTGCGCCGTACGCCGTTTGAGGATCATCGTATAGACGACGACGTAGAAAAGCAGCGCACCGAGCGACAGCCAGGCGGACAGCCAGTTGACGGTCAGGCCGAACCACAGCGTCGCGACCACGCCGAGGGTGATCCCGAAGGCCAGCCCCTCGCGCGGGCTGACCATGCCCGTGACCAGTGGCCGCTGCGAGGTCCGCGCCATCAGCGCGTCGATGTCCCGGTCGATGTACATGTTCAGCGCGTTGGCGCCGCCCGCGGAGAGGTATCCGCCGAAGCAGGTGGCGAGCACCAGCCACAGGTCGGGCACTCCCTGTTCGGCGAGGAACATCACCGGAACGGTCGTGATCAGCAGCAGCTCGATGATCCGCGGCTTGGTCAGCGCCACGAATCCCATGACTCGGGCCCCGATCGGCCGATGGGCCTGGCTGCCCCCGACTACCCCTGCGGGTCGGGACTCGACGGCCGTCACGCACACCCCTGACAGAGAAATCCCAGCAAGCACCGGACGGCATGAAGGCGGCACGATGGAACAAAGCCACATGAAGGCCCGGTAAAGACTTGCGCGTACCACGCCACTGTAGACGCTGCCCATCCCTGGGCTTTCGCGGGGGTCGCTCGTGTTGGGCACCGCCCGGCGCGGGGTACGCGGAGAACTCCGGCACGGGGTACGCGGAGAACTTCCGCGCGGCATGAGTCGGCGCCCCCCGGCCTCCGTATAAGAGGACCGGAGCACGAGGGCCGGGCAGGACGGCCGGGCGGACCCGTGGAGAAGCCGCCGACCCGGTGGGCGGACTCCCCCGCCGGCCGCAGCCCGGGGAATGAACATCCAGAGGATGGGCGTTCCCGCGCCTGTAGGCTCGGCAGCGCCCGGTGAACACACCGTCACCGGTATTTGGACATGTGGAGAGGAGCCCTGACTCAGGGTGAGCACCAAGCCGACCACCACAGATCTCGAGTGGACCGAACTGGACCAGCGGGCTGTCGACACCGCGCGTGTCCTGGCCGCGGATGCCGTGCAGAAGGTCGGCAACGGCCACCCCGGCACGGCCATGAGCCTGGCTCCCGCCGCCTACCTTCTTTTCCAGAAGACGATGCGGCACGACCCCTCCGACCCGGACTGGACCGGACGCGACCGCTTCGTGCTGTCCGCCGGCCACTCGTCCCTGACTCTTTACATCCAGCTCTACCTCGGCGGCTTCGGGCTGGAGCTGGACGACCTGAAGTCCTTCCGCACCTGGGGCTCGAAGACCCCCGGACACCCGGAGTACGGGCACACCAAGGGCGTCGAGACCACGACCGGCCCGCTGGGGCAGGGCGTCGCCAACGCCGTCGGCATGGCCATGGCCGCCCGCTACGAGCGCGGCCTGTTCGACCCGGAGACCCCGGCGGGGCAGTCCCCCTTCGACCACAACATCTACGTGATCGCCGGTGACGGCTGCCTCCAGGAGGGCATCGCCGCCGAGGCCTCGTCGCTGGCCGGCCACCAGAAGCTCGGCAACCTCATCCTGCTGTGGGACGACAACCACATCTCGATCGAGGGCGACACCGAGACGGCGGTCTCCGAGGACACGGCTGCCCGGTACGAGGCGTACGGCTGGCACGTGCAGCGGGTCGAGCCCAAGGAGAACGGCGACCTGGACCCGGCGGCCCTGTTCGACGCCATCAGGGCGGCCGAGGCGGAGACCGGGCGCCCCTCGTTCATCGCCATGCGGTCGATCATCGCCTGGCCGGCCCCGAACGCCCAGAACACCGAGGCCGCGCACGGCTCGGCGCTGGGAGAGGAGGAGGTCGCGGCCACCAAGCGGGTCCTGGGCTTCGATCCGGAGCAGACCTTCGAGGTCTCCGGCGAGGTCATCGCGCACACCCGTGCGCTGGCCGACCGGGGCCGCGAGGCCCGCGCCGAGTGGGAGAAGCAGGTCCAGGAGTGGCGCTCGGCCCAGCCGGAGCGTGCCGCCGAGTTCGACCGGATCGCCGCGGGCGAGCTGCCGGCCGGCTGGGAGCAGAAGATCCCGGTCTTCGAGCCCGGCAAGTCACTGGCCACCCGGGCCGCGTCCGGCAAGATCCTCCAGGACCTGGGCCAGGTGATCCCCGAGCTGTGGGGCGGCTCCGCCGACCTCGCCGGTTCGAACAACACCACGATCGACAAGACCTCGTCCTTCCTGCCCACGGGCAACCCGCTGCCCGAGGCCGACCCGTACGGCCGGACGATCCACTTCGGCATCCGCGAGCACGCCATGGCCGCGGAGATGAACGGCATCGCGCTGCACGGCAACACCCGCGTCTTCGGCGGTACGTTCCTGGTCTTCTCCGACTACATGCGCAACGCGGTCCGGCTGTCCGCGCTGATGCACCTGCCGGTGACGTACGTGTGGACGCACGACTCCATCGGGCTCGGCGAGGACGGCCCGACCCACCAGCCGGTGGAGCACCTGGCCTCGCTGCGCGCCATCCCGGGGCTGAACATCGTGCGCCCGGCCGACGCCAACGAGACCGCCATCGCCTGGCGCGAGATCATGCGGCGCTGGACGAAGGAGTTCGGCAAGGGCGCCCCGCACGGCCTGGCGCTGACCCGCCAGGGCGTTCCGACGTACGAGCCCAACGAGGACACCGCCAAGGGCGGCTATGTGCTGGCCGAGGCCGAGGGCGGCGAGCCGCAGGTGCTGCTGATCGCCACCGGCTCCGAGGTTCAGCTGGCCGTGGGGGCGCGCGAGGAGCTCCAGGCCGCGGGCATCCCGACCCGAGTGGTGTCCATGCCGTCCGTCGAGTGGTTCGACGAGCAGGACCAGGGGTACCGGGACAGCGTCCTGCCGCCGTCGGTGAAGGCACGGGTCGCCGTCGAGGCCGGCATCGGCCTGACCTGGCACCGCTTCGTCGGCGACGCGGGCCGGATCGTCTCCCTCGAGCACTTCGGTGCCTCGGCCGACGCCAAGGTCCTCTTCCGCGAGTTCGGTTTCACCGCGGAGGCCGTGGCCGCCGCCGCCCGGGCGAGCATGGAATCGGCCACGGGCCTCGAAGCCGCAGCGCGCTGACGCGGTTATACGACTTAGGAGCTGCAATTCTCATGACAGACGCACTGGGGCGCCTCTCCGACGAAGGCGTCGCGATCTGGCTGGACGACCTGTCCCGTACCAGGATCACGTCCGGGAACCTGGCGGAGCTCATCGACCAGCAGCACGTGGTCGGGGTGACGACGAACCCGTCGATCTTCCAGAAGGCGATCTCGGAGGGCCACGGCTACGACCAGCAACTGGCGGACCTGGCGGCGCGGAAGGTCACCGTCGAGGAAGCCATCCGCATGATCACCACGGCGGACGTCCGGGACGCCGCGGACATCATGCGGCCCGTCTTCGACGCCACCGAGGGCCAGGACGGCCGGGTCTCCATCGAGGTGGACCCGCGGCTGGCGCACGACACCAGGGCCACCGTCGCCGAGGCCAGGCAACTGGCGTGGCTGGTGGACCGGCCCAACACGCTGATCAAGATCCCCGCCACCCGCGCGGGCCTCCCGGCGATCACCGAGGTCATCGGCCTCGGCATCAGCGTCAACGTCACGCTGATCTTCTCGCTCGAGCGCTACCGCGAGGTCATGGACGCCTACCTCGCCGGCCTGGAGAAGGCCCGCGAGCGCGGCCTGGACCTGTCCAAGATCCACTCCGTGGCCTCGTTCTTCGTGTCCCGCGTGGACACCGAGATCGACAAGCGGCTGGACGCTCTGGGCACCCCCGAGGCCAAGTCGGCCCGCGGCAAGGCCGCCCTGGCCAACGCCCGGCTCGCCTACCAGGCGTACGAGGAGGTCTTCGGCTCCGCGGACGGTTCGACGGAGCCCTCGGAGCGCTGGGCGGCCCTGGACCGGGCGCACGCCAACAAGCAGCGTCCCCTGTGGGCCTCCACCGGCGTGAAGGACCCCGCGTACAAGGACACGCTGTACGTCGACGAACTGGTCGCCCCCGGCACGGTCAACACCATGCCGGAGGCCACGCTCGAAGCGACCGCCGGGCACGGCGCCATCACGGGCAACACCATCGCCGGCACCTACGAGCAGTCCCGGGCGGAGCTGGACGCCGTCGAGAAGCTCGGCATCCCGTACGACGAGGTCGTGCAACTCCTCGAGGACGAGGGCGTGGAGAAGTTCGAGTCCGCGTGGGTCGACCTGCTCAACTCCACCGAGGCGGAGCTCAAGCGCCTCGCTCCTTCGGAGGGCTGAGGCCTTGTCACCTCTTTCCGTCACCGGAGCGAACCCGCTTCGTGACGCCCTGGACCGGCGGCTCCCGCGCATCGCGGGGCCGTCGGGCCTGGTGATCTTCGGCGTCACGGGCGATCTGTCACGCAAGAAGCTCATGCCCGCCGTCTACGACCTCGCCAACCGGGGCCTGCTGCCCCCGGGGTTCTCGCTGGTGGGCTTCGCCCGCCGCGAGTGGGCGGACGAGGACTTCGCCCAGGAGGTCCACGACGCGGTCAAGGCACACGCCCGTACGCCGTTCCGCGAAGAGGTCTGGCAGCAGCTCATCCAGGGGATGCGCTTCGTCCAGGGCAGCTTCGACGACGACGACGCATTCGAGACCCTGCGCTCGACGATCGAGGACCTCGACAAGAAGCAGGGCACCGGCGGCAACTTCGCCTTCTACCTCTCCGTACCGCCCAGCGCCTTCCCGGTGGTCGTGCGGCAGCTGAAGAAGCACGGCCTGGCCGATCCGCCCAGCGGTTCCTGGCGGCGTGCGGTCATCGAGAAGCCCTTCGGCCACGACCTGGCCTCCGCCAAGGAGCTCAACCAGGTCGTCCACGAGGTGTTCCCCGCCGAAGCGGTCTTCCGGATCGACCACTACCTCGGCAAGGAGACGGTCCAGAACATCCTGGCGCTGCGCTTCGCCAACCAGATGTTCGAGCCGATCTGGAACCGGTCCTACGTCGACCACGTCCAGATCACCATGGCCGAGGACATCGGCATCGGCGGCCGCGCCGGCTACTACGACGGCATCGGCGCCGCCCGCGACGTCATCCAGAACCACCTCCTCCAGTTGCTCGCGCTGACCGCGATGGAGGAGCCCGCCGCCTTCGACGCCGACGCCCTGGTGACGGAGAAGGCCAAGGTCCTCGGCGCGGTCAGACTGCCCAAGGACCTCGCCAAGGCCACCGTGCGCGGACAGTACGCGGCCGGCTGGCAGGGCGGCGAGAAGGTCATCGGCTACCTCCAGGAGGAGGGCACCGACCCCAGGTCGAAGACCGACACCTACGCCGCGATCAAGCTGGAGATCGACAACCGCCGCTGGGCGGGCGTCCCCTTCTACCTGCGCACCGGCAAGCGGCTCGGCCGCCGGGTCACCGAGATCGCGGTCGTCTTCCAGCGCGCCCCGCACTCCCCCTTCGACCACACGGCCACCGAGGAGCTGGGCCAGAACGCCCTGGTCATCCGGGTCCAGCCGGACGAGGGGGTGACCATCCGCTTCGGCTCCAAGGTGCCGGGCACCTCGATGGAGATCCGGGACGTGTCGATGGACTTCGCGTACGGCGAGTCCTTCACGGAGTCCAGCCCCGAGGCGTACGAGCGGCTGATCCTGGACGTCCTGCTCGGCGACGCCAACCTCTTCCCGCGCACGGAGGAGGTCGAACTCTCCTGGAAGATCCTCGATCCCATCGAGGAGTACTGGGACACGCACGGCACGCCCGCGCAGTACGCGTCCGGAACCTGGGGCCCCGCCGAGGCGGACGAGATGCTTGCACGAGACGGACGGAGCTGGCGCCGGCCATGAACATCGATCTCACGGACACCACGGCCAGCCGGATCAACAAGGCGCTGGTGCAGGGGCGCCGTGCCATCGGTTCTCCGGCCGTCGGAATGGTGCTGACCCTCGTCATCGTGACGGACGAGGAGCACGCCTACGACGCGCTGAAGTCAGCCGACGACGCGTCTCGCGAGCACCCCTCGCGGACCCTCGTCGTCATCAAGCGGGTTTCGCGTTCCCTCCGCGACCGCACGTCGTCCAAGCTGGACGCCGAGGTCCGGGTGGGCGCGGACGCGGGCACCGGCGAGACGGTGGTGCTGCGGCTGTACGGCGAGGTCGCGGACCACGCTCAGTCGGTCGTGCTGCCACTGCTGCTGGCGGACGCGCCGGTGGTGGTGTGGTGGCCGGTGAACGCGCCCCTCCACCCGGCCAAGGACCCGCTGGGTGCACTGGCCCAGCGGCGGGTCACGGACAGTTACTCCGCCGAGCAGCCCATCGAGGAGCTGACGGCACGCGCCGAGACCTACGAGCCGGGCGACACCGACCTGGCGTGGACCCGGATCACCCCGTGGCGCTCCATGCTCGCCGCGGCGCTCGACCAGGTGCGCTGCAAGGTCCTCGCCGCCGACGTGGAGGGCGAGGAGTTCAACCCCAGTGTCGAACTGCTGGCCATGTGGCTCGCGGACCGGCTGGAGGTGCCGGTCACGCGCGGGAAGTCGACGGGCCCCGGCCTGACGGCGGTACGGCTGGAGACCGACTGCGGCCCGATCACGCTCGACCGGCACGACGGCACGCTGGCCACCCTGTCCATGCAGGGCCAGCCCGACCGCGCGGTGGCGCTCAAGCGGCGGGAGACCTCGGAGCTGCTGGCCGAGGAGCTGCGCCGGCTCGATCCGGACGACACGTACGCGTCGGCGCTGCGGTTCGGCCTCGACCGGCTGAGCACCGGCGGATCCCCGGCGGAGTCCGCGACGACGGCGACGACGGCGACGACGGCGTCCGGCTTCGCCGCGACGCGGGGCACCGGGGGCGCGCCCGGTGCCACCGGTTCCCCTCAAGCCTCTGCCCGGCCGGCGACACCGCCCGCCGACGGCCTCCCAGGCCTCCCCGCGTCCGGGTCCGGCCCGGCAGCCGGACCCGCCGCCGCACCGGAGGCGTCGGCCGCGCCCTCGCCTTCGGCGGCCCCCGCCGCACCGCGGCCGGGAGCCACGGCGGACGCGGCACCGGCCGGTTCCGGTGCGGGCTCCACCGAACCGGGCACCGCCCCGGCGATCGGTTCCGGCTCGGGACCGGTCTCGGACACCGGACGCGGCCCCGAGTCCGGTTCGGCGGCCGGCTCCAGTTCGGCGGCCAGGAGCGCCGACCGGCCGGTTGCCGCACTGCCGCCCGCGCTTTCGCCGGCCCGCACGGGCGCGCCGCCCGCGGCGGGACGAGCGGCGGACGGCGACGGGGACGGGGAGACCGGCGGGACCGCGGACCGGCCGACGCCGGCCCGGATGCCCCCGGTCAGGAAGGCGGACACCCTGTGAGCGCCCCGCAGGTCGTGGTCCACCACGACAAGGAGCTGATGGCGCAGGCGGCCGCGGCCCGGCTGATCACCCGGATCGTGGACGCGCAGTCCGCCCGCGGCAGCGCCTCGGTGGTGCTGACGGGCGGCCGGAACGGGAACGCGCTGCTGGCCGCGCTGGCCGCCGCACCCGCCAGGGACGCGGTGGACTGGGCACGGCTCGACCTGTGGTGGGGCGACGAGCGCTTCCTGCCGGAGGGCGACCCGGAGCGCAATGTCACCCAGGCCCGTGCGGCGCTGCTGGACTCGGTGCCGGTGGATCCGAAGCGCGTGCACGCCATGCCCGCCTCGGACGGACCGCAGGGAACCGACGCGGACGCGGCCGCGGCGGCCTACGCGGAGGAGCTGGCCGCCGCCGCGGGTCCGGAGGACCACGGCCCGGTGCCGTCCTTCGACGTCCTGCTGCTGGGTGTCGGACCCGACACCCATGTGGCCTCGCTCTTCCCCGAGCATCCGGGGGTCCGCGAGCAGGAGCGCACGGTCGTCGGCGTCCACGGCGCGCCGAAGCCGCCGCCGATCCGGATCTCCCTCACCCTGCCCGCGATCCGTGCCGCGCGTGAGGTGTGGCTGCTCGCGGCGGGCGAGGACAAGGCGGGCGCCGCGGCGATCGCGCTGTCGGGTGCAGGCGAGATCCAGGCACCGGCCGCCGGGGCGTACGGGCGTTCCCGCACGCTGTGGCTGCTGGACGCGGCCGCCGCGTCGAAGCTGCCGCGTGCGCTGTATCCGCCGGCCTCGGCCTGACCGGCCGGCGGAACGCAGGGGCCCCGCATCCTCCCGGAGGGAGAGTGCGGGGCCCCTGCGTTCCGCCCGCGCCCGCGCACACAGCCGCCGCCGGGCCGGGCGGGCCGAGCGGCCCGAAGTCCGGGCGCACTGGCGTCGCCTGACCGCGTGTCACTTCACCGAGCCCGCCATCACCCCCTGGACGAAGTGCCGCTGGAAGGCGAAGAAGACGACCACCGGCACGATCAGGGAGAGGAAGGCGCCGGGCGCCAGGATGCCGATGTTGGTGCCGAACTGCCGCATCTCGGACTGGAGGGCCACGGTGAGCGGCTGCGCGTCGCTCGAGGCGAACAGCAGGGCGACGAGCATGTCGTTCCACACCCACAGGAACTGGAAGATGGCGAGACTGGCGATGGCGGGCCGCCCCACCGGCAGCACCAGCCGGGTGAAGATCCGCCATTCGCCGCCGCCGTCCATCCGGGCCGCCTCCAGCATCTCCTTCGGTATCTCCGCAAAGTAGTTGCGCAGCAGGAACACGGCGAACGGCAGCCCGTACGCGACGTGGAAGAGCACCACGCCCGGGATGGTGCCGAACAGGCCGAGCTGACCGAAGAGTTTGGCCACCGGCAGCAGGCCGACCTGCACCGGCACCACCAGCAGCGCCACGACCAGCAGGAACAGCCAGTCCCTCCCGGGGAACTCCAGCCAGGCGAAGGCGTATCCGGCGAGTGCCGCGAGGACGACGACCAGAGCGGTGGTCGGCACGGAGATCAGCACGGTGTTCCAGAAGGCCCGGGTGATCCCCGAGTCGGCGAGCAGTGCGCTGTAGTTGTCGAAGGACAGCTGGTCCGGCCGGGTCAGCGCGGTCCACCAGCCGCTGTCGGCGTTGTCCTGGTCGGAGCGCATGGAGGAGAAGAACAGCCCGGCCAGCGGGGTGATCCAGATCAGTCCTACGACGATCAGGACGGTCTGGACCGCCCCGTTGCCCAGCCACCGGGTCAGCCGGGCGCTCTTCGGCCGCCGGAGCGTCGGCCCGGCCTGCGGGCCGCCCGCGGCGGGGGCCTCGCGCGTCGTGTCACCGGTGCCGGTGAAGGTGGTGGCGGTCATGACTGGCTCCTTCGGAAGCGGCGTACGTTGAAGACCATGGCGGGCACGACCAGCAGCAGGAGGAGCACGCCGAGGGCGCTGCCCAGGCCCTGGTCGTTGCCGCCGCCGAAGGAGACGAGCCACATCTGGGTGGCCAGCACCGTCGCGTCCTCCTGCACCGGGCCGGGCGCGATGATGTAGACGAGGTCGAAGACCTTCATCACATTGATCACGAGGGTCACGAAGACCACGGTGAGCACCGGGGCGAGCAGGGGCACGGTGATTCTCCGGAAGACCTGCCACTCGTTCGCGCCGTCCATCCTGGCGGCCTCCAGGGTGTCGCGGGGCAGTGCGGCCAGTCCCGCGCCGATGAGCACCAAGGCGAAGCCGGTCCAGATCCACAGGTAGGCGCCGATGATGGCGGGGGTGACCAGCGCGGGTCCCAGCCAGGCGATGCCCTCGTAGGGCGGGGCGAAGTTCCCCGCGGGCAGCCTGACGGTGTACCGGCCGGGGTCGAGGCCGGTGAGGCGGAACGAGCCGTCGGCCGCGGTGGTGGCACTCGCCACGGTCTCGCCGTCCCTGAGCGCCTCGACGGTCATCTCCGGCAGCCCGCTCTCGGCCGGGTCGACCCGGCCGCGTTCGCCGCCTCCGCCGGGGGTGAAGTCGAGGTACACGACCCCGCGCAGTTCGTCCTCCGCGGCGCGGGCGGTCGCGGCGGGAGCCGCGGGCCGGGCGCCGGACGGCAGGTCCTTGGCCTGGACACCGACGAAACCGAGGGCGGCCGTCTTCCCGGTCTCCAGCGCGCTTTCGGTGCTGTACGAGCCGTCCGTCCCCTTCTCCAGTCCTCCGCCTTCCCGGGCCCGGGCCGTCGGATAGGCGGAGGTGCCGGTGACTGTGTCGTGGACCCCGACGGCGACCGCGTTGAGCACGCCCCGGTCGGGGTCTTGTTCGTAGGCGAGCCGGAAGGTGATGCCCGCGGCGAGGAAGGAGACCGCCATGGGCATGAACAGCAGCAGCTTGAACGCGGTCGCCCAGCGCACCTTCTCGGTGAGCACGGCGAGGATCAGACCGAGGCCGGTGAGCAGGGTCGGGGCGACAACGACCCAGATGGCACTGTTGCGGATGGCTTTGAGGGTGGCCGGGTCGCTGAACATCTCGGCGTAGTTCTCCCCGCCGACGAAGCGGGTGCCGGCGGCGTCGAAGAAGCTGCGGCCGACGGAGAAGAGGACCGGGTAGACGACCAGGGCCCCGAGCAGCAGAAGCGTCGGCAGCACGAAGGCCGCGGCGATCAGCCGCCTGCGGCGCCGGGCGGCGCGGCGTGCCGCC
>NZ_JAAAXQ010000261.1 GCF_009916105.1 Streptomyces sp. GC420 | reverse complement strand
CTCCCGCGGGAACCGCCCGGCCTCATCCACCTCCGCCGCGAACGGAGCGATCTTCGCCTCGGCCAGCGCACGCACCGACTCCCGGAGCATCTCGTGCTCCTCAGACGGCCGGTACAGGTCGAAATCCGTGGAACCCGCCAAGGCTCTCTCACTCCCTCGAAGTTAACTACCGTTAAGTAATCAAATTCTAGGCAGACCGACCCGTCCGGCGTACGTGAGTTTGCCGACAAGAAGCGCACGGGAGGGCGGACGGGAGGCGGACGGGTCCGGGAGCCGGCGCCCGGTGGGCGGGGACCACACGCGGGCGAGCGGCGGAACACTGCCCTCCGAGGGCCCCGGATATGCTCGGTCAGCGCACCCCGAGCCACCCGGATCGGCCCGAGCCCGTACGCCCGTACACAGGAGCACCTCACATGGCCCTCAAGATCACCGTGATCGGCACCGGCTACCTCGGCGCCACGCACGCCGCCGCCATGGCCGACCTCGGCTTCGAGGTGCTCGCGCTGGACATCGTGCCCGAGAAGATCGAGCTGCTGGCGGCCGGCAAGACCCCCATGTACGAGCCCGGTCTCGAGGAGCTGCTGCGCAGGCACGTCGAGGGCTTCGAGGGCTCCAGCGGGCGGCTGCGCTTCACGACCTCCTGGGAGGAGGTCGGGGAGTTCGGCGACGTCCACTTCGTGTGCGTCAACACCCCGCAGAAGCACGGCGAGTACGCCTGCGACATGAGCTACGTCGACGCCGCCTTCACCGCCCTCGCGCCGCAGATCAGGCGCCCGGCGCTGGTCGTCGGCAAGTCCACCGTGCCGGTGGGCAGCGCGGACCGGCTGGCGAAGCTGCTCGCGGACCTGTCCCCCGCGGGCGCCGACGCCGAACTCGCCTGGAACCCGGAGTTCCTGCGCGAGGGCTTCGCGGTGCAGGACACCCTGCACCCCGACCGGATCGTGGTGGGGGTGCGCAGCGAGCGGGCGGAGAAGCTGCTGCGCGAGGTGTACGAGACGCCGATCGCCGAGGGTTCGCCCTTCGTGGTGATGGACTTCGCGACCTCCGAGCTGGTGAAGACCTCCGCCAACTCCTTCCTCGCCACGAAGATCTCCTTCATCAACGCGATGGCGGAGGTCTGCGAGGCGGCCGGCGGCGACGTGGTCAAGCTCGCGGAGGCCATCGGCCACGACGAGCGGATCGGCAGGAAGTTCCTGCGGGCCGGCATCGGCTTCGGCGGCGGCTGCCTGCCCAAGGACATCCGGGCCTTCATGGCACGGGCCGGCGAGCTGGGCGCCGACCAGGCGCTGACCTTCCTGCGCGAGGTCGACTCCATCAACATGCGCCGCCGCGGCCACATGGTGGAGCTGGCCAGGGAGGCCGTCGGGGGCGGCTCCTTCCTCGGCAAGCGCGTCGCGGTGCTGGGCGCCACCTTCAAGCCCGACTCGGACGACGTACGCGACTCCCCGGCGCTGAACGTCGCCGGGCAGATCCACCTCCAGGGCGGCCAGGTGACGGTGTACGACCCCAAGGGCATGACCAACGCCCGCCGGGTCTTCCCCACCCTCGGCTACGCCGACACAGCCGTGGACGCGGCGCGGGGCGCGGACGTCGTGCTGCACCTGACCGAGTGGCGCGAGTTCCGCGAGCTGGACCCGGCCGAGCTGGGCGAGGTCGTCGCGGAGCGGCTGATCCTCGACGGCAGGAACGCGCTCGACCCGATGCTGTGGCGCGGGGCGGGCTGGACGTACCGCGCGATGGGCCGTCCCCAGGCCTGAGCGAACCGCGCCCGTCAGCCCTTCCCCGTGCGGCGGGCCCGGTAGGCGCGCATCTTGGCGCGGCTGCCGCACACCGACATCGTGCACCAGCGGCTGCGGCCCGCCGGGCTGCGGTCGTAGTAGGCCCAGCGGCAGGTCTCCGACTCGCATGCCTTGAGCCGGCTCCAGGTGCCGTCCGCGACCGCTGTCGCGACGGCCAGGGCGATCCGCGCGGCCAGTGACTCCGGGCCGGCGGGGCGCAGCGACGCCGCGCCCCCCGTGTCGAACTCCAGCCGGAGCGGGGCTGCCGACAGCAGGCGGCCGAGGTCCGCGCGCGCCCGCTCCGGCATGTCCTCGCCCGCGTGTGCCCTGCACGCGGCCCGCAGCGCCTCCCGCAGTTCCCTGGCCACGCCGACGTCCGCCTCCGTCATGCCCAGTTCCGCCCTGCCCTCCGGCGTGTCCAGAGCGTCCGCTCCCGAGGCGATGTCCAGCGTGTTCACCAGTGCCTCGACCAGGGCGAGCCCACCGGGGGCCGGGGCTCTTTCCGTCGACATGGTTGCGACGTTACCTCCTGTGCGGGAGTATGCAGTAACCGTTACCTGTTGCGGGCGAATACCGGTAACAGACGCGGTCAACGATGCCTACGTGGAGGAGCCTTCGACATGGCCGTCGCGACCCTGGGGACCGTCGTTCTCGACTGTCCCGATCCGCAGAAGCTCGCCGCCTTCTACGCCGAGGTGCTGGGCGGGAAGACGGAGGCGAGCGAAGAGGGCTGGGTGGACCTGAGGACGGAGACGGGCACCACGCTCGCGTTCCAGCACGCCCCCGGGCACGTACCGCCGCAGTGGCCACGGCCCGACGCCTCGCAGCAGTACCACCTCGATCTGACCGTCACCGATCTCGAGGCCGCCCAGGAGCGGGTGCTCGCGCTCGGCGCCCGGCTGCTGGACGACGGCGGCGGCACGCGCTCCTGGCGGGTTTACGCGGACCCGGCGGGGCACCCGTTCTGCCTCTGCCGGTCATGACCCGGGGCGCCCGCGGCCTGGGGAGCGGGGCCGGGCCGGCCGTCAGCGGGAGCGGGCGAGGACGCGGGCCGTCCCGGCCCGCGTCAGCACCGGCGGGCCGCCCTCACGCGCCCGGCGCGTCCGGGGCACCGTCCAGTGCGGCCAGGGTCGCGTTGGACGGCCCCCTGCGGGACCTCAGGTCCCTGGCGACGTCCTCGGCGGCGCCGAGCACACGCACCGCGTTCTGCCAGGTGAGCTTCGCCAGATCGGCGGCGGACCAGCCACGGCGCAGCAGTTCCGCGACGAGGTTGGGATAGCCGGAGACGTCGTCGAGGCCCGCCGGGACGAAGGCGGTGCCGTCGTAGTCGCCGCCGATGCCGATATGGTCGATGCCGGCGGCCTCGCGCATGTGGTCGAGGTGGTCGGCGACCGTGGAGACGGTGGCGGCGGGGCGGGGGTTGGCGGCCTCGAAGGCACGCTGCACCTCCATGCCCCGGGGGGTGGTGTCCAGCGGGTGCAGGCCGTGGGCGCGCATGTTCTCGTCGGCCGCCCGGGTCCAGGCGACGGCGGCCGGGAGGACGAACTTCGGCACGAAGGTGGCCATCGCGACGCCGCCGTTGGCGGGCAGCCGCTCCAGTACGTCGTCCGGGATGTTGCGCGGGTGGTCGCAGACCGCCCGCGCGGACGAGTGCGAGAAGATCACCGGAGCCTCGCTCGTGTCGAGCGCGTCCCCCATCGTCGTGGCGGCGACGTGGGAGAGGTCCACGAGCATGCCGCAGCGGTTCATCTCCCGTACGACCTCACGGCCGAAGGCGGAGAGCCCGCCGGCCCTGGGCTCGTCGGTGGCCGAGTCCGCCCAGGCGAGGCTGTCGTTGTGGGTGAGCGTCATGTAGCGCACGCCCAGGGCGTGCAGCGCCCGCAGCGTTGCCAGCGAGTTGTTGATGGAGTGGCCGCCCTCGGCTCCCATCAGGGAGGCGATGCGGCCCTCCGCCCTGGCCTTCTCCATGTCGCCGGCGGTCAGGGCGCGGGCCAGGTCCGAGCCGTACCGCGTGAGCAGTTGCGTCACGCAGTCGATCTGCTCGAGCGTGGCGCTGACCGCCTCGTCGCCGGCCAGGTCGGAGCGCACGTACACCGACCAGAACTGCGCGCCGACGCCGCCCGACCGCAGCCGGGGGATGTCGGTGTGCAGCGTGCCGGTCTGGTCGGCGGCGATGTCGAGGCGGTCCAGGTCGTAGCGGACGTGCTCGCGAAGCGCCCAGGGCAGGTCGTTGTGGCCGTCCACGACCGGGTACGCGGCGAGCAGTTCGCGTGCCCGCGCCAGGTGACCGGTGGGCGCGGGGGACGCGGTCGGCGCGGCGGACCCGGGGGAGGCTGCGGACGTCGGGGGCATGGGCTACTTCCCGAAGCCGAAGGACGCCCCGCCCTCGACCTTGGTGCGCAGCCGCTTGCCCTTCTCCGTCGCCTGTTCGTTCAGCTCCTGCTGGAACTCCCGCATCCGGGACTGCAGTTCGGCGTCTGAGGCGGCGAGGACGCGGACGGCCAGCAGGCCCGCGTTGCGAGCGCCCGCGACCGAGACCGTGGCGACCGGGACACCGGCCGGCATCTGGACGATGGAGAGCAGCGAGTCCATGCCGTCGAGGTACTTCAGCGGGACGGGCACGCCGATGACGGGCAGCGGACTGACCGAGGCGAGCATGCCCGGCAGGTGGGCGGCGCCACCGGCACCGGCGATGATCACCTTCAGGCCGCGGCCGGCCGCCTCCTCGCCGTACGCGATCATCTCGCGCGGCATGCGGTGCGCGGAGACGACGTCCACCTCGTAGTCGACCTCGAACTCGTCGAGGGCCTGGGCGGCGGCCTCCATGACCGACCAGTCGGAGTCGGATCCCATCACAATGCCGACAACAGGGCTCATTCGGTGATCGTCCCTCGCAGGTAGTCGGCGGCGTGACGGGCGCGCTCGCGCACCTCGTCGAGGTCGTCGCCGTAGGTATTGACGTGACCGACCTTACGGCCAGGCTTCACGTCCTTGCCGTACATGTGGATTTTCAGCTGCGGATCACGCGCCATGCAGTGCAGGTACGCCTGGTACATGTCCGGGTAGTCGCCGCCGAGGACATTGCACATCACGGTCCACTTCGCGCGCGGGCGCGGGTCGCCGAGCGGCAGGTCGAGCACGGCCCTGACGTGGTTGGCGAACTGGGAGGTGATCGCGCCGTCCTGGGTCCAGTGCCCCGAGTTGTGCGGGCGCATGGCGAGCTCGTTGACGAGGATCCGGCCGTCACGGGTCTCGAACAGCTCGACCGCGAGGTGGCCCACGACGCCGAGTTCCCCGGCTATGCGCAGCGCCAGCTCCTGCGCCTGGCCGGACAACTCGTCGGAGAGGCCGGGGGCGGGGGCGATGACGGTGTCGCAGACGCCGTCCACCTGGACGGACTCGACGACGGGGTAGGCGACGGCCTGGCCGTGCGGGGAGCGGACGATGTTCGCCGCGAGCTCCCGCACGAAGTCGACCTTCTCCTCGGCGAGGACCGGGACGCCGGCCCGGAACGGGTCCCCGGCCTCCTGAGGCGTGCGGACGAACCAGACGCCCTTGCCGTCGTAGCCGCCGCGCACGGTCTTGAGGATGACCGGGAAGCCTCCCACCTCCTCGGCGAAGGCGGCCACGTCCGCAGGGCCGGACACGATCCGGTGCCGGGGGCAGGGCGCGCCGATCTCGCTGAGCTTCGCGCGCATCACCCCCTTGTCCTGGGCGTGGGTCAGCGCCTCGCGGCCGGGACGGATGACGACACCGTCCGCCTCCAGGGCCGCCAGGTGCTCGGTGGGCACGTGCTCGTGGTCGAAGGTGACCACGTCGCAGCCGCGCGCGAACTCACGCAGCGTGTCGAGGTCGCGGTAGTCGCCGACGACGACATCGCTCACCACCTGGGCCGCGGAGTCCTGAGGGGTGTCGCTGAGGAGCTTGAACCTGATGCCGAGCGGGATGCCCGCCTCGTGTGTCATACGGGCGAGCTGGCCGCCGCCGACCATGCCGACTACGGGAAACGTCACTCCATCAGGGTATCCGGACCTCGGTTCGGCGCCGTCACGGGCGTGACGCGGGCCCCGGGCGTGATCGCGCGATCAGCCGGTCGGGTGGTTAGCATGGCCGCGTTGACGCATCCGAAGGTTCGTACACGGCAGGGGCTGAGCGATCACCATGAGCGACCGGGGCGCACTGCGTACGCAGGTGCAGCAGCTCTCGCGCGAGATCGCCAAGTTCGGCGCCGTGGGCGGGCTGGGTTTCTTCGTCAACATGGGCGTGTTCAACCTGCTGCGGCAGACCACGGACCTGGCGGTGGTGCGGGCCAGCATCGTCGCGACCGTCGTCGCCATCTTCTTCAACTACGTCGGTTTCCGCTACTTCACCTACCGTGACCGCGACAAGGGCGGGCGCACCAGGGAACTCACGCTGTTCCTGCTGTTCAGTGCCGTGGGCCTGGTGATCGAGAACGGCGTTCTCTACGCGGCGACGTACGGCTTCGGCTGGGACACCCCGTTGCAGAACAACCTCTTCAAGATCCTCGGTACGGGCCTGGCGACGCTGTTCCGTTTCTGGTCGTACCGCTCCTGGGTGTTCCGCGCGCTGCCCGGCCGCGAGGCCGTGCGGAACGCCGAGTCGTTCCTCGCGGAGGACCACGGCTCCCGGACGGGCAGCGGCACCCGCACCCGATAGGGGTCCCGGGGCCTGCGGACCCGGCCCCGCACGGACACCTGGGGTCCGCACGGGGCGGGGCCGGTCCCGTCTCGCGGGCGGGCCTCGTCAGGTCGGGCCCGCATCAGGGGCGGGCCCCCGTCAGGAGCGGCCGAGGAGCTGACCGGCGACGCCGAAGCCCATGACCAGCTGTCCGACGGCGTTCGGACGGGCCGGGGCCATCGTGGTGTTCAGCAGCTCGGTCCAGCGCGTGTCGCTGCCCTGGCACATGTCGTGGCCGACGGTGGGCTTGTAGACGTCGACGTACTCGACCATTGGTTCATCCCTGAACCAGCAGAATCAGTGCCGGTCCGCCTCGCGCACCGGGCTGTGCTCAACGCCGGTCCGCCTCGCGCACCGGGCTGTGCTCAATGCCGGTCCGCTTCGCGCCCCAGGAAGAGCGCGAACACCGGCGGCTGGTTCTGCAGCAGCTCCAGCCGGCCGCCGTCCGCCTCCGCGAGGTCACGGGCCACGGCGAGCCCGATGCCTGTGGAGTTCCGGCCGCTGACCGTGCGCTCGAAGACCCGGGCGCCGAGGTCCGCGGGCACGCCCGGGCCCTCGTCCGTGACCTCCACCACCGCCTGGTTGCCGGTGACGCGGGTGCGCAGGGCGACGGTGCCGCCGCCGTGCATCAGGGAGTTCTCGATCAGGGAGGCCAGTACCTGGGCCACCGCGCCGGGAGTGCCCACGGCGCGCAGGCCCTGCTTGCCCGAGCGGACGACGGCGCGGCCCTCGCTGCGGTAGGCCGGGCGCCACTCCTCGATCTGCTGCTTGACCACCTCGTCGAGGTCGAACGCGACGGCGGAGCCGGTGCGCGGGTCGCGGGAGTTCGTCAGCAGCCGCTGGACGACGTCCGTCAGCCGCTCGACCTGCGTCAGCGCGATCGTCGCCTCCTCCTTCACCGTCTCCGGGTCGTCGGTGAGCGTGATCTCCTCCAGCCGCATGGACAGCGCGGTGAGCGGTGTGCGCAGCTGGTGCGAGGCATCGGCCTGGAGCCGCCGCTCGGCGGTCAGCATCCGGGCGATCCGTTCCGCGCTCGCGTCCAGGACGTCGGCCACCCGGTCGAGCTCGGGAACGCCGTACCGGCGGTGGCGGGGCCGCGGGTCGCCCGAGCCCAGCCGTTCCGCGGTCTCCGCGAGGTCGGTGAGCGGGGAGGTGAGCCGTCTCGCCTGGCGTACGGCGAGCAGCACCGCCGCTATGACGGCGAGCAACGAGACGGCGAGGATGACCACCAGGCTGCGGGTGACCTCGGAGGTGACGGCGGAGCGCGACTCCTCGACGGTGACCGTCTCGCCCCGGTCGCCGGTGGCCTCGGCGCGGATGACATTGCCGTCGGGGCGGTCGCCGATCTCGATGGCGGCCCGCCCGGGGATCTCGACCAGCGCGTACCGTGCGGGGTCGATCTGCTCGCGCAGCACGTCGGGGCTGACGCGCTCCTCGCCGATGAGCCGGGCGTCGACGATGCTCGCGAGCCGGGCCGCCTCCGAGTCGACGCTCTCCTGGGCGCTGTTCTCGATGGTGCGCGTCTCGATGATCACCAGCGAGACGCCGAAGACGGCGATGACGACGAGCACCACGGCGAGTGTGGAGTTGATCAGTCGGCGGCGCATGGCTGTGGTGCTCGTCTTCCGGGTTCGGCGGCTGGTGCCGCGGGCGTCTCAGCTCTTCTCGAAGCGGAAGCCGACGCCGCGGACCGTGGCGATGTACCGCGGGTTGGCGGCGTCGTCCCCGAGCTTCTTGCGGAGCCAGGAGATGTGCATGTCGAGGGTCTTGGTGGAGGACCACCAGGTGGTGTCCCACACCTCGCGCATCAGCTGGTCCCTGGTGACGACCCGGCCGGCGTCCCTGACCAGGACCCGCAGCAGGTCGAACTCCTTGGCGGTGAGCTGAAGCTCCTCGTCGCCCATCCAGGCGCGGTGCGACTCGACGTCGATCCGCACCCCGTGGGTGGCCGGGGGCTGCGCGGGCTCGCTGGCACCGCGCCGCAGCAGGGCGCGGACCCTGGCCAGCAGCTCCGCGAGCCGGAACGGCTTGGTGACGTAGTCGTCCGCGCCGGCGTCGAGCCCGACGACGGTGTCGACCTCGTCGGCGCGGGCGGTCAGCACCAGGATGGGCAGCGAGTGCCCCTCCGTGCGGAGTCTGCGGCAGACCTCCAGGCCGTCCATGCCGGGCAGCCCGAGGTCGAGGACGACCAGATCGACACCTCCTCGCAGTCCGGTGTCGAGCGCGGACGGTCCGTCCTCGCGCACCTCGACCTCGTAACCCTCCCGGCGCAGAGCGCGGGCCAGCGGCTCCGAGATGGACGCGTCGTCCTCGGCGAGCAGTACTCGGGTCATGGGGTGATGGTAGTCCGCGGGGCCGACCGCCAGGCAGGTGATCACCAAGCCCTCACGCCCGGCCCGCCGCGGCGGTGACGCCATGGCAGATCCTTGATCACAGACCTGCGTTTCCGGGACATTGGACCGGCAGTCACCTTAGAATCCGACCGAATATCCACAAAACACCTATGATTCATCTCTCATACTCTTCCATACCGCACAACGGCGTGTCGTATGGTGGCAGTCAGCTCACAGCTGTACTTAATCGACCTTTGGCAACAAATGACCGAAGGTCGCTTCGCTGGGCAAGGCCGGGGATCCCCGGCCTTCCGCATGTGCCGGGGCCGCCGCAGGCTCCGGGCACTCCCCCCGACCGGGCGCGCACCCGCTCACGAGGCGCCGCGCGTCCCGAGCAAGCAAGGATCGACATGGCGTCCAGCCTGACGAAGGACACCGCCGGGGCCCCTCGCGGCTCCGGATCCCCCATCGGTGAGAAGACCTTCTTCGGCCACCCCCGCGGCCTGGCCACCCTCTTCATGACCGAGATGTGGGAGCGCTTCAGCTACTACGGCATGCGCGCCCTCCTCGTCCTGTACCTGGTCTCCGGCGGCGCCGACGCGGCCAGGGGAAGCCAGGGCGGCGGACTGGCCATGACGATGGCCACGGCGACCGCCGTCTACTCCGTCTACGTCGCGATGGTCTACCTGATGGCCATGCCCGGCGGCTGGTTCGGCGACCGGGTCTGGGGTGCCCGCAAGACCGTCACCGTCGCCGGCTTCGTGATCATGGCGGGCCACCTCAGCCTCGCCCTGCCCGGACAGGCGATGTTCTTCGCCGGTCTGGCGCTCGTCGCGATCGGCTCCGGTCTGCTGAAGGCCAACATCTCCACGATGGTCGGCCACCTCTACGACGGCCCGGCGGACCCGCGCCGCGACGGCGGCTTCACGCTCTTCTACATCGGCATCAACCTGGGCGCCTTCACCGCTCCCTTCGTCATCGGCACCGTCGGTGAGAAGCACAGCTGGCACCTCGGCTTCGCGCTCGCCGCGGTCGGCATGGCGCTGGGTCTGGCCCAGTTCCTGTACGGCACCAGGCACCTGAGCGAGAAGAGCAGCGTCGTCCCGAACCCGCTGAGCGCCGGGGAGCGCAGGGCCGTCGTACGCAAGACCGCGCTGGCCGTCTTGGCCGCCGCCGCGTTCTACGGCGCGGTGGTCGCCGCCGGAATGTACACACTGAACTGGGCGCTCGTCCCGATCACCCTGGCGGGCCTGGTCATCCCCGTCGCCGTACTGGTCCGGATCAAACGCGACCGGGAACTCGGCGACGCCGAGCAGTCCAAGGTGAACGGCTACATCTGGTTCTTCGTGGCGGCCGCCATCTTCTGGATGATCTACGACCAGGGCGGCTCGACCCTGTCGCTGTTCGCGGACGGCAAGACGGCGGAGAGCGTGTTCGGGATCGACTTCCCCGCCACCTGGTACCAGTCGCTGAATCCGCTCTTCGTCATGGCGCTCGCCCCGGTCTTCGCCTGGCTGTGGCTGTACCTCGCCCGCAGGAACCGCGAGCCGGGCACCGCCGTGAAGTTCGCGGCGGGTCTGCTCCTGGTCGGCGGCTCGTTCTTCGTGTTCGTGCTGCCCATGGGCATGGCCGCGGACGGAACCAGGGTCAGCCCGATGTGGCTGGTCTCCATCTACATGATCCAGACCATCGGCGAGCTGTGCCTGTCCCCGGTCGGTCTGTCCGTGACCACGAAGACGGCCCCGCGGAAGTACGCCAGCCAGATGATGGGGGTCTGGTTCCTCGCGGTCACCGCCGGCGACTGCACCACGGGCCTGCTCTCCCTCGCGGGCGTGGATCTGAACCGGACCGGGGTCATCGCCGCGGAGGCCACGCTGGCCGCGGTCGCGGGATTCGCGGTGTGGATGTACCGCAAGAAGGTCCAGGCCCTCATGGGCGACGTCCACTGACCTCGGTGGTACGGGGCTGACGACGGCCGTATCCGGCCACCGGCGGAGCGCACAGCGTCATCGACGCCTGTCCGGATTCATCCGAACAGAGGGCCGCCGCACCACTCGGTGCGGTGGCCCTTTCCCATTCCGGGCTGCCGAACGCCGCAGTTCGTTGCAGCATCGGCTCATGAGACGTGCGCTCGTCGGTCTCGCCATGTGCGGGGCGCTGTTGTCCGGCAGTGTGCTGCCCGCCCAGGGCGGCGAGCACGAGCAGGAGGAGCCCCGGCTGTTCGCTTACGGGCGGCACGCACGGCAGACCCTCACCGTGTACGGGGAGGGCGGCCCCGCGCTGGTGATCCTGCACGGCGGCCACTGGGCGAGCGACGGCGACTGGAGCGGCTGGGCCCGCCGGTTCGCCGCCCACGGCTACACCGTCTTCGACGTCGACTACCGCCTGAACCACGAGGCCCACTGGCCCGCGCAGCGCACGGACGTGCTGTCCGCGCTGCGGTGGATCCGGCACCACCGCGCCCGGTTCGGGATCACCGGGGAACTCCCCCTCGTCTTCGGCTCCTCGGCCGGCGGCCACCTCGCGGTGAGCGCCGGAACGTACGGCGACGGGGCGCGCAGGATCGCCGGGGTGGTCGCGCTCTCCCCGGTGGCCTCGCCCTACCGGGCCTGGGTGGACGGCGGGCGGAGGAAGGCGACGAGCGGTCAGCGGAGGCTGCGGGCCGAGGCGGAGCGTCTCGCCGGGTGCCGCCCCGAGCGCACCAGGCCCGCGTGCTGGGCCGTCTGGCGCGACCTGACCGCCAAGAACCACGCCGGGGACGGTTCGCAGGACGCGGATCTGCTCCTCTTCCACTCCACCGGGGACTTCGTGCCGCCGAGCCACTCGTGGGAGCTGGCGGCACGGGTCCCGGGAGCCACCGTCTCCGTGCTTCCGGGCTCGGGGCACGCGAGTGCGCTGCTGCGCGAGCCGGTGGTGGTGGCGCGGATCCTGTCCTGGCTGGCCCAGCGCCGCACCTGACGGCCCGGCGCCTCAACCTCAGGACCTGACGGCCGCGCACCCGGCGGGGCGGGCCGCCCCGTTCCGGGTCGCGGCCCGGAACGGGGCGGGGG
>NZ_JAAAXQ010000260.1 GCF_009916105.1 Streptomyces sp. GC420 | reverse complement strand
AACGGGGGCCGGGGATGCCGTTATGCCATCCAGCGGTCCGGCGGCGCGGCACGGCGGCCCGTGCGGGAGCGCTCCGCCTGGGCGGCGGCGACGGCGCGGGCCTCGTCCGCGTCCCGCAGCCACGCGGTCACCGTCTTGCCGGCGCCCGTGTCCACATGCACGTGTGCAAAGCCCCACAGCCGCTCCCAGGGGCCCTGCGCCCAC
Organism: Streptomyces sp. GC420; assembly: GCF_009916105.1. Taxonomy (GTDB): domain Bacteria; phylum Actinomycetota; class Actinomycetes; order Streptomycetales; family Streptomycetaceae; genus Streptomyces. The sequence goes on along the minus strand of NZ_JAAAXQ010000260.1, from coordinate 11,656 downwards.
CGGACGCTCTGCACCTTGGCGTGCGGCACGAAGGCCGTGCGCCGGGTCAGCAGGCCCTTGCGCGCCGCGAACAGCGAGGAGTCCACGGCCAGCCCGTAGCCCCGCCACCACAGCGGGACGCACCACCGTGCCCGCCGCCGCTCCGCCGGGGCGAACTCCAGCGTGCCCGGCTCGGCGCCCGGCAGCACCCGCCCGATCAGGGACTCGGCGACGGCCCGCTCCGCGACCGGCAGCAGCACCGTGTTGCTCGACCCGGCGACGTCCAGTTCCACCCGCACCCAGCCGCGCCGCCGCCACAGCAGTGGTTCGACGACGTACAGGGTCTGCACGCGGCCCGGCGGGACCGTCTCGTGGGCGCGGTCGAGGAGACCGTGGTCGACGCGCAGGCCGTCCGGGGACTCGGCGACCGTCCAGTCGTACTCGCCGACGAACCGGCCGCCGCCCGTCGCCCAGAGGCCGCCGAGCAGGGGCACCGCGACACCCAGCACGGCACCGATGCTGTGGGTGGCCGCCCACAGCAGGATGGGCACGAGCACGACGGCCGCTGCCATCGCCCACACCCCGCCCGTCAGGAACAGCGAGACGGCCAGGGGCCGCGGCTGGACGTGGAAGAGCTCGCGGGAGGGGGCCTCGCCGACCTCGGGGGCCGTCCGCGGGGCGAATCCGGCGGCGCGTGCGAGCAGTTCGGCGCGCAGCGCCACGGCGTCGCTCTCGCCGAGGAAGGCGAGTTCGTCCTTGTCGTCGGTGCCTATGACGTCGAGCTTGAGTTTCGCGACGCCCGCGATGCGGGCGAGCAGCGGCCGGGTCACGTCGACGGCCTGGAGCCGTTCCAGCCGGATGTGGGCGGTGCGCCGGAAGATCAGGCCGGTCCTGATCCGCAGCTCGGTGTCGGTCACCGAGAAGTGGGTGAACCACCAGCTCAGGAAGCCGTACGCGGCCGCGGCCGGCACGACCACGCCCAGCCCGGCCGCCGCGTGGCCGACGGTCAGCTCGCTGATCCAGCGCTGTGCCTGCCCGAGGTCGTGCACGATCCAGCCGACGACGACCGCGACCGGCGCCCAGGCCCGCCGCAGCGGCGTGAAGGGGTGCAGGCGCCGTTCCACTCCGGGCCTGGTCCGCGGCGGCTCCTCCGCGGTGGTCACAGGCCCGCCGATCGGGCCTCGCCCAGCTCCGTGAGCCGGTCGCGCAGCCGCGACGCCTCGTCCGGGTCGAGCCCGGGGATGCGGGCATCGGTGGCCGCGGCCGCCGTGTGCAGCTGCACGCTCGCCAGGTTGAAGCGGCGCTCCACGGGGCCGGAGGTGACCTCGACGAGCTGCATCCGCCCGTACGGGACGATCGTCTCCTCGCGCCACAGCACACCCCTGCTGATCAGCAGGTCGTCGGCGCGCTCGGCGTACCGCCAGGACCGCCAGTTGCGCCCGAGCATCGGCCACCCCCACGCCAGCGCGGCGAGCGGCAGCAGCGAGAACAGCGCCCACACCGGGCCCGCGAGCAGGCCGAGCAGCAGCCCGAGGCCCAGCGCCAGTCCCAGCATCCACGTCGCGAGCAGCAGCCTGCGCATCGTCAGCAGCCGGCCCGGTAGCCCGGTCCACTCCGGCTCGCCGGCCCGGACGGGCTCCCCCTCCTCGGTCCCCGTATCCATGGGCCCAGCCTAGGCTGCGACACTGTCACCATGACGGAGACCACGGAGACCATGGTCGGCATCGGCGGCGCCGCGGAGAGCACCGACATGGTGCTGAACATCGGCCCGCAGCACCCCTCCACGCACGGCGTGCTCCGCCTCCGCCTCGTCCTGGACGGCGAGCGGATCGCCGAGGCGGACCCGGTCGTCGGCTACATGCACCGCGGCGCGGAGAAGCTGTTCGAGGCCCGCGACTACCGGCAGATCATCATGCTGGCCAACCGCCACGACTGGCTCTCGGCGTTCTCCAACGAACTGGGCGTCGTGCTGGCCGTGGAGCGGATGCTGGGCATGGAGGTCCCGGAGCGCGCGGTGTGGACCCGTACCCTCCTCGCCGAGCTGAACCGGGTCCTGAACCACCTGATGTTCCTCGGCTCCTACCCCCTGGAGCTCGGCGGGATCACGCCGATCTTCTACGCGTTCCGGGAGCGGGAGGACCTGCAGCGCGTCATGGAGGAGGTCTCCGGCGGCCGGATGCACTACATGTTCAACCGGGTCGGCGGGCTCAAGGAGGACCTGCCGCTCGGCTGGCAGGGCCGCGCCCGCGCGGCGGTCGCGGAGGTCCGCTCCCGGATGGGCGTGTACGACGACCTGGTCCTCGGCAACGAGATCTTCCGCGGCCGCACCCGGGGCGTCGGCGTCCTGTCCGCCGAGGCGGTCCACGCCTACGGGGTCTCCGGCCCCATCGCCCGCGCCTCCGGTGTCGACTTCGACCTGCGCCGCGACGAGCCGTACCTCGCCTACGGCGAACTCCAGGACACCCTCGAGGTCGTCACCCGCGCCGAGGGCGACTGCCTGGCCCGCTTCGAGGTCCTGCTCGCCCAGACCCACAACGCCCTGGACCTCGCCGACGCCTGCCTCGACCGGCTCGGCGAACTCCCGCCCGGCCCGGTCAACCAGCGCCTCCCCAAGGTCCTGAAGGCCCCCGAGGGCCACACCTACGCCTGGACCGAGAACCCGCTCGGCATCAACGGCTACTACCTCGTCTCCAAGGGCGAGAAGACCCCGTACCGCCTCAAGCTGCGCTCCGCCTCGTACAACAACATCCAGGCGCTGACGGAGCTGCTGCCGGGCACCCTGGTCGCGGACATGGTGGCGATCCTGGGCTCGCTGTTCTTCGTCGTGGGCGACATCGACAAGTAGCCCCGGGTCCCCGGTCCCACGCGGCCGCCCGCCGCTCGTCCACAGGCTGTGGACAGCTCCGCGCGGCGGCGGCCGCCGTGACGCGCGAGGGCCCCTGCCTTCACCGGCAGGGGCCCTCCGGTCCTTCGGCCTCGCGGCTAGGAGATGGCGCTGCGCAGGCGCACCACGTTGAGCACCTCGGTCTCGTCGTGCTCGGTCAGGTCGACGACCTGGCCCACCGCGCGCTGGGTGCCGCCCGCCGGGGCGGACTTGAAACCGTCCGCGTCGGCCTCGGCCTTGTGCACCGCGAGGGCCTCGGGACCGACGACGTCGGCCAGGTCCTCGTTGTGCGCCCGCTCCAGCTCGGCCGGGCCCGACTGGTTCGTCTTGGCGGCCTTCTTCGTGCCGAAGAAGTCGAAGTTGCCCTCGGCGCGGGAAGCGGGGCGGTGGGTCTTCACGGCGTACGGGACGATCGCCGCGGCGACGGGGACGTCGAGGTGCTCGCGGGCGGCGGGAGTGGCGGCCGGACGGGTGAGGTGCTCACGACCGGCGGCCGCCGCGTGCTTCCCCGCGGGCTCCTCAGCCCCTTCGGCCGCGCGCTCCGCGAGATCGCGGCGGCGCGCCTGCTCGACGACGCGCTTGCCCTCCTGGGCCGCGGCATTGCGGGCGAGGTTCTTGAGGGCGGCGTTGGCCTGAACGTAGAGCGAGGCGGTGGGGGACCCGCCGGCGGGCACCTCCTGGGCGTCCTTCTCCGGGGAGGCCGCTTCCAGCGCGAGCAGCCGGCGTCCTTCGAGGGCGCTGGCCCGCTCGGTCTCCGCGGTCGCGTAGCGGCGCAGCAGGGCGGCGTGTTCACCGCGCAGACCGGCCAGCTCGACGCGCTTGGCGCGCAGCTTCGCGTCGAGGCGGGCGCGCAGTTCGCGGGCCTCCTCCAGGTCACCCTCGAGCTCCGCGATGCGCTCCTCGGCGCGCCACTCGTCGCTGATCCGGGCCCGCGTCAGGTCGGCGACCTGCTTGCCGGCCTTGCGGTCCCAGTCACGCATGAGGAGGGCGGCGGCCACGGCCTGGGCCGCTGCCACGGCGACCAGGACGCGGAGCAGCGAGGGATCGGACACCAGTAGTGCGCCACCGGCGCAGACACCCGCTGCGCCCGCGATCGTGGCGGGTGGAAGCAGCCTGTGCAAAGGCGGGGAATGGCGGTGACGTCCACGTGGCATGGCCCGAAACTTACCGTGCCCGGAGGGTGCGTGGGGACCCGCCCGGCAATCTGTTCCCGGGAGGTGACCTGTATCCGCCGAAAGCCGCTTCCGGTGCGCTCGGGAGCGGTGTGCCGGTCAGTCGCCGACGAGTCCCCGGGCCCGGAGGAATTCCTTCGCGACATCGGCAGGCCTGGCGTGCTCGGCGTCCGCCTTGCGGTTGAGTTCGACCAGATCCTGCGTCGTCAGGGCCTTTGTCAACCTTGCCAGGACATCGGCGATTTCCTGGTCGCCCGCGTCCTTGGCGTTCACCACCGGAAGGATGTTGTCGGCATTCTGGAGCTTCTTGTCGTCCTCCAGCAGGACGAGTCCGAAGCTGTCCAGAGTGGCGTCCGTCGTCGTCGTGAGGACGAGTTGGTCCTCGCCGTCCTTCACCGCCTGCTTGGCCTGTGGCGTGCCGACGCCCTTGGGGTCGATGCCGGTGATCTCGATTCCGTACGTCTTCTCGAGTCCCGGTTTGCAGAAGGGGCGTATCTCGCACTCGTCGCCCGCGGCGATCCTGACCCGGAGTCCGGACTCGCCGAGATCGGAGAGCGTCTTGAGGCTGTTCTTCTCGGCGTATTCCCTGCTGACGGCGAAGGCGTTCTGGTCGACGGCCTCTCCCGCGGGCAGGACCTTCAGTCCGCGCGGTTCCGCGAGCTTCTCCAGCGCGGCGACGGTGGCGTCGGCATCGCTGGAGGCGACCGGGTTCTTCTCCGGTGCGTCGGGGCCGTTCACCTTGGCATTCAGGAATTCGGCGAGCGTCGCCGCGTATTCCGGGACGACGTCTATCTGGCCCTTCTCCAGGGAGGGTTCATACAGCTCGCGGCTTTCGACCTCCTTCACGGAGGTGTCGTACCCGGCGTCGCCGAGGATCTGCCGGTAGAGCTCGGCGAGGACCTTGGCCTCGGTGAAGCCCGCGGAGCCGATGACGAGTTCGCCCTTGTTCGCTCCGCCGTTCCCGCCACCGCCCTCGTCCTCCAGGCTGTCGCCGCCGCAGGCGGTCAGTGCGGAGGCCAGGGCGACGGCCGCGAGGACCGCTCCCGCCGTGCGCGGCGTACGGGGCCGGTGGGTTCTGCCGTTCATGGGCGTTCACCTTCCAGGGACGTGGTCGAAGAGGGGCGGCGGACGCGACGCCCGCGGCCGGGGTCGAGGACCCGGCCGGCGACGGCCAGCACCGCCTCCACCAGGAGGGCCAGTGCGGCGACCAGGGCCGCCCCGGCCACCACCTGCGCGGTGTCGTACGTGTTGAAGCCCGCGGTGATGATGCGGCCGAGGCCGCCCTCGCCGACCATGGCGGCCAGGGTGGCGGTGGCGATGATCTGGACGGCCGCCGAGCGCAGGCCCGTCATGATCATCGGGTGGGCGAGGGGCAGCTCCACCTGGCGGAACACCTGTCCGCCGGACATCCCCATGCCGCGGGCGGCCTCCACCACCGACCGGTCCACCTCGCGCATCCCCACATACACATTGGTCAGCAGGGGCGGGACGGCGAACAGCACCAGCGCGATGATCGTCGGGACGTCGCCCCGGCTGCGCAGCGGTGTGGTGACGAGCAGGGCCAGTACGGCGAAGGTGGGGATCGCGCGGCCCACGTTGGAGATGTTGACCGCGAGCGCGCCGCCCTTTCCGATGTGCCCGAGATACAGCGCGACGGGCAGCCCCACGGCGCAGGCCAGGCCCAGGCTCACACCGCTGAACCACAGGTGCTCGGCGAGCCGGTGCCACACCCCGCTCTCCCCCTCCCAGTTGGAGCCGGTGGTGAGCCAGGTCCAGGCCCCCGTGATCGCCTCCACCGCGCTCAGCCCGCCTTCGCCGTCGTCGCCGCCCGGAGCCCGCGCGGCGGGCCGGTGCGGGCCGCGCGTATCCGGTTCCAGGGGGTGAGCCGGCGCTGCACGCCGAGCAGCAGCAGATCGGCCAGGACCGCCAGCGTCACGCACAGCACGGAGGCCGTGAGCACCTGGGCCTTGAACTGGGTGGCTATCGCGTCCCCGATGAGGTTGCCGAGACCGCCGTAGCCGACGATCGAGCCGACCGTCGTGAGGGCGATCGTGGAGACCGTCGTGATGCGCACCCCTGCGAGCAGGGCGGGCAGGGCCAGCGGGAGTTCCACTTCGAACAGCAACCGCACCGGTCCGTATCCCATTCCGCGGGCGGCCTCCAGCACGTCGGCGGGAACGGCCTGGAGGCCGGCCAGGACGTTCCGCACCAGGATCGTCAGGGAGTACAGCACGAGCCCGGTGATCACGACGGCCACGGAGAGCCCGAACACCGGGAGCAGCAGCGAGAACATCGCGAGCGAGGGGACGGTGTAGAGCACCGTGGTCAGCCCGAGCACCGGTGCGGCCAGTCCGCGGCGGCTGCGCGCGAGCAGGGCGAGGGGGAGGGCGACCAGCACTCCGGCGGCCACGGACGCCGCCGTGATGCCGATGTGCTGGAGGGTCGCGTCGGTCAACTCCTGGCTGCGGGAGCGGACGTACTCGCCGCAGACCCACTCGTTCGCCGTCAGACAGTTCTCCCGCAGCCGTCCGGCGGCGGCCTCGGCCGCCCAGCGCAATGCACCCACCTCCCCCTGGCAAGACCCGGCAGCGCCCGGTAAGAGCGCGCAGCGGCCGGCCACTTCCGACACTAACCCGGGGCGCCGACAATCGCCGAGGGTCGCCACATCGCGGCAACATGTCCTTCACGAGGCCCCCGCGCCGAGCGCCCACAATGAGGTCCCATGATCCGATTCGAGCACGTCACCAAGCGGTACGCGGACGGCGAGGCCGCCGTCGACGACCTGTCGTTCGAGGTCGCCGAGGGCGAACTGGTCACGCTCGTCGGCCCTTCCGGGTGCGGCAAGACGACCACGATGAAGATGGTGAACCGGCTCGTCGAGCCGACGAGCGGGCGGATATTCCTCGACGGCGAGGACATAGCCGCCGTCGATCCCGTCGCCCTGCGCCGCCGGATCGGATACGTCATCCAGCAGGTCGGTCTCTTCCCGCACCGCACCGTTCTCGACAACACGGCGACCGTTCCGCACCTTCTCGGGGTACGCCGCGCCAAGGCCCGCGCCCGCGCCGCCGAACTCCTCGACCTGGTCGGCCTGGACCCCGCCGTCTTCGGCCACCGCTACCCCGATCAGCTCTCCGGCGGCCAGCGCCAGCGCGTCGGGGTGGCCAGGGCCCTGGCCGCCGATCCGCCCGTGCTGCTGATGGACGAGCCGTTCGGCGCGGTGGACCCCGTCGTACGGGAGCGCCTGCAGAACGAGTTCCTGAGGCTCCAGGAACAGGTCCGCAAGACCGTCCTGTTCGTCACCCACGACATCGAGGAGGCGGTCCGCCTCGGCGACCGGATCGCCGTCTACGGACAGGGCACCATCGAGCAGTTCGACACTCCCGCGACGGTGCTGGGCGCACCCGCATCCCCGTACGTCGCGGACTTCGTCGGCGCGGACCGAGGGCTGAAACGGCTGTCGGTCACCCCCATCGAGCCCGGTGACCTCGAGCAGCCGCCCGTCGTCCGTCTCGACGACCCGCTGACCGGCGCGGCGGCGGAACTCCGCTCGCGGGACGCGCGCTGGGCTGTGGTGCTCGACGGCGAGGGCGGGCTGCACGGCTGGATCTCCGCGGAGCACACCGCCCGCGCGGGGACGGTTCGCGAGCACGCGCGCAGGATGGAGGCGTGGCTTCCCGTCGGCTCCTCCCTCAAGCAGGCGTTCTCGACGATGCTCCAGCACGACGCGGGCTGGGTCGCGGTGCTCGACGGGGAGCGCTTCCTCGGCGTGCTCACCCCGGCCGGACTGCACGAGGCGCTGCGCCGTTCGACCGCCGCGGACGCGCGGGACCTCAGGCGCGCCGAGGTGACCGTGGAGAGCGTGAGCCGCTGAGGCTCACCCGCCGCCGTCGCGCCGGCCCGGGGCGGGCTCGCCCGCCGCCCGTCCGCCGGAGGGGGATCCGCCGGAGGCGGGCCGGCCGTCCGTCAGGCTGCGCTCATCCATTCTGAACGAACTGCTGATCGCCGCCGCCCTGCAGGCCACGCCGCGGCTCGGCGTCACCCGGGTCTCGCTGAACTTCCGCGATGTTCCGCTCGGCACTGGCGCGCGGCGAGCGGCTGGGCGCGGGCCCCGTGCCGCGCGCCTGGCGGGGGCTGCTGGTCTTCCTGTCCCGCTGGTTCCGGATCGAGTCGCTGTACAGGTTCAACGCGAAGTTCCGGCCCCGCTGGGAACCGCGCTTCGTCGTCTTCCGCTCCACCCGCGACCTGCCGCGCATCGGCCTGGCCGCGATGCGGGCGGAGGGCTTCGTCGGTCCCCTCCTCCCCCGCCCGCTCGCCCGGCTGCTGCCGCGGCGTGTCCTGGCCCCGCGGCAGGCGCCCTGCGCGCACCTCGTCCCGGCCGGGACGGCGGCGACCGAACGCGGGGCGCGGGCCGCCTGACGCGCCGGGGCGCCCGCGCCCCCGCCCCGCCACGCGCCCGCACGGCCTGAAGACGCCCCTGGGCGGCCTAGGCTGGGCGCATGAGTACCTTGCGCGGACGTGGCCGGGTGGACGGGCTGCCGGAATGGGACCGGTGTGCGGTCATGGGTGTCGTCAACGTGACGCCCGATTCGTTCTCGGACGGCGGTCGCTGGTTCGACACGACCGCCGCCGTCAAGCGCGGCCTCGATCTCGTGGCCGAGGGCGCTGATCTGGTCGACGTCGGCGGTGAGTCCACCCGGCCGGGCGCCAGCCGGGTGGACGAGGCGGAGGAGCTGCGCCGGGTGGTGCCCGTGGTGCGCGGGCTGGCCTCCGAGGGCGTCGTCGTCTCCGTCGACACGATGCGCGCCTCGGTCGCCGAACGGGCCGTGGCCGCGGGCGCCGCGCTCGTCAACGACGTGAGCGGCGGGCTCGCCGACCCCGCCATGGTCCCGGTGGTCGCCGCCGCCGGCGTTCCGTTCGTGGTCATGCACTGGCGGGGCTTCAGCGCGGACATGAACAGCCGGGCCGTGTACGGGGACGTGGTCGCCGAGGTCGTCGCCGAGCTGCGCGCCCGCGCCGAGGCCGTCGTCGAGGGCGGCGTCGCCCCCGGCCGGATCGTCCTGGACCCCGGCCTGGGCTTCGCCAAGCAGGCCGATCACGACCTGGCGCTGCTCGCGCACCTCGCCGAGCTGCGCGCCCTCGGTCACCCGGTGCTGGTCGCGGCCTCCCGCAAGAGGTTCCTCGGCCGGGTGCTGGCCGGGCCCGGCGGCGAGCCGCCGCCCGCCCGCGAGCGGGACGCCGCCACCGCCGCCGTCTCCGCGATCGCCGCCCACGAGGGCGCCTGGGCGGTCAGGGTGCACGAGGTACGCGCCACGGCGGACGCCGTCCGTGTCGCGCGAGCGGTGGAGGGCGCCGCATGAGCACCGCCCGTACGGACATCGAGCAGGTGGAGCTGGCCAACACCGCGTTCTACGAGGCGATGGAACGCGGCGACTTCGAGGAGATGTCCCGGCTCTGGCTCGACGAGGAGATCAGTTGTGTCCACCCCGGCTGGCCGGTGCTCGCCGGCCGGGGCGAGGTGCTGCGCTCGTACGCCCTGATCATGGCGAACACCGACTACATCCAGTTCTTCCTCACCGACGTCAAGGTGAACGTCGGCGCGGACACCGCGATCGTCACCTGCACCGAGAACATCCTCAGCGGCGGTCCGGCCGAGGACGGCAACGAGCTGGGGCCTCTCGTGGGCCAGCTCGTCGTCGCCACGAATGTGTTCCGCCGCACACCGGAGGGCTGGAAGCTCTGGTCCCACCACGGCTCCCCCGTGCTGACCGAGTCGGACGAGGACGAGCCGGACGAGGACGAGCCCGCCTGACCGGGTAGGGGATTGGGAGAGGGACCGGCGGGGTAGGGGCGCTGCCACCACCGGCCACCGTACGGACCATCCGGCGGTCCGCCCGGGGGTCCGGCGCAACCGGCGGGGCTCCGCGTGCGGGTCCTGTCAGTGGGCGCGGGTAGATTCGACAGCGGTTCGTGTGCCGTCCGCGCCGTTCGCCTGCGGCGCACGCACCCATGACCTACGACAGCAGGAGTGATTCGCGTGGATCGTGTCGCGCTGCGTGGCCTCAGGGCCCGCGGGCACCACGGGGTGTTCCCCCGGGAGCGCGAGGAGGGCCAGACCTTCGTCGTGGATCTGGTGCTCGGGCTGGACACCCGCCCCGCCGCGGCCGAGGACGACCTGGCGAAGACCGTGCACTACGGCGTGATCGCCGAGGAGGTCGTGGACGTGGTGCAGGGCGAGCCGGTGGACCTCATCGAGACGCTGGCCGAGCGGATCGCGCAGCAGTGCCTCAAACACGGGCCCGTGCAGGAGGTCGAGGTGTGCGTGCACAAGCCGGACGCCCCGATCACGGTGCCCTTCGACGACGTGACCGTGACCATCACCCGGAGCCGCGCATGAGGCCCGCCCACACGCAGAGCGACCCGACCGTGCAGCCCGTGCCCACCTCCGTGGTGGAGCAGGTCGACGCGGCCGATGTGACGCTGTCCAACCCCAAACGCGCCGTGATCTCGCTCGGCAGCAACCTCGGCAACCGGCTGGAGACCCTCCAGGGCGCGATCGACGCGCTGGAGGACACCCCGGGCGTCCGCGTCAAGGCGGTCTCCCCCGTGTACGAGACGGAGCCGTGGGGCGTCGAGCCGGGCTCCCAGCCCTCGTACTTCAACGCGGTCGCGGCCGTGAAGACGACCCTGCCGCCCGACTCACTGCTGGAGCGGGCCCACGCCATCGAGGAGGCCTTCCACCGGGTGCGCGAGGAGCGCTGGGGCCCGCGCACCATCGACGTGGACATCGTCTCCTACGCCGACGTGGTCTCCGACGACCCCGTCCTGACCCTTCCGCACCCGCGGGCCCACGAGCGAGCGTTCGTCCTGGTCCCCTGGTACGACGTGGAGCCCGAGGCGCTGCTCCCCGGCCGGGGGCCGATCGCCGAGCTGCTGTCCGGGATGTCCCGCGAGGGCGTCGTGCCCCGCCCCGACCTGGAACTCCGCCTGCCCGAGTAGTCGTTACGCTCTAGTGCGTGACCGGCCGTCGGCCGCGGCCGACGGCCGCCCGCACACGGACACGACCCGCACGCACGGAGAAGAGGAAGACGGTGAAGCAGCTGCGCATCAGGACGCTCGTCGGGCTGTTCCTGGCGGCCGGTGTGCTGTCCTGGGCCGGCGCACGGCTGTGGTCGTCCCTCGGGACGCTGCCGAGCGTCCCGCTGGCCGCGCCCATCGTGCTGGCGGTGATCGCCGTCATCCTGCTGGCGACCGCGCTGTCGCTGCGCTCCCGGCTCAAGGCGCAGCGCGAGCGCCGCCCCGGCGCGAAGGGCGTCGAGCCGCTGATGGCGGCCCGCGCCCTCGTCTTCGGCCAGGCGAGCGCCCTCGTCGCCTCCCTCGTGAGCGGCATGTACGCCGGCACGGCCGTCCACCTGCTGGAGTCCCTCGACGTGCCGACACGCCGCGACCAGGCCATCTACGCCGGGTTCTCCGTCATCGCCGGCATGGGCGTCGTCGCCGCGGCGATCTTCCTGGAACGGGTCTGCAAACTTCCCGACGACGAGGACGACAACGCGGGCGCGGCCCCGGCGTAGACCGGCACCTCGTGAGGCGGCCGTCCCGGCGCCCCCGGTGCCGGGAC
>NZ_JAAAXQ010000025.1 GCF_009916105.1 Streptomyces sp. GC420 | reverse complement strand
GCCCCGAGGACCACGTCGGCGGCGCCCACCACCCGCACCGTCACCGGCGCGACTGCCCAGACGAAGTACGGCCCGGTCCAGGTCCGGATCACCGTCACCGGCGGCAGGATCACCGGTGCAACCGCCGTTCAGTCCCCCTCCTCCTCGCCGAGGAGCAGTGAGATCTCCTCCACCGCCGTCCCCGAGCTCAACCAGGAGACACTCGCCGCGCAGAGCGCCGACATCGACACCGTGTCCGGCGCCACGTACACCAGCGCCGGCTACCGGCAGTCGCTCCAGAGCGCCCTCGACCAGGCCGGCCTCTGACCCTCCCGCACCCCGGTCCTCGTCCGAGGCCCCGTACCGGGCGTGGGCGGGGCGTCGACGAGACGCCGACCGGGACCGGGCGCCGGCCGAACCGCGGCCGAACCGCGGCCGGGGAGTGGCGACGGGGGGCGCGCATGGGAGTGCTCTTCGGAACCGGGAGCGGGCCGGCGTGTGGTGGGCCGCCGTCCCGAGGCGCTTCGACGGAGCGGAGAAACGGCAAGGCTCCAGGTCGGTGACCTGGAGCCTTGCCGTGAAGTGGGCGAGCGCGGTGCGGGGACGCCGCGTTACAGCGCGTCCGGGCCCCTCTCGCCCGTGCGGACCCGCACCACCGTGTCCACGGGCACCGCCCACACCTTGCCGTCGCCGATCTTGCCGGTCCGGGCGGCGCGCACCACCGCGTCGACGACTGCCTCCGCGTCCGCGTCGGCGACGACGACCTCTATGCGGACCTTGGGCACCAGGTCGACCCGGTACTCCGCCCCCCGGTACACCTCGGTGTGCCCGTGCTGGCGCCCGTATCCGCTGGCCTCGGTGACGGTCAGCCCGTGCACACCGAGTTCCTGCAGCGCCGTCTTCACCTCGTCAAGGCGGTACGGCTTGACGATCGCGGTGATGAGCTTCATGTGACGCGGCTCCTGTCCTTCGAGAGAGGCGTTGAGAGGGCCGGGGTCTGCGGCGCCGCATGACCCAGCACGCCGTGATCGTAGGCACTCTCCGCGTGCACAGTCTGGTCCAGGCCGGTGAGCTCCTCCTCCGCGGAGGCCCGCAGGCCCATCAGCCGGTCGATCGCCTTGGCGATCCCGTACGTCACGAGGAAGGTGTACGCCGCCACGGCGACCACGGCGACGGCCTGCCGGGCGAGCTGGCCGGGCCCGCCGCCGTAGAGGAGTCCCTCCTTCCCGCCGGTCATCGCCTTCGTCGCGAACAGGCCGATCAGCAGCGTCCCGATGATGCCCCCGGCGAAGTGGACGCCGACCACGTCCAGCGAGTCGTCGTAGCCGAAGCGGAACTTCCACGCGACCGCGTACGAGCAGACGACGCCGGCCGCGAGTCCGACCACGGCCGCGCCCGGGATGCCGACGGTGCCGCACGCGGGCGTGATCGCCACCAGGCCGGCGACCGCGCCCGACGCCGCACCGAAGGTGGTGGGGTGGCCGTCGCGCCGCTGCTCGACGAAGAGCCAGCCGAGCAGCCCGGTGCATCCGGCGACGAGGGTGTTGAGGAGCGAGGCCGCCGCCAGGCCGTTGGCGCCGAGCGCGGAGCCGCCGTTGAAGCCCAGCCAGCCGAACCACAGCAGGCCGGCGCCGAGCATCACCATCGGGAGGTTGTGCGGGCGCATCGCGTCCCTCTTGAAGCCGATGCGCGGACCCACCACGAGGGCGAGGGCCAGGCCGGACGCCCCGGAGGCGATCTCCACCACCAGGCCGCCGGCGAAGTCGAGGGCGCCGAGTGAGTGGGCGATCCAGCCGCCGGGCCCCCACACCCAGTGGGCCACGGGAACGTATACGAACATGGTCCACACCGGCACGAAGACCAGCCATGCGGCGAACTTCGTACGATCGGCGACGGCGCCGCTGATCAGGGCCGCGGTGATGATCGCGAAGGTGAGCTGGAAAGTGGTGAACAGCAGGGTCGGGACGCTGCCGGTGAGCGTGCCGGGGCCGATGCCCGCCATGCCCAGGTGATCCGGGCCGCCGACCAGGCCGGCGAACACGTCGTCGCCGAAGGCCAGGGAATAGCCGGCGACGAGCCAGACGACGGTGACCAGCGCGATCGAGACGAAGCTCATCATCAGCATGTTGAGGACGCTCTTCGTACGGACCATGCCCCCGTAGAACAGGGCGAGTCCGGGGGTCATCAGCAGGACCAGCGCGGTGGCGGCGAGCAGCCAGGCGGTATCGCCTGTGTCGAGGCCTGCCGCGGCCAGGGTCTCGGGGGTCAAGAGGAAGTCCCTCCTCGGGGCGCCATGCGGTGCGGGCGTCTGCGAGGCTGACGGGCGTACGTTTCGTAACGGGCACCCGGGTGTTTCCTGGGTGTTTCGTTGCGTTGGGGTTACCGAGATCTCACTGCCCGGCGGCGACTGGAGGAGAGCGCGATGAGACTTGCCTGGCTCGCGTGACTGATCCGCCACAGCGGCGAATTCGGCTACGGCCAAAGCCCGTTGCGTGGAGCGGTCGGCTGCGCCGCCGCAGAGGGGCCGCCCTCACCGTCGCGGGCCGCACCTGCGCCGTCGGCGTCGGCTGGCCGGCCGCCCACTGACCGGCTCCGGCGTCCCACGACGGGGTACGGGGCCGTGACGGCGCGCGGCTCCGCCGCGTGGGCGCGACCAGCCACCACGGACCGCGGGTGAAGCGAACGCGCCGGACTCCGGGCGGAGCGTCTAGTGTGCCGGTTCATGCCCACCGACTCCGGGCCACCGGGCCCCGACCGAGCGGCGAAGGGGACCCTGCGTCCCGCACTGCCGTCGGACCTGCCGTTCATTCTCCGGTGCGAACGCGCCTACATGCGCTCCACCGAGCCTGCCCACGAGGCGGCATGGACGGAAGCGATCGACCGAAACCTGGAACTGTGGGTGTCCTGTCTGGACCGGACCCTCATCCTCGAAGCCGAAGCCGAAGCCGAAGCCGAAGCCGAAGCCGAAGCCGAAGCCGAAGCCGAACCCGGAGCCGGAGCCGGAGCCGGAGCCGGAGCCGGAGCCGGAGCCGGAGCCGGAGCCGGAGCCGGATCCGGAGCCGGAGCCGGAGCCCGGCCCCTGGCCCAAGGCCGAGGACCCCGACCCCGACCCGGAGCCGTGCCGGGCGGCTCGGTGATGTGGATGCCCACGGGTGACACGGCAACGCTGGTCGGCATACACGTAGTGCCGGAGCTGCGGCGCCGTGGGTTCGGCCGCCGCCTCCTCGACGCCTTCGCGCAACAGGCCCGTGCCGCCGGCCACAAGGCCCTCGCCCTCGGCGTCCACCGTGACAACCCGGCACTTCGCCTCTACGAGGGCGCGGGTTACCGCCGTACGGGCAGGGACGGCGACTACATCCTGCTCTCCCGTCCCGCACACGCCGCGCCGGCCCGGCAAGAGCGCTGACGACCGGCCCGCGGGTCGGCGAGGCATCGGCGTCGGCGTCGGCATCAGGCCGATTCCGGTCGGCGGCTGCCGGGACTCACTGGTGCGGTTTCCAGGTCAGGGCCAGGATGAGCCCCATGCCCGAGTCGACTGCCTTCCACGACCTGGCGGCGTTCGTCGCGCTGCCCCGGATCTCCTCGCTGGCCCTCTCCCCCGACGGAAACCGCCTTGTGACGGTGGTTCAGGAACTGTCCACCGACCGCACCAGGTTCATCGGCGCCCTGTGGGAGGTGGACCCGTCCGGCGAACGTCCGGCCCGGCGGCTCACCCGCTCCGGCCGCGGTGAGTCCGCCCCCCGGTTCCTGCACGACGGCACCCTCCTCTTCCTCTCCTCCCGGCCGGTCGCCGACCCCGGTGAGGGCGAGGAGGACAAGCGGGAAGCGGCGCTGTGGAGCCTGCCGGCGGGTGGCGGCGAGGCGTCGCAGATGCTGGCGAGGCCCGGCGGGATCGACGAGTACGCGACCGCCGCCGGGTCGCCCCGGATCGCGCTGGCGGCCTCGCTGCTGCCCGGCGCGGCCGACGCGGAACAGGACGCCGGGCTGCGCGAGGCCCGCCGGAAGGCCAAGGTCTCGGCCATACTCCACGAGTCCGCGCCGGTGCGGTTCTGGGACCACGACCTCGGTCCCGGCATCCCGCGGGTGTTCAGCGTCCCGGACGCCGCCGCCGGGCAGCCCGCCCCCGCCGCGGTGGACTGCGGAACGCGCCGGATCTCCGCCTACGAGGGGATCGCGGTCTCTCCCGACGGCTCGCTGGTCGCCTACGGAGCAGCCGCGGGCACTCTCCCCGACGAGATCCGCGCCGCGATCGTGGTGGCGGACGCCGCCACGGGCAAGCAACTGCGGGTGCTGGAGTCGCCCGACGCCTGGTTCGCCGCTCCCGCCTTCACCCCCGACGGCCGGCATCTGGTCTGCACCCGCGAGCGCCGGACCGGCTGGGACGACCCCGGTGACGTCACGCTGTGGCTGGCGGACGCAACCGACGACCAGGACCCCGGGCGGGATCTGCTGCCCGGATTCGACCAGTGGCCGGGCGCGCCGGTGGTCTCCCCCGTGCCGGGCGAGGACGGCACGCCGGTGGTCTACTTCACCGCCGACGTGGCCGGGCACGCGCCCGTCTTCCGGCTTTCCACCGGCAGTGGTGAGCTGGTCAGGATCACCGCGTCCGGCGCGTACACCGACGTGGTCGTGAGCCCGGACGGCGGCACCCTGTACGCGCTGCGCTCGGCCGTGGACAGCCCGCCCACGCCCGTACGCCTGGACGCCGCGCCGCCCGGCCGGCACCCGGTGCCGCTGCCGTGCCCGGGCCAGGTCGGAGCATTGCCCGGAACCGTCACCGAGGTGCACGCCACCGCCGAGGACGGGACGGCGCTGCGCGCCTGGCTGGTGCTGCCGCGCGAGGCACGCGCCGAGACCCCGGCACCACTGCTGCTGTGGGTGCACGGCGGCCCGCAGACCAGCTGGAACGCCTGGCACTGGCGGTGGAACCCCTGGGTGGCCGCGGCCGCCGGCTACGCCGTCCTGCTGCCGGACCCGGCGCTGTCCACCGGCTACGGGCAGCGGATGCACGAGCGCGGCTGGGCCCACTGGGGCGGAGCACCGTACGAGGACGTGATGGCGCTGACCGACGCCGCGCTCCTGCGGCAGGACCTCGACGGCGAGCGTACGGCGATGATGGGCGGCTCGTACGGCGGATACATGGCCAACTGGATCGCCACCCGGACCGACCGCTTCAAGGCGATCGTCACTCACGCGAGTCTGTGGAACCTGTACAGCTTCGCGGGGGTGACGGACGTACCGGCCTTCTGGATGCGGCGCCAGGGCGACCCGCTGGTACGCACGGAGCGGTACGAGCGCGAGTCCCCGCACCTGAGGGCCGCGAAGATCACCACACCCATGCTGGTGATACACGGCGACAAGGACTACCGCGTACCGATCGGTGAAGCCCTGGCGCTGTGGAACGACCTGACGCGGTTCGAGGTGCCCGCGAAGTTCCTCTACTTCCCGGACGAGGGGCACTGGATCCTCAAGCCGAACAACGTCCGCCTGTGGTACGCCACGGTGCTGGGCTTCCTGGCACACCACGTGCTGGGCGAGCAGTGGCACCGCCCGGAGCTGGTCTGACGCCCCTGCCCTCCCGCCAGGTCCCGCCGGCACCGGATCCCGCCGGCACCGGGCCCTGGCGGCACCGGGACCCGTCGGCACCGGGCCCTGGTGGCACGGGGCCTGGCGGCGGTCCGGCCCTCGCGGCGGTCCGGTCCCGGCGCGCTCCCGGACCGCCCGCAGCCGTGAGCAGGGCTACTTCGGGCGTTGCGCGGTCGAGGCGGTCCTGCCCCGGCCGCCGGACTCGGACCCGGAGCTCGCGTGCTGATTCAGGACCTTCATCATTTCCGCGGCCAGGGCCTCTGCCAGCGCGGGTGCGAGGGATTCCGCCAGAGCCGTTGCGAGAGCCTTCGCGAACAGGACCCTCTCCAGCTCCGACGTCTTGGAGGGCGCCGGATTCGACAGCGAGGCCACAGCCGTTTCGACCAGAGCGGCCGTCAGCGGGTCCTTGCTGAACTTCAGGCCCGTGCTTTGGGAAAGGCCTGCCTCCCGCACCATTTCCTCGAATACTTCATCGATGAAGGATTCCACCGGATCCCGCTCCGCTTCATCGCCTGACTCAGCTGCCATTGTGCTTTCCTCAAGTCTTTGGTCTTCGGTCCGGGATCCCGTCCCCCGCCGCCGGTAAAGCGTCGGGGGACGGGATCCCGAGCAGATGGAAGATGTGCCTCGCGAGCTCAACGAGGCGATCGCTCAGCGGAGACCTGACGCGGTCCGGGCGGCGACGATACGAGGACGCCCGGACCCGTCGCTCACTTTCAGCGGCGCATCAGGGCGGCGAGCAGGAGCGGGTTTTCGATGAGGCTTTCTCCGCCGCGCTCTTCCCGGCGGCGCATGAGGGCCGCGAGGAGGAGCGGGTGCTGGATCATGCCTTCTCCGCCGCGCTCCTCGCGGCGGCGCATCAGGGCGGCGAGCAGCAGCGGGTGCTGGATGAGGCTTTCGCCGCCACCCTCCTCACGACGGCGCGCCAGGGCGGCGAGCAGCAGCGGGTGCTCGATCATGCTTTCACCGCCGCTCTCCTCACGACGGGAGAGCAGCGCGGCGAGCAGGAGCGGCCCTATGCCGGCCTCCGTCTCCTCCTCGGTTCCGGGGCGCTGTTCGCGGGTGGGGGTTTCCGACGTTGCCGTCATGTTCTCCTCTTTCGGCGTGCGACTCAGCGGAATGCGCCGCCTGCTCCCGCAGGCCTCATCCCGCTCTTACCGGTCATCGTCATGTCGTGGCGCAGGTACCGCATCTCGACCATGACTTGGCGCAGAGCGCGCACGGGAAAAGGAAAGGAGACGGAGCGAGGATTCTCCGTCCCTGATTCCCCTGACGGCGGGACCCGGGTCCGCTGCCGTATTCCAGGACTGCTCACGGGTGCGGTCCTGGACCGGCACGTCGAAGGAAATGCCGCGCCGGGGGAAGCGGCGAACGCCGCATTGCCGCTCGGCCGATCTTCCCGACGGGGGAAAGGATTACTGCGAACGGGTGTACCGCACCGCGCGGGCGGCGCGGGCGGACCGTCCGTCCGCCCCCGGCCCCGGCCTTGTCCTCGCCGGGCACATGGGTCGGCGGGTCGGCGGGCCCCGCTGCGGCGTACGCGGGCCCGGCGCTCCCGTCGGGGGCGCCGGGCCCGCGTCAGGGCCGCCGCACTGCCGGGCGCGGGTGGTCAGCCGGCCTGCGAGGAGTCGTGCTTGATGTCGTCGACGATGGCCCGCTTGAGGACGGCGCTGGTGAAGGCCACGGTCCCGGGCTTGATCAGGTTGTCCTCGCCCTTCACGTTGTTCACCTGGACGACGCGCTTGCCGAGGAAGACACGGGTCTTCTTGTCGAAGATCCATTCCTCGCGCTGGCCGCTGGTCTCGTCCAGCCGTGCGACCGCCACCCCGTGCCGGCCGACGGCGTCCACGGCGTCCTTGACGACGACGACTCCGGGAATCTTCGCCGCCGTCTTGAACAGTGCCGAAGACAGTTCGGCCGGCGGGTAGCTCTCGCCGAGCAGGTCGCCGATGGTCGTGAATGCCTGCTGGTCAGGGCCGTTTCCCATGCCCTCCGTCTCCTTGTAGATCTTGCGCAGGAGAACGTCCGGGTCGGTGGGCAGTGTGGTCAGGTAGTTGTACGACGGGCCGTTGAGGCTCGCCTCGAAGGGATTGCCCTGCTCGTCGGGCAGGCTCAGCGTCTCCCCTTCGGGGCTGTCGTTCACCGTGGGGTCGATGAGCCAGCCCTTGGTGCCGTCGGGGGAGTGCCACACCTGGCGCTTGTGCAGTTTCTCGCTGACCACGGTGGACTTGTCACCGTCGGTCCTGATGTGTGTGTCGGCCGTCATGGACTCGACGTAGACGTACTGCCCCGGCTTGACGGCGGGGTGGTCCTCCCCGGCGGACGCCAGCGCGATCTGGTCGAGGAGCTGGGGCACGCCCTTGCTGGTGGCGGTACCGATCTGCGTGGTCAGCACCGGCCCCGTGGCCAGGCCGGAACCCGGGTCGGCCGGTCCACCGGTCATCGTCACTCCCGCGACGACGGCTCCGGCCAGTGCGCAGGCCATGGCCGGCAGGGTGATGGCCGGACGCGGCAGCCTGAACCGGGTGCTCCTGGCGGTGCCGGTGTGCGTACCTGCCGCGCGGTCCTGGTGAATCCGGGACATGAGGTTCTCCTTGTGGAACTGATGCCGGTCCGCGGGCAAGGGACGCACGGGCACAGGCAGTAGAGGCGCGCTCTCCTCCCAATCGGCGGGGCCGGAGCGACGCGGGGTGGTGTTCATGCGTTTCCTTTCTGTGCGGGCCGGACCGGATTGGCGTTGTGCGGTATTACCTGTCGGCCGCGCGGCCGGAGTTCCCGTCTGCCACCGTCGTCCTCGCCGCCGTTCGTGCCGCCGCCGTTCCTGCTCCCGCCCTCCTTGACACCGCCGTCCCTGAAACCGGCCAGCTCCGTCGTGGCCAGGCGCCGCAGCTTCACCCGGGCCCGGGACATCCTGGAGCGCACCGTGCCGATGGGGATGCCGAGGACCCGAGCGGCCTGGCTGTACTCGAGGCCTTCGAACAGGCACAGGGTCAGTACCTCGCGCTCGGCCCTGCGCATGGAGGACAGAGCGGTCAGGACCGCTGCCATGCGCCGCTGGTCGTCGAGGCGGCCGGCCACGTCGTCGGCGTGATCGGGCGCCGTCGTCGGGGCCTGTGCCGCGGCGGCGGCCGCGGCCTTGTAGCGGCGGTTGCTGCGGTACTGATTGCGCGCCACATTGGTGGCGATGCCCAGCAGCCAGGGGCGCAGGGAGCCGCCTTCGGCG
This sequence comes from Streptomyces sp. GC420, assembly GCF_009916105.1. GTDB lineage: Bacteria > Actinomycetota > Actinomycetes > Streptomycetales > Streptomycetaceae > Streptomyces. Next base: position 29,996 of record NZ_JAAAXQ010000025.1, on the reverse strand, counting down.
TCAACCTTGCCGTGCAGCCGCCAGGCCTCCATGAAGGTCGTCGCCATGACGTCCTCGGCCGCCGACCAGTCCGCCGTCAGCCGGAAAGCATGGTTGTAAACCGCGGTGGCGTACGTCTCGTAAAGCTCGGCGAACGCGCTCGGCTCCCCGGCCCGCACCCGGGTTCGTATATCGATGCTCACCCCAGTGAGCTGTCCGGCCGGCATCCGCGGGTTCCCGTGATCCGCGTCACAGCTCCGTGTCTTTCCTGTCGGCGGTGTCCACTCGGCCCTGGGCGCGTGCCCGCGTCTGCGGGCGCGCTGCCGGAGCGTCCGGCCACACGGGGGCCACAGCCGGCAGGCGTCGGCCGGGCACCGCCGGCGGAGCCCGGTCCGGCACGTCGGCGACGCCGGGGGCTACGCGGCCGGGTCCGACGGGGGCAGGCTCAGTTGCCGAGGTGCCGGCCGTAGCGCAGGGCGCTGGCGGGGGAGGGCAGGCCCAGCTTGCCCGGGGTGAGCGCCACGGAGCCGGTGCCGGTGGTGCCGGTGGTGCTGCCCGGCAGCGACCAGACCCCGCCGGAGTCCGCGTTCTCACCGGGCGCGGCGGCGAGCAGTTCGGCGCGGCCGTCACGGGTAAGGTCCGACAACTGCAGCTGCGCGCCGAAGGCGTCACCGGTCTCGCACGCACCGGGGACCGACGGGGAGCCCTGGTGGAAGACGCGGGCACGCTGGGTGTCCGGGCCCTGCGGGGTCCCGTACAGGACGGTGACGGCCCCGGCGTCGGCGCCGCCGCCGTCGCTGCCCAGGTCCTCGCCGGGAGCGCCGACGGCCAGGTCGGGGCGGCGGTCGCCGTCCGCGTCGCCGATGGCGAGCGCGCCGCCGAACTCGTCGCCCAGCTCGGACGCGCCGGGCACGCCGGCGGTCGACTGGTGCACATCGACGGGCGCGCGGGTGCCCGCGGGGCCGGCCGGGCTCCCGTACATGATGCGGACGGTCCCGCCCGGGTCCTTCGCGACCGGGTATCTGCCCTGCCATTCCTCGTCCCACGGGTCGGCCACGTCGAAGGCGCCGCCGGCGACGAGGTCGTCGTAGCCGTCCGCGTCGAGGTCGCCGGCGGCGAACTGCCTGCCGCCCGCCTCCTGGTACCAACTGTCCGTCTCCACCAGGCCGCTCGGCGTCCCGCGCATCATGACGATCCGGGCGCCGACCTCGTACGGGCTGCTGCTGTAGACCAGGTCGTCGTAGCCGTCACCGTCGAAGTCGCCGGTGGCCATGTCCCAGAGGTGGGTGAAGTGCGGGACGATCTCGACCCGGGCGAGCTTGGCGGGGGCGGCGCCGGGGGCGAAGGGGCCGGGAGCGACGGAGATCTTGTCGGCCTCGTCGCCGTTGTCGGCGGTGACGATGTCCAGCCTGCCGTCGCCGTTGACGTCGGCCAGGGAGACACCGAGTCCGCCGGCCTCCTCCGTGGTGGAGGACGTGACACTGGTGGACCGGGTGAAGGGGACGGCCGAGCCTGACCCCCACAGGATGACGACCCGGCCGGGCGCGAAGTCGCCTGCCCGGTCCTCGCCCGGGACGCCGACCACCAGGTCGGCGTAGCCGTCCTCGTTCAGATCCGCGGAGACGGGCTCGGTACCGAAGGCGTCACCCTTCTCGTCGGTGCCGGACACGCCGGAACTCGCCTGGCTGATCCGGAACTTCTCGGCCGTGGCAGGGCCGTCGGCGGAGCCGGGAACAACGCTGACATAGCCGCCGGTACCGCCGCCCGGCACACCGACGGCGAGGTCCCGGTGGCCGTCGCCGTCGAAGTCGTACGGGACGGCGGGGACGCGGGCGGAAGCCGCGCCCGCGACCGGGGAGGCGAGCAGGCTCGTGGCGGCGGTGGCCGTGGCCGTGGCCAGCGCGAGAGCGAGTGCGCGTCTGCGCAAGGGTTCCTCCTTGGTGTGCGGGGTGCCGGCCGCCATGCGTTCACCGGGAGTCGGCGCGGTGTCCGGACGGTGGTGGCGTAAGGGTCGACCCCTGAACACCCCGCGAGGTTGTACGACTCACACGGCGAGGCGGACGGCGGTCCGTACGGCCCGTGGGGCGATTCTTCCGTCCCACGGCCTCGACTCGTTCACCGATCGTGAAGACTCCCTGAAGCCCGGTACAACCCCTGATGTCCTGCGAGTGTCGTACGGGCTGGAACCAATGGTCTCACTCGCGGCCTCTCACCCCCGCCTGCCCGTGAACCTCGGCCCTCTCCGCAGGGCCGTCCTCACGGCCTTGAGCCGGAAGGCATATGAACATCAGACGCCCCCTCCGCATCACCCTGGCCACCGCGACCGCGGCAGCACTCGCAGGCGGCCTCTTCACTTTGGCGGCCGCCCCGGCTACCGCGGTCACAGCCGAGTACGCGGACGACTTCAACGGCGACGGGTACAGGGACCTCGTCACGTCCGCCGAAGCTGCCACCGTGGGCGGCGTGAAGTACGCCGGATCCGTGGTCGTCAACTACGGCTCGCCGTCCGGGATCAGCGCGTCCAACCGCAAGGTGATCACCCAGGACTCGCACGGGATCCCCGGCACCGCCGAGTACAAAGACCTTTTCGGCAGTGCTCTCGCCTCCGGTGATCTCAACAACGACGGCTACGCCGATCTCGTTGTCGGGGCCCCGGGAGAAGACGTCGGGGACGACGCCAACGGCGGAACCGCCGTCGTGATCTGGGGAAGTGCCTCGGGTCTCTCCGGCGCCCGGACCATCGGCGACCCCAACCGGTCCGGGCACGACTGGTTCGGACAGTCGCTGGCCGTAGGCGACTTCAGCGGCGACGGCAAGGCCGACCTCGCCGTGGGCAGCTCGGGCAAGGACATCTGGGTCCACAAGGGCGGTTTCACCAAGTCGTCCGGTGCCGCCTCCCGGTACAAGCTCACCACACCCCTGCAGAGCGGTACCGGCCACGGCGCCGACTCGCTCCTCTCGGGTGACGTGAACGGCGACGGCTCCGACGACGTGATCGCGAACGGCACGTACTACCCGGACTCGTCGCACATGTACGACGCCACCCTCGTGTACCTGGGCTCCGCCTCGGGTCTGGCCTTCCAGGACGTGCTCGAAAGCCACAAGCGGGCAGCCGTCGGCGACATCAACGGGGACGGCTGCGACGACGTGGTCACCAGTGGCTGGTGGGGCGGCACCGAGGGGGGCGACCCCGATGACCTGGGTGGCTCCATCACCACCTATTTCGGCGGCAGCGCGGGCATCCGCAGCGACGCGGTGCAGAGCATCGACCAGGACACCCCGGGGGTCCCCGGAGCCGACGAGACGAGCGACTACTTCGGCTACGCCGTCTCCCTCGGCGACATCGACGGAGACGGGTTCGCCGACGCGGCCGTGTCCGCGGACTACGAGAGCATCGGTTCAGCCACCCTCACCGGCAGCGTCACGGTGTTCCGCGGCACGTCCGCCGGGCTGTCCGTCTCCGACGCCGAGGTGTTCCACCAGGACACTGCCGGGGTCCCCGGTGCCAACGAGGACAACGACCATTTCGGTTCGTCCGTACGGCTCTCCGACCTCAACGGGGACCACTACGCGGACCTGTCCGTCGGGGGCGATGGGGAGAACGGCGGCGACGGCGCCCTGTGGAGTCTGCGCGGCTCGTCATCGGGCGTGATCACCAGGAGCGCCGTCGGCTTCGGAGCCTCTTCCGCAGGCCTTTCGACCTCCGGCTACCCGCAGTTCGGCGGCGGAATGCTCCGCTGACCCGGATGCGGGTCGCGCCTTCCGCACCCGTCCGCACCGTATGAGCGTGGCGAGCCCGGCACAGTGGCTGACACCACCGTGCCGGGCTTCTCGCGTTCCATTGCCCGACGCGGCGCTGCTCGAGCCGGTATCGCAATGCCGGTGCCCGGTGAACCACCGAGGCGGGCCTGCCCGCCTTCACCAGGCGCTCGGACTTCCTCTTGATCCGTGCCCAACGCTCATCGCGGTCTCCGTCTCCCGGCACCCGGACGTCGGTACGAAGTCGGTCCTTCGCTGCTTTCGGCTCAGGAACCCCGAGAATGGAGAGCCGGGGGGCCGACGCCGTCGGGATCGAGGCGTCACGCACCGTCGTCCGACAAGCACGGCTGAGTCGGCTCCGTGGGCCGGCCGCTGCTTGCACGCCGTGACTCGTCGTCACCGGCCGGCTGCGGTTCAGTCGCCCGAGTGGCCCCAAAAACAGATCTCGTGAGGCTCGCCCTGGTCCCCGTGCAGAACTGCACGGCCGGCGACCAGTTCGGGCCGGGCCACCTTGACGGCGACAGCCCGGCCGCCTCGAGAGCGGGCCAGGTACACGGTGCCCATGCCGCCCGCCCCGAGCTCCCGCTCCACGGCACAGGGCCCTGTCCGCTCCATCACGCTGATGGTTCCAAGACGGCCGGAGGGCGCCGGGACGACTCGGCACGGCGGCGTTCGGTGACGCTGGACGCTGATGCCATGTCCCGACTATTCCGCAGGGCACGGCTCCCGGTGACGGGAATGCCAGGCTGACGTCCCCCGGGCCAGGAGGAGACGTCCACCGCTCGGTTCGGGGCGAGAGAGCGAGGGTCCGTGGGCCGGCCCGCGAACCGGGCCGGCTCCTCGCCCGGTCACCGGGCGGGCGCGCCGACCCGCTCCCGCGGTCCCTCCGCCGCGGAGCCCGGCAGGGCGAAGGCACGCAGCTCCCGCGCCGCCGCCGCGCCGCGGAGCACCGTCCGGATGATCAGGTAACCGAGCGCTCCGCCCAGCGTGTTGGCGATGAAGTCGTTGACGTCCACCGACCGGCCGTTGTTGAACAGGACGTACATGAGGCACTGCGTCACCTCGATCGACGCGCTGACCAGCGCCGCCTGCACGGTGACCCGCTTCAGAGAGGAGCCCTTCCGGGAGACCAGCGGAACCAGCATCCCGAACGGGACCAGCATGACCACGTTGGGCACGAAGCTGAAGTCGACGACGAGCAGGGGAATGGGCTGGACCAGCTCGTACCACGGCACCTGGTTCGCATACCTGCCGTAGCTCACGACGACCGGAAAGACCGTGAGGCTCAGCACACCCGCGAGGTAGAAGGCGGCGGTCAGGCGGGTCACGGCCTGCTTCCCGGCCCACCCGGGCCTCCTCCGTGCCGCGCGTACGGCCAGTACGAGGCAGTACACGGTCAGCAGCGGTCCCAGCACGGTCGCGGAACCGATCTCGAAGTCGATGTCGCCCATGGGCATGCTCCTCGCTGTGACGGACAGGCGCCCCCGTCGTCCGGGCGGCGGTGCCACTCTCGTCCGCCGCGCCGTGACAGCGGATCTCCCCAAAGACAGAACCTTCGCCGCCCACTGCGACTTTCGGCCGATCTCCTCCGGCCCCCTTCGGGCTACGCTCACCGCCATGAGGTCTTGGCGATGGCCCCGGCCGGGCGCCGTGGTGTGGCCCGCGGCGGCGGCGCTGCTGCTCGGCCTCGGACTGTCCGACTACAGCTACGGCATGTTCCACGGCGCCGCGGTCGGCGCACTCAAACACGGATGCGCCCTGCTGGCGGTCGCCGCTCTCCTCGTCTCGTCCCGGCTCGGCCCCAGGGGGCTGCACGCGTCGGCCTGTGCCGCGGTGGTGGCGTCGCTGAGCACCACGGTCGCCGTCCACGTCGTCCACGCCGGCTACGTACTGCCCGCCGGGCCGACGGACACCGCTCCCGCGGACCCGTACGGGCTCGCCGAACCGGCGGCGCTCCTGGGACTGCTGACGCTCGTAGCCCGGCGTGCGGCGCCCGTGTGGGCGGCGGTGACGGCACCGGCGCTGATGGCGTCGATCGTCCTGCGGCCACTGGCCGCCGGGGTGAAGGAGACCAGCGTCGTCGTGGCGTTCTTCTTCACCCTGGCGGCGACGGCGGCGCTGGGCGTCGGCCTGACCGTACGCATGGTCGCGGCGGACAGGCGGCGGCGGGATGCCACCGTACGGCTGGAGCAGCGCGCCGAGTTCGCCAGGGACCTGCACGACTTCGTCGCCCACCACGTGACCGGCATCGTCGTACAGGCACAGGGAGCCCGCACGATCGCGGCCAGGAAGCCTCACCTGGTGCTGCCCGCACTGGAGCGGATCGAGCAGGCGGGGACGGAGGCGCTCAAGTCCATGCGCGCCATGGTCGGGATGCTGCGCGACGACGCGGACCCGGACGGGGAGCGCGCCGTACGCGCGCCGCTCGCGGGCATCGACGAAGTCCGCGCCTTGGTGGAGGGGTTCGCCTCGGTCGGCGGCGGCGGCCGGGCGAGGCTGCGGATGGAGGGCGTGTTCGACGATCTGCCGGTGGAGGTGACGACCACCGTGCACCGGGTGGTGATGGAGGCGCTGACCAACGTACGCAAGCATTCCCGCGACTTCACCGAGGTGGACGTGCGTCTGGTCCGGTCGGGCGACCGGGTCACGGTGGAGGTGGGCGACGACGGACGGTCGCGCCACGCGCTGGGCCGTGCCCTGGGCGGGGGCTTCGGCCTGCGGGGACTGGCAGAACGGGTGAGCGTGATCGGCGGGAGGGTCCAGGCGGGCCCCGAGGCGTCCGGGGGCTGGAGCATCAAGGCGACACTGCCGGTGGGGGATGCCGCATGACGATCCGTGTGCTGATCGCGGACGACCAGGCGATGGTCCGCACCGGTTTCGGGATGATCCTGGCCGCCGAGGACGACTTGGAGGTCGTCGGGGAGGCGGTGGACGGCGTGCAGGCGGTCGAACTGGCCGAACGGTGCAGGCCGGACGTGGTGCTGATGGACATCCGCATGCCCAGGCTGGACGGACTGGAGGCGCTGCGCAGGCTGACCCGCCCCGGATTGGTGAACCCGCCGAAGGTCGTCGTGGTCACGACGTTCGACGACGACGAGTACGTACACCGGGCGCTGCGCGACGGCGCATGCGGCTTCCTCGTCAAGGACTCCGGACCCGCGCTGCTGGTCGAGGCGATCAGAGCGGCGGCCTCCGGGGAGGCTCTGGTCAGCCCGTCCATCACCGTCCGTCTCCTGCGAAGGCTGTCGGACGGCGTCCCCCCGCCCGGGCGCCGTGATGGACGGCACCCCGAGCTGTCGGCGCGCGAGACGGAGGTGGTGCGGCTGGTGGCCACAGGGCTCACCAACGCGGAGATCGCCACCGAGCTGTCCATCTCGGTGGGCACGGTGAAGACACACCTCGGCAACGTGCAGACCAAGCTCTTCGCCCGCAACCGCGTCGAGATCGCCGCATGGGCCTGGCAGTCCGGCCTCGTCGACCAGCGGCGGTGAGCGACCCTCCGTGCGCATCGTGATCGGACGTCCGGCGGCGGGAATCGTTCCGGTCCGAAGCGTGAGGTCTGCGGTCCACTGATCCATCAGCACTCGGATGCCGAGCGGCAGCAGTTGAGTTCCGTCCGGGGTGCCGTCCTCAGCGAGCGTGAGCGAGCGACGTGCCAGGATCTGAACCCGTCGGCGTCTGCCGCGAGGACGATTTTGCCCACTACTTGCGGCACGCATCCGGCACGGGCGCGGACCGGTCTACCAGTCGCGCCACCGCTCGGTGAGCTCCTCCATGTCTTGGCGAGCGAGGAGACCTGAGACGTCGATGTCCTGCTCCGTGAGCACTTGGTCCACGTACTCGCACAGCTCCTCGCGTTCGATGGTGCAGAACGCGCCGTGCTCGGCGTCGATGATGTTGAGCTGCTCCACCACTCGCTCGACGGCAGCGAGGATGCGCTCGTCCGACGCCTCACCGAGGGAACGCACCTCTTCTTCGTACGCGGTCAGGGCGGTGTCGGTGGCCTCCAGCATCGCCGGCGTGTAGAGCTCCGCGGAGGTGTTGGCTGACACCTCGTCCCGCCACGTGGCGGATGGTCTGACTGCCATGTGCGGACGCTACAGCCGCCCACTGACAGGACCGCAACGCGCTCTCTTCTGCCGGTGGATGCCTGGGTGCCGTGCGGAGGCGTTCACCTGCGTTCATGGGCAGTCAGACGGTGGGGCGAGCCCGGCGCGCGGTCCCCTCCGGGCAGGGCGGACGGGTGGGTGGCCGAGCGGAGCGCCCAGGACGCGAATCGGACAACAAGGCCCGGCGCCGGTCTTCTGGCTGAGCGGTCCCATGGTGTCCGCTGACGGGTTCGCGTCATGCCGAGCCAGACGGCCAACGTCGTCGTCCAGCGGCGCCCTCGAGACCACGGTCACCGCCTCGACCGACGGCTACCGGCGCTGCCGCTTCTCCGGAACGACGACCACCCCGGCCGTCTCCGCCCCCGGCGACTACGTCGACGTGCAGTAGCACGCAACACGAGACGCAGGGCCCCGGCCTGGCACGGCCGGGGCCCTGCGCATGCATGAGAGAGTGCCGCCAAGCCGTCGTCGGACAACATCGCCATCGACGACACCGAGCGCAACTTCGACTTCGACTGCGGAACTTCGGTGTTCCGTGACAGCACCTCCTGCCGCGGCACCAGCAGCGGGCGAACGACCGGATCGGGCCGCGCCGTGACCGGTCATGCCCCCAGGCCCGACCTGGGGGTTCGACCGGCGGGTCAGCGTGTGACGTCGAAGGCGGCGGCGTGGGGCACGAACGTCGTGTCCCCGTCCTCGGCCGTCGCCAGTGCCGAGACATACCAGGTGCCCTCGGCCAGTTCGGCCGCCTCCTGCTTCGTGACCTTCAGCGTGTAGGTGCAGCGGGTGGTCTCGTCGGAGGTGCTCCGGCACTTGGCGCTGTCCACCGAGCGAAGCTCCGCCTCGGTCGGGTCGAGCTTCGAACTCGCGGGCCACACAAGCACCTTGAGGCCCCGGATGCCCGAGTCGTCACTCACGTCCGCGGTGTAGGTGAACGAGCCCGCGCTGCCGTCGGACGGAGCCACGTAGCGGGTCGAGCCGTTCTCCAGAGTCGGCTCCGTGGGGGCCGAGGCCAGGGCGATACCGCCGGCGGCCACTCCGCCGAGGGCGACGGCGCCGATGAGCGAGGAGAAGAGAATGCGCTTGGACATGGGAGATCCCCCTGAGTTCGTTGAGAGCCGGATACGCGGAAAGCGTGGAAGAACCGCTCGTGGTACCGGCTTTGTGAGTGGTCGTAGAAGCGGTGGTCGACCGCGTTCTCGATGTGATCGAGCCTATGGCCGGGGCATGGCGCCGTCCTCGTGCTGCGGGACGAACGGCGCGTCGAACCGCAGGTAGAGCCTCTGCAACCCAGGTAAGAGACCGGAATCCGCCTCCAGCCGGAGCCGGGCCGCTGACCTGCGGCCATAGCCTTGCTACGTCATGAACCGAACCGACGACCGGCTGCTCCCGGTCCTGCTGATCTGCGCCCAGGCCGTGGTGTGGCCCGGGGCGGCGCTGGTGCGCGGGGCCGTCCCGCCCGCGTCCGCCCTTCTCGTGGCGGCCCTGGTCGCCGGAGTGGTGACGGCCGCACTCGCCCTCCGCCGTGTCCGCCCGGTGGCCACCCTCGTCGTGGTCGCCGCCGCCTGTGCGCTGGGTGCCGGGCCGCTGCCCGCCGGGGCGATGGCGGTACTCGGCACCGCGGGTGTCGCACTGGCCCTGTTCACCGCGGCGATCGAACGCGACGCCTTCACCGCCGTGTTGTGCGTGGTGGCGCTTGCCGTCTGGCAACTGCTGCAGGGCATCAGCCTGCACGGGCTCAGCGACCGCAACGGCCTCGACCTCGTCCTGACCTCGGTGCTGTACGCCGCAGCGTGCGGCGCCGGTCTCCTCGTACGGCGGGCCCGTCGCGCGCGGAAGGCGGCCGAACAGCTGCTGAGCCGGGCCGAGTCCGAGCGCCACCGGCTCCCGGCGGCCGAGCGGCGCCGCATGGAACGGGAGTTGCACGACGTCAGCGCCCACCATCTGACGGCCGTGGTGGTCACGGCGGGGGCGGCCCTCGGGCTGCGCGACCGCCGTCCCGAACTTGTCCAGGAGGCACTGGAGTTCGCGGTCGAGACCGGCCGGGAGGTCACCCGGGCGCTCGGCGCGGTACGGGCGCCGGCGCCCTCCCGCGAGGACCTGCCGTCGCCGGAGAAGCGGCTGCTGGACCTGGTCGCGGGTTTCCGGCGCCTGGACCAGCGGGTGGAATGCGAGATCGACTCCCTGCCGGACGGCGCCGTCGCGGAGGCGGCGTACGGCATCGTGCGCGAGGCGCTGACCAACGTGGCACGGCACGCCCCCGGTGCGGATACGAGGGTGCGAGTCCGGTACGGCGACACCCGAACGGACGTCGTGGTGACGAGCGCGGCACCGCCGGCCGGTGCCGCGGTGCACGGTGCGGGGCTCGGCGGCGGTCGCGGCCAGGGCTTCCTGAGGTCGCGGGCTCGGGAGGCCGGCGGCACCCTCACCACTGGCCCGACAGCGGGGGGCGGTTGGGAGGTGCGCGCGGTCCTGCCCGGCCGGACCGCAGCCCCGGTGGAACGGTCCGTTCCGCCGAGCTATCGCCTGGCGCAGCTGACGGCCGCCGTCGGCCTGGTCGTGCAGCCGCTGCTCCCGGTGCTGGTCATCCGGGCGGAGGACACACCGAGCGGTACGCGGGTGTCCGCGGGCGTGCTCTTCGCGCTGCTGGTCGCGGCGCAGGCGGTCGCACTGCTGTGGCTGCGCCGTGCGCCCCGTGCGTCCCATGGGATCCTGTTCGGTCTGGCCCTGCTCTGGCCGCTGGCGATGGCCACGGGCGACTACACCGGTCCGGTGGTCCTGCCCCCCGCGCTGAGCCTGCTGGCCACCTGCGCGGCGCTTGCTGCGGACGCCGCCGGTACGACAGCCGGTCCGCTCCTCGCCGGCAACCGCCCGCGCCTGCTCCTGCCGGCCCGCACCGCCGCCGGTCCGTCCGCTGCCGGTCCGGCCACCGGTCCGGCCGCCGGTCCGTCCGCTGCCGGCAACCGCCCGCGCCTGCTCCTGCCGGTCCTGCCGGTCCTGATTGTCGCCGCCGTGGCGGCGCACGCGGCAGCCGCGACAGCAGCCGTCCTGGACCGGGGCACGACAGTCCCTGTCTGGGCGGTCGTCGCGGGGACGACGGCCGCGGCGTCCCTGGCGGTCGGCGCGGCCCGCTGGGCCGGAGCCCTGCACGGGCGGCGCGACCGGGCTGCCCGGGGCACGCGGGAGGAACGCCTCGCCTCCTGGACCGAGGAGGCCGTACGGGACGCGTGGGCCGAGCGCCGCAGGATCGCCGCCGGGCTGGAGACCACCGTCCTCTCCCGTACCGCCGACATGGTCGCGGAGGCGGAGGCGGGCCGGCTCGACGTGACCGCCGAACGCGCCCGCGAGGCCCTGGCCGCGATGCGCGCCCTGCTCGACACGGTGCGGGAGGGCGAGGCAGGGCCCGAACTGCGGCCGCAGCCCACCCTCCAGGCGCTCGACCTGCTCGCCCACCAGCTCCGGGCCACCGGCCGTGATGTCGAGATACGGCTGACCGACCGCGTACCGGAACGGCTGCCCACCGCCGTCGACCTGGCCGCCTACCGCGCCGCCGAGACCGTGCTCGCGGCCGTCGGCGAGGAGCCGGCGGTGCTCGAACTCGATTCAGGCGACGGTAACTTGACGCTCACGGTCACCGGGGTGCCCCGCGCCGCCGACCCCGGCGTACGGGAACGGCTGATCACGCGGGTCTCGGCACTCGGCGGGACCCTGACAACCGGCCCGCAGGGCACCGTCCGCCTCGGGCTGCCACTCGCAGGCGCGCCGGACAACGAGGAGAGGGAACGATGAGCCTCAGCGTGCTGGTCGTCGACGACCAGGGCATCGTACGGGCGGGGTTCGCCGCCGTGATCGACGCCGAGGAGGACATGACGGTCGTCGGCGACGCCGCCGACGGCGCCGAAGCGGTACGGCTCGCCGAAGAGCTGGCACCCGACGTGGTGGTCATGGACGTACGCATGCCCGTACTGGACGGCATCGCCGCCACCCGCATCATCACCGGCCGGCAGGACGCGCCCCGTGTCCTCGTCCTGACCACCTTCGACCTCGACGCGTACGTCTTCGACGCGCTGCGCGCCGGCGCCTCGGGTTTCCTCCTCAAGGACGTACGCCCCTCCGAACTGCTGCAGGGCATCCGGGTGGTGGCGGCCGGCGAGAGCGTGCTCGCCCCGTCCGCGACCCGCCGCCTCATCGGCCACTACGCTTCAGGACCGGGCACCGCGGTCCCGGTCGGCAGCTCCCCCGAGCTGGACAGCCTGACCGGCAGCCAACGGGGCGTCCTCACCCTGGTCGCGTCCGGCCTCACCAACGCGGAGATCGCCGAGCAACTCGGCATCACCGTAGGCACCGTGAAGTCCCACGTGAACGCGCTGCTCCGCAAACTCGGGCTGCGGGACCGCGTACAGGCGACGATCCTCGCGTACGACCTCGGCCTCGCCCGCCCGAACCCATCCGGCACCCACCTCTGAGCACCGCAACGCAACCAAGGAGTCCATCCCCGTGACCAGTACCGGTTCCGGCCGATCCGTCTCCCGCCGTCTGCGCGGGGCTGTCGGCGTCGTCGGCCTCGTCTACCTCGTGGTCTGTGCCGTCCTGCTCGTGTGGGCGTTCGTGGCGGCCGCGGGCGACAGCTCGGGCGAGTCCATGGCGGGCGTCATCCCACTCCTCGCCGCCGCCCCGGCCAGCCTCGTGCTGCTGCTCGTACTGCCGGACGGCGCCGTGATGCTCGTCGCGGCCGTCGTTCTCGGGGCGCTGGTCAACGCCGCGATCATCGGCTGGTGCACCCGCGCCCTGCGCCGAGGCGGTCACCAGGACTCGCCGTCCTGAGCACCGGCACCCGAGAGAGGCCGCTCATCCGGCCGCACCAGGATGCACCGGCACGCCGCTGCCCTCGCCGAGTCCCCCGCCAGTGCGCCGCACCACGGGAAAATCAGTGCCCGCGTCCCAGCGGAACGGCGGCTCCAGGGCGGAACGGCGGCTCCAGGGCGGAACGGCGGCGAGGGGTTCCGTCGGTCCGAGCGGAGGGCACTTTCCACGGTTGTGCGGGCGCGCTCGGGCGGGTGGCGGTTGCCCGGTCGCCGCACTTCTCTGCCGCACCGCAAGCCTGAGGCTTGACCCCGGTTGCCGTGAGTGATCTCGTACCGCTACGAGCCAGGAGCCCGGTACTTGACCCGCTCGGCTTTGCGCAGGGCCTCGGCTGTCTCACCGACGGTCAGGAGAACAGTCGTCTCGAACGAGCTGAGCGCGCCGCCTCCACTGATCGCCAGCGCGACCGCGGACATGGACACGTTGTCGGGGGCTTCCCACAGGTTGTAACCGTCATGCGTGCCGAAGGCGTACCAGAAGCCATGGAGTTTCCCACCGACGGACTCGATGTACGACTGAGCGGCCTTTGCGCGGTCCTCGGGGTGGCCGATCAGCCTCGCCCAAGTCTCCGGCGTGTAGCTGAACCTCGATAGATAGAGCGGCATCGTGTCTCCTTTTCGTTCCAATGAGGGATGCCCCGGAGGGGTGGGAAACGCGCCAGAGCCGGCCTTCTCTCCCCCGAAAGGCCGAGGACGATGACCGGCAGCGCCACAGGCGACGGTGATCAACCCACCTGGAAGGCGTGGAGACGCATTCTTCTTCCCTCACATTGCCTTTGCCTGCCATGTCCAGTGCCGGTGTACGCCACGCCGTTCCCGCAGCGGGTTCGCGAGATCACCGGACCGGCGGTACTTGCGGGCGTACGGCATTGCTGGGGCGGCAACTCTGCCCCATATGGGTCAAGTAACGACTTCCCCGTCGGGTGATTTATCGGATGATCAATGATATGAATTAAACATCCTTGTTGTGTGGTGCGGCAAAAGCGTGTAATCACTTCTCTTCCTCTGCTGGGCGGGTTGTGGGCGGGTGAGATTTCCTGCGTAGTATGCAGCCGACGGCATTAAGGCTTCCCGGGCTATAGCCAACTGTTCGACCAAACGGGCTGGAACAGCATCCTGATCCTGTCCGACAGCCGTGTCTACTTCGAACTCTGTTACGCGATCGCACTCCTCACATCCGCGCTCTTCATGGTGGGCTGGCGAACCCGCGTCACGTCCGTCCTCTTCGCCGTCGTGGTCACCTCGTTCCATGCGCGAGCGATCTTCATGACGGATGGGGGTGACAACCTGATCCTTTTGATGGCCGTCTACCTCGTCTTCACCGCGTGCGGCCGGCGCTGGTCTCTCGACGCACGCAGAGACAGGCTCAGAACGGCTCGTGCGGGCAGCGCACCGGAACCGGCGAGGAGCTTCCGCTCACAGCGACTCCAGGACGCCCGAGTCGTCCTGGCCACGGTTGTGCACAACTGCGGTGTCTTCGTCATCGCGGCACAAGTCTGTTTCCTCTACGGCTCAGCCGGACTCTACAAAGTCCAGGGCGACTCCTGGGGCGGCGGAACCGCGCTCCATTACGTTCTGAACCTCGAACTGTTCCAGCCCTGGCCCGCGCTCTCCCATCTCGCGGACGACTACGCGATCCTCATCGCGATCGCCGGCTACATGACGGTGCTCTTGCAGGTCGCCTTTCCTTTCGTGCTCTTCGGCAGGCTCAAGTACCCCGTTCTGACTCTGCTGTTGAGCATGCACCTCGGTATCGCGGTACTCATGGGGCTACCACTCTTCTCCGGGGCGATGATCGTTGCGGACGCCGTGTTCCTCCCCGACCGCTTCTACACCGCCCTGCTTCAACTGTGCCGGCGCGTGGCACGGCGGATGGGGGTGCGGCGGCCGGAGCCAGGACGAGGAACCGGCGAGCGACTTGTACCTCCCCAGGTACGGCCAGATGCGTCCGGCCCGCAGCACCGAGCCACTCCGACAGCCCCGAAGGACACCGTGCCGGTGTCTCAGCTCAGGTCCGACCGGAGCTGAGAAACATGTTCGTTCCCCTCGTCGCGGGCCGGCGAGGGGCAGCCGGACCTGTTGGCAGGGCTGACTCACCGGGTCTGCATCCCCTGGTGTTCCCCGTGTGGCACGTGATCGTGGCGTACTGTCTGTGGGCCATGCATGCCGGACAGGGGCGAGTCCGTTGGGGAGTAGGGTGGGGATGCCGAAGGCATTGCGTGCGCCGGTGGCCTTGCCGGCGCCGTTTTCGGTGAACCACTGTGCCGGGCCGCTCAGATCGCGCCTGGAGGCAGGTTCACGTCATGGAACCGACTGCCGATCATCTCGCGACAAGCGCGACGCGCCTTTCCCCACTGCCGTTGGTCCGGCTGTCCCGGGCAGCGTACGAAGCCGTCCCGGGCGGATTCGACGGGGCCTGGTGGCCGTACTCCCACAATCTCGCCGACGAGCTGCCCGTTCTGCTGGAAGCGATGGACGGGGTGGGCAGCATCACCAGGGTCACTCTGGGGATTGAGCTGTGGCCCGACGTCCCGCACCAGATCGCCGTCGGCGGGCACATTGTGGGCGTGGGTTGGTTCGTGTCCGGTCACGACCAGAACGAGATGGTGCTCTGCTCCTATCGTGACGGGTTCCGCACCCTGCTCGTCATTCCGCCCACGATGGTGGCCGACACCGCCGCCTGGCTGATGGATACGCCCGTTCCGGTCGACGGCAGCCGCACCGCGACGGAACTTCTGGCCGTCGCGGCGGCTCGGTCCGACGCCACACCCCTTGTCGGGCCGCTGCGATCAGACGGCCGCCGTGAGGTGGTTCCGGTCGGGATGCCGGTGGAAATGACGTGAACGGCCCACTGTCCGACGAAGCGACGCATGGGCGCAGCGTTCACCTGTTCGCGGGCCTGCTTCAGGGCGGCTGCGCGCTCGGCGTCGAAGGCCGGCAGCGCATCCGGGGCGACCAGCGCGAGAGCGGCGCTCGCCGGCTGGGCGATACGGCGTGCCGCTTCCGGCTCGTCCTGGCCGCTTCCGCGCGTCGGCTGCTCGGGCTGCGTGGTCATCACGTTCTCCGGTGGGAATCGACGGGTCCCCTGCGGCTCCCACCGTACGTGCAGGGATTGATCATCCGCATGGTGATGCCACCCCGTTCTGTACGCAGGGGGCACGAGACGCTCAGCCTGCCGTGGCTGGCTGCTGACCGCTGCCGTCGTTGCCGTCAGCGCTGCCGTCACCGCCATCGACGGATGCACTGGTAGGCGCACGCTTCCCACGTCTGTTGGTGGCTGCCGGGGCCGCGTGCGAAGCCGTTCACCTGCGTTCAGGCCTGTGCGACCATCCCGCCTGCTGGGCCGCTGGATCTCGGTTGAACGCCCACGGCCGCCGCTGAATGAGACGGAAACGGAAGGGTGTTGCCTGGCCTGGGCGGTCGCATCACCGGCCGGGCGCATCCGGCTCGTGCCGGACCTACAGCGTCAGGCGCCGCGGTCGTGGTTGCGAGCGTGTCGAGACAGTCCACCGTGGTCGCCCTTGCTAACGTCCGCTTCGCATGAATAGTCCATAAAGGGTTGATTTGCGCCCGCTGGTGGTCGGGAGGACACGGACCATGAACGACTTTTCCCGTCGCAGACTGCTCAAGACGACGGCGGTCGCCGGTGCCGGCGCGGTCGTCGTGCCGGGCGTCGCGGCCGCCGAAGCCCCCGGTGCGAGTGCCGTGACCGCGGCCTCCGTGAGCGAGGCGTACGGGGCGGAGTGTCCGCGGGCGAAGCTGACCGGCCGCATCGTCCGCCCCAACGACCCCGGGTACACGGACGCGCGCCTCGGCTGGGACCAGCTCTTCTCTCACTATCCGCTGGTCATCGTCTTTGCTCAGAACACCCAGGACGTGGTCAACGCCCTGACGTGGGCACGGCAGAACGGCGTCGCGCTGCGGATCCGGAGCGGCCGCCACAGTCTTGAAGGCTGGTCGAACGTCGACAGCGGCCTCGTGATCGACATCAGCGAGCTGAAGTCGGTCCACATCGACAGCGCCGCTCGTGTCGCGACGGTCGGCGCCGGACTCAGCCAGCTGGAAGCGGTGACCACGCTCGCGAAGCAGAACTTCGCGGTGACGACAGGGACCGAAGGCAGCGTGGGCCTGGCCGGGGCGACGCTCGGCGGCGGCTTCGGCTTCCTCACCCGCTGGCTCGGCATGGCCTGCGACAGCCTGATCGGCGCCGAGGTCGTCGTCGCGGAAGGCGCCGAGTGCGCCAAGGTGATCAAGACCGATCTGAACAACAACTCGGACCTGCTCTGGGCGCTGCGTGGAGCGGGAAACGGCAACTTCGGGATCGTCACCTCACTCACCTACAAAGTGGCCCCGCTGAAGAGCGTCACGTATGTGCAGGCCACGTGGGACGGAATCGGCGACCTGCGTAGGGTCTTCGACGCCTGGCAGCGCACTGCGCCGTACGCCGACGACCGCCTCGGCACCCAGCTCGAAGTGCACCGGAACCAGACCCTGCTGTTCGCGGTCCTCGCGGAAGGAACACCTGCGGAGGCGAAGAAGCTGCTGGCCCCGATCCTGTCGGTCGGCAGCCCCCAGGTGTCGGTGCAGGTAGGAAACTGGGGCCAGGTGTACTCGGGATTCCAGATCCCGACAGAGCAGGAACCCGCGAACTGGAAGTTCTACTCGCAGTTCACCAGGAAGCCGTTCCCGAGCAAGGCGATCGACGTGATCTCCTCGTTCATGCAGGACGCACCGACGGACGACAGCAACTTCTTCACCCAGGCGTTCGGCGGGGCGGTCAGGAGGAGCCCCCGCGGCGGCACGGCGTTCCCGCACCGCGACGCGATCTTCTACTCCGAGCCCGGCGCCGGCTGGGGGACCCGTTCCGACCAGCCGGGCGTCTGCGACCCGCTCACCCCGCAGGCCCAGGCCTGGATCGCCGAATTCAGCCATGCACTGCGCCCCTACGTGGACGGCGCCTACGTCAACGTGCCGAACATCGGCATGCAGGACTGGGAGACCGCCTACTGGGGGTCCAACTTCGACCGACTGCGAAAGATCAAGGCGAAGTACGACCCGCACAACGTCTTCCAGTACGACCAGAGCATCCCGCCCGCGACCCGCCGACCGAGCACGGACTGAGGCCCTGAGCGGAAACCGTGTCCGCGAATCGCGGAACACGGCGCGTCCCGACAGCCTTTGGCGGCTCCGGGTGCTGGCGGCCAGGGACAGAGATAGAAGTCCCCCGTCTGATAGCCCAGCAGTGGCCTCAGGACATCGAAGGGCCTCCTGCCCGCGAGTTCCTCGCGGGCAGGAGGCCCTTCGATTCGCTTCTTCTTGCCCAGGGTCTTGCCGGGGATCTTGATGAGCTGGGTTTTCCCTGCTCAGGGGCAATGGGCCCGTGCGCCTGGTGGCCGTCGTTGGTCGTCATCGGCCACTGCCGAGCGGCCTCGGACGGCCCAGAGACGGCCCGGCGCTGACGCCCACTGGCTTCTCATGAGCAGGCCGTTGTCAGTGACTACGGCTAGGGTCACGGACGCGCGGTCGGCATCCGAGGTGCCCAGCTCTGTAGCGCAGCTGCATCCCCGGTTCTGTCTGGGGGCGGCCCGGGAACAGCCCGGGACCTAACCGACGGCCGGGCTTCGTCGATGGCCAAGAGCGAGACCTGCCAGCGCTGGCCGCGTGCCTCCTCCTCCCGAACCACGGGCTGAAGGTCCATTGAGTATCAATGGTGGTCGGAAGGCTTGGTAGTCGGCTGAGGATCGGGCCTCGACACCCGCTTCAGGAGTTCGATCTGATCCCGCTCTGGCGGCTGTTGTCGACCGGTGCGACAGCCGGACAGGGGGTGTCAGCGGTCACGCTTTTCCCCACGATCTACATGATCAGCGTCACGTAATTCCCCACCCGCACGGTCACGCTTCCCCATGGGGATGGCGGTTGCGAGTGGATGTCCAACGGCAGGGGAAGGCCCAACCTCGCCTCGCCCTGCCGTTCACATGAACAGCGGGTCGACCGGCGGCCATGGGTAGCCCAGTTGCTCGGCATCATGCGAACCTCCCCAGACCTCGGCGGTGGCACGGGGATCGCCTCCGGTCAGCCGCGCTTCAAGGCGCTCGGCTTGGACCGATGGGGCGTCCGCGGAGATCGGGAGGGTCATCCCGAACTGTAGCCAGGGCAGATCTGCATCGGCCCGGTTACGGGGATGCCTCAGGACGACGTGGATTCGATCGGGTTCCTTGCGGGAGGCCCAGACGCCTTCCAACTCGCAGTCCCACCTGACGAGCCAGTCCCCGCGTCCCCTCAGCCCCGCCTCAAGCAGCCGCGCAACCGCTCCTGCCGGCCACTCCCAACTGCGGTCCTCTCCGGCTCGCAGGACCTCGGCCTCGTACTGACCTGCGGTGAACCGAAGCTCCGGCAGGTCGAAGTCCTGATTGGCCAGGTCGCGCCAGCCCGCCCAGACAACATGATCCCCGTTACGCGTGACCCTCATGTACAGCGCGCCACAGCACTCCTCCACGCCGCACCCGGACCAAGCAAGACGAACCTCGTGGGGCGTCGCCGTGGCATGCAACGACCCGTCCTGGCCCAGCAGATCCCTGGGGCCTACTCCCAGGTACCGGGAGCCTCCCACACCACCGGGGACCACCTCGGCCAGAAGATCCCGGCCATTGACGATCGGGCGGACCTCCACGCCGCCCTCGTCGGGTGGAGGGCACGCGATTCTCAGACTGAGAAGGTCCGGTCTCGTGGTCATCGGCCAATGATCGCGGAGCTGGCTCGCAACTGTCATGTGAATTGGGGTGGCCTCCGCTCAGGGCGGTAGTTCGGGCCGCCTTCAGGCACGCTGGCCCCGGACACCCCTCCGGAACGACGGGATCGAAGCCTGGGGAATTACGTGACCGTAGCCCTGGGGAATTACGTGACCGTCCACAGGGCGCCGGTGTACGCCCGCGTCTGGCGTCGTTTGAATCAAGGGTGCCGAGAATCATCACTTGAAGGAGCTGAGACCGGGGTCGTCCGGGAGCAGTGAGGTCCGGATCCTCTTCGCGTTCGATTCGGTACGCCGGGCGGTGCTGCTGGTGGCCGGCGACAAGGCGGGAAACTGGCAGCGCTGGTACGACGCCAACATTCCGATTGCCGAGAAGCGCTACCGAGCACATCTGGCCGATCTTGACACCAGGGAGTACGAATGACTGCGGTCAGCTGGGAGGAGACCAAGCGAAAGGCGCGCGAGAGGCGTGAAGCCGCCGGGTTGCCGGTGCGGTCGGCACAGGAGAAGCGGGCGGCCATGGACCGGCTGACGGCAGAAGTGCGCGCTCACAAACTTGCAGAGGTCCGCCGCGAGCAGGCACTGACCCAGCGCCAGGTCGCCGCATCGATGGGAGTCTCGGCCCCCCGGGTGTCCGCGATCGAGAACGGCGAGCTGGACCGCGCCGAGGTCGCGACACTCCGAGCCTATGTGGAGGCTCTCGGTGGTCGGCTACGGGTGGTCGCGGACTTCGGGGATGCCGAGTACACCGTCGCCTGAGAGGGCCGCTGCCCCGGATGCTCGCGTTCGGGCCTCCGTGGTACGCCCGGAGCCCTTTGGGTGCGCCTCGGGCATGAGACGCTCAGCCTGGCCGGGACAACAAGAAAGGCCCGGGTCTGTGACCTGGGCCTTCGTCGTGGAGCGGGTGACGGGAATCGAACCCGCGCTCTGAGCTTGGGAATCATCGGGCGAATGGGACTGGGCGGGGTCCTGACCTGCGGAGAAAGCCATCCAGCGCCGTACGGGGAAGCCGCCTTCCTGACCGCTCTTGACCGCGGTTCCCTCCTCGTTCTGGCACGCATCTGGCACGGGTCATTCGCCGGCCACGCACGCTGGAAGCTGGCCGAGGGGTACACCGAGCCGCCCGAGGTGGCGGTGGAGCGTGAGCAGATCCGGCTGGCCATGGCGCTCGGCCAGCTCGTCTACGACCGGCGTGCAGAACTGGGTCTTTCGCAGGACGACCTGGCGCGCCGGCTCGGTACTTCCGCCGACGAGGTCGACAGCATTGAGGTCGGTGGAGTGCTGCCGGTCACCTCGGATCTGCTGGCCCGGCTGGCTGCGGCCCTGGAGGTCGGCGTGGACGTGCACCTGGCTCCGTCGGGCGGCGCCGCTGTGTCCTTCGACAGGCGCGCGGCGTAGGGGTGCGCGGTGGACTATGCGCAGCGACTGGCTGACGGAGTGCGAGAGAGGCGTCGGCAACTTGGCATCTCGCAAAGTGAGCTCGCCCGTCGGGCGGGCGTGACCCAACCCGGGATCTCACGTATAGAGCTCGGAATCGAAACATGTTCCGGCCTCCGCTGTGACTGCGGTTGACCGGTGATCGCCGCCCGATCTGGTGCGCTCTGGTGCGCTTGCCGTGCACACAGCCCCGGGGTCATTGCTGCCCTGGCGGGGCTTCCCCATGCTCGTCGTCCTCGTTGCCCATGGCGTCGAGAAGGCGTCGCCTGGCCGCGGAGAGGCGGGTCTCGTAGTCGGGCATGAAGATCTCGACGAGTGACTTGTCGAGGGTGCCCGAGATGGCGTAGATCGGAGACCACACCGCTCGGTCCTTCACGATGCCGCTGAGGTCGTCCGAGTCGAACATGACCTTGTGCAGCCAGTCCGACAGCACGAATGCTTGATCATGGCTGAGCTTGATGGTGATCGGTTCCTCGTCCACGGTGATCAACGTAGTCCGCCGATGGGGCATCCGATGGGCCGTGCCCCGGGCCATACCGAGGCCGGCCCACACGCTTTCCAAGTCTGTCGGTGAGCGACTGGGCATCGTCCGGCACTGCTCACGTGAGTTCATGGACGGATGGCCGCCGGTCGTGGGACGACTTCGGGTCTCGTCCGAACGACCGTGGGGCGGGATTTCAGAGATGGGCGAACGGGGGGATCACTCGCGTGATTGCGATGAGACGCACGCGGGGCAGGGGCAGCGCGTAGAACCAGCCGTCCGAGAGCAGTGGGATCCGCCGTACGCCGCCCGGTACGCCCTGCTGCGGACCTACCCCGAGGTCTGTGACGTCTACGCCGACCTCGGCGAGCGCCACCATCTCTCCTGCCAGCCGTTCTACTTCGGCCACAACGTGTGCGGGCAGGCCGGCCACGACGTGCTCGGCGTCCGGGTCGTACTCCCAGCGCCACTCGTCCTGGTCGCTCACGCTGCTCCTCGGCGGTTGTCGATGCCGGCTTCGGCGCATGCTTCGTCGAGGATGTGGCCGATCTCGGCCGCGATTTCGCGGGCCTCGCCGATCTCGTCGACCTCGGCCGAACGGGCTTCCAGCGCCCTGAGCCGGGCTGCCCGTTCCGGGTGGCGCTCGATGGCGACGTAGACGGCCCACTGCCCGACGAAACGGCGCATGGGCGCAGCGTTCACCTGTTCGCGGGCCTGCTTCAGGGCGGCTGCGCGCTCGGCGTCGAAGGCCGGCAGCGCATCCGGGGCGACCAGCGCGAGAGCGGCACGGAGGCCCTCGGGAGTGCTCGCCGGCTGGGCGATACGGCGTGCCGCGTCCGGCTCGTCCTGGCCGCTTCCGCGCGTCGGCTGCTCGGGCTGCGTGGTCATCACGTTCTCCGGTGGGAATCGACGGGTCCCCTGCGGCTCCCACCGTACGTGCAGGGATTGATCATCCGCATGGTGATGTCACCCCTTTCGGCGCGCAACGGGCACGTGATGCCAGTGCGGTCCGGACAATAACAAAGCCCCGGGCCGCCGGTCTGGAGCTTTGTCGTGGAGCGGGTGACGGGAATCGAACCCGTGTTCTGAGTCTCGGGAATCACCGGATGCCTTCAGCTGGCATGCGTGCTGACCTGCAAAAACGACAGAAGCTCAGTACTCCCGACCTCCAGTTGTGACCGTGTGGGGGTAGGGACTCGATGAACCGGCGCATCTCTCCCAGCGCGGTGATCCTGGGCGCGCCGATCTTGGCGTAGTCGAACCCGGTGTCTTGATGCCCAAGGCTGTCGAGATCTGCCCATGCCGGGTGCTCGGGCGAAGATGAGTTGCAGCTCCACGTTCCAGCATCTGCGGCAGATGCTGTCAGCTGCTGGTGTCCGCTCCTCGACGTCGAAACACCCGCCGAGCGCCGCGCACGAAAAGGATGAAAACTGCCCGGAAGAACATGAACACAGTGGTAAGGGCGAACGCACGGGCAATCACGTCAATGATCGTGGTCCAGGGATCGGGTAGGTCAAGAAGGAGCGAGAGCTCTCCGAGCGCTGTAGCCACCCCGAACACGAACGGCAGCCATTCCCAGTGAGTTCGTGAGCCCCGCCTGACTGCTGTCTGCCGCCTGTGCCGCCTCCGACGAGTCACCAAGCCGAGGCTGACGCTTAGGACGATCATCGAAGCGGGCACCCATAGGTCCGACCAGTGCACCGGCACCGTGAGCCGCACGGCTCCCCCCTTACCGCTCTGAGCCCTGCCTATACGGGCGGTGAGCCTATCGCGCTGTCGGCGGCGGCCTCAGAACCCACCACCCACCCCAGCTGCCATTCCGTCCGCCGGGTCTGCCGCACGCCGTGGAGCGGGCGTTGTTCCTGGCGTCCAGGTGGAGCGCGCCACTGTACGAACGACCTGGACGCCGGGGCCGCGTCTGCTCGGCTCTGCCTGGGTTGACGGCGGACGGGATGACAGCTCCCCGCGCACGCCAATATGGACCCGCGGCCGGGAACGGCGCCCCCGCCATCCCGATGCCGACCGATCCCCCGCCGGAGGCATTGCCTTGACCGCAGGCCGCTCTATGCGGTGATCGACTTATGGCCATCGACCCCATCCACCTGTGGACGCGCGTCGGCGCAGCGCGGGCGGAGCGGGCTGGAGGCAGGAGCGGCACCCGCAGGGGAGCCGAGAGCGCGCCCGGCGGAGCGGGAGCGACGCCGAGTGCCTTGCTTGACGCGGTCTGGACAACAAGAAAGGCCCGGGTCTGTGACCTGGGCCTTCGTCGTGGAGCGGGTGACGGGAATCGAACCCGCGCTCTGAGCTTGGGAATCACCGGCCGTTTCCAGTCGACACGTCTTCTGACCTGCGAGCACGCCAGAAACGAGGCACGCTCTGGCCTTCCGCTGTGACCGCCGTTGACCGGTGATCGCCGCCCGATCTGGTGCACATCTGGTGCGGCGACGGGCGACCGCACTGGTCCGGATCCTCATCGCTTCCGCGGGTGAGCTGGCGGCCGGGCATGCGGTGACGGTCCTGGCATCCGAAACGGAGTTGACCCCGGCCGAGGCGGGCGAGTTGCTGGGCCTGTCCCGTCCGTTCGTCGCCCGCCTGTTGGACTCCGGTGACATCCCGTCGGCCTATCTGCCCGGCAGTCGTCACCGGGTCGTGCGCCTTGCCGATCCTGGCGTTCAAGGAGCGTCGTGAGCGCCGCCGGGAGGGGCGTCGGCAGATCGCTGACGCGATGGCTGGACTGCCCTACTGACTCCGGTGCGGCCGCGTGCCGTATGTCGGCTTTGATCAGGCCGTGGACTTCGACTCGTGGTGAGCCGTCGCGGGCAGATGTTGGTGGCGTATACTTCTATGTACATAGCCAACATTGTGAGGGAGGTCGGGGGCATGTCTGTTACCCAGATCGACATCGATGACGATGCGCTGGAACGCGCCATGGCTCTGTCCAAGGTCAGGACCAAGAAGGAAGCGGTCAACCTCGCTCTGCACTTCTATGCCGAGCAGCAGGAGCGCGCGGTGCGCATCCGGCGCCACTTCGAGCGTGCGCGTGAGTGGGGTGCCGTCGACGATGCCGAGCGCCTGCACTGGGCGGAGAAGCACAGCCGGTGATCTACCTGCTCGACACCTCCGGCTTGGTCCGACTGCTCCGCGATCGCAAACTGCAATCCGCCTGGTACGACGCGATTGATGCCGGGGCCATCGCATCCTGCTACGCGCAGCGCGCCGAGTTTCTGTACAGCGCCCGGAGCAGGCGCGAGTATGACGAGATCGTGGAGATGTTCACCGACCTGTACCCCGACGCGTCGGTGCCGAAGAACGCGGGGCGCTGGATCGGCGCGGTGCAACACCGCATGGCCCAGGCCGGGGAGCATCGCAGCGCATCGGCGGTGGACCTCATCATCGCTGCCACCGCGGCCCATCACGGCCTGGCTGTCCTTCACGACGATGCCGACTACCGTGCTATCGCCCGGCACGCGTCCGACCTGAGCGAGCACAACATCCGCGACATCGCCTGATGCGGTTCCTTCAGCTTCGACCCGGGACAGTGGCCGGTTCGGACAGGAGAGGTTCTCTCGCGCACAGCTGACCTTCACGTTGGTGATGGCATTCACCACGAGGTCGGCGTGCGTGCCGCCGCGGAGGGTCAGGACCGTGAAGCCGGGGCCCCGGTGTCTGTATGTCCGGCGAGGGCTGGATGGGGTGGACGACGATCAGTGTCGGGTTGCCGATCGGTATGGGGCCGGTGTGCCGGCAGATGCGCAGGGGCGATTTGGACGACCGCTGCGCGAAGTGCTGCGGGGTTGAGTGTCGGCATGGGGATCAGGGGGCCATGGTGCGTCCAGCGCGGTCGAACGGTAGGAGCAAGCGCCTGCCTGGGCCTTCGTCGTGGAGCGGGTGACGGGAATCGAACCCGCGCTCTGGGCTTGGGAATCACCGGGCCGCCAGCTGATGATTGTCCTTTGACCTGCGGGAACGCCATGGTTCATGTGTTGTCGTGGCGTCCTCGGCTTGCCGCTGTTGACCGCGGTTCACCGTCCCTTCTGGCACGGATCTGGCACGTTCGGTTCGCGTCGGTGGTGGTCGCCTCTGCGACGGTCTCGGTGGGTGCCCTCATGGGCTGCTTGGGTAACCCGCCCATACCATGCTCGTGATATACGATCTCTGGTATGGGTGATCTGTACGTGGTCGAGATCGAGCCGGAGGTGCGGCAATGGCTCGCCGACCTGTCACCGCAGCACTATCGGCAGGTCGAGGAGAAGGTCGAGCTTCTGGCCGAGCGGCCGACCACGCTCGGTGAGCCGCATTCCCGTTACCTGGGTGACGGCGTGCGGGAACTGCGCTTTAGTCTCAGTGGCGCTGCCATGCGGATCTCGTACTGGCTCGCTCCCGAGCAGCGAATCGTGTTGCTGACGGTCTTCCGCAAGACGAAGATGCGTGAGGACGCCGAGGTGAAGCGGGCCAGGCAGGCCAAGCGGCTGTGCGAGGCGGAGCATTCGGCTGCGCACGAGACGTACAGTCGTGACGCACAGGAGGAGGAGCGGTGAACCACGCACGCTGGAAGCTGGCCCGTGAGCGGCAGCTGGCCGAGGGGTACACCGAGCCGCCCGAGGTGGCGGTGGAGCGTGAGCAGATCCGGCTGGCCATGGCGCTCGGCCAGCTCGTCTACGACCGGCGTGCAGAACTGGGTCTTTCGCAGGACGACCTGGCGCGCCGGCTCGGTACTTCCGCCGACGAGGTCGACAGCATTGAGGTCGGTGGAGTGCTGCCGGTCACCTCGGATCTGCTGGCCCGGCTGGCTGCGGCCCTGGAGGTCGGCGTGGACGTGCACCTGGCTCCGTCGGGCGGCGCCGCCGTGTCCTTCGACAGGCGCGCGGCGTAGGGGTGCGCGGTGGACTATGCGCAGCGACTGGCTGACGGAGTGCGAGAGAGGCGTCGGCAACTTGGCATCTCTCAAAGTGAGCTCGCTCGTCGGGCAGGCATGACCCAACCCGGGATTTCACGTATAGAGCTGGGCGGCACTACCCCGACGCTCCCGCTGCTGTCCCGGCTGGCTCAGGCGATGGAATCCGACCTGGACATCCACCTCGCCCCTGAGCGTGGCGAGATCGTCGTCCGCTTCACGGCGCACCATGCGAAGGATGCGGCCTGACAAGGCTGCACCGATCTGGTGCGAGGACCTGAAAGGTCTGGACAGCAAGAAAGGCCCGGGTCTGTGACCTGGGCCTTCGTCGTGGAGCGGGTGACGGGAATCGAACCCGCGCTCTGAGCTTGGGAAGCTCATGTTCTACCATTAAACTACACCCGCGTGATCAAGACGC
The DNA here is from genome assembly GCF_009916105.1 of Streptomyces sp. GC420. Lineage (GTDB taxonomy): Bacteria > Actinomycetota > Actinomycetes > Streptomycetales > Streptomycetaceae > Streptomyces. Next base: position 3,309 of record NZ_JAAAXQ010000025.1, on the reverse strand, counting down.
CCTAAGGCGATCTCATCGTCGCTCACTGTACCCCATCGAAGGCCCCTGGTGTATTCGGCCAGGGGCCTTCGGGTTGCGTGAAGGGTGGGTTACGGGACAGGGATGCTGGTGCGCCGGGCGGGAGTTGGGGCGTACGGTGGTGGGGCGGAGTGCCGCGTGGAGCGGCGTCCTAGAGATCCCCTAATGTGGCTTTTGTCGTCACGCGTGGATGGGGAAGGGACTTGATGGATCGCACCGTCGTCCGTTGTGCCGAAGGGCACGTGTTCAGTACCGCTTCGTTCCCGATGCAGCAGCTCGGAGCCGCCCGGATCGGTCCAGGCCGGCTGCTCCGCTGCCCGCGTTGCGCCCGGCTGAGGCACGCTGTGCCGGTGGAGTTGGAGAAGAGGTAGGGAGACAGTCGCAGGCGTCGGGGCGCGCGGGGTACGGCCGGTTGGGGCCGGTCCGCGCGTCCTGCGTATCCTCGGGGGGTGCTTCTCTCAGACAAGGACATCCGGGCCGAGATCGACGCAGGACGGGTACGCATTGATCCGTACGACGAGTCGATGGTGCAGCCGTCGAGCATCGACGTGCGGCTCGATCGCTATTTCCGGGTGTTCGAGAACCACCGCTATCCGCACATCGACCCGGCGGTCGAGCAGGCGGACCTGACGCGGCTGGTCGAGCCGGACGGCGACGAGGCGTTCATCCTGCATCCGGGCGAGTTCGTGCTGGCCTCGACGTACGAGGTGATCACCCTTCCCGACGACCTCGCGAGCAGGCTGGAGGGGAAGAGTTCCCTCGGGCGGCTCGGACTGGTGACGCACTCCACGGCCGGGTTCATCGACCCCGGGTTCTCCGGGCACGTCACGCTGGAACTGTCGAACCTCGCGACGCTGCCGATCAAGCTCTGGCCGGGGATGAAGATCGGGCAGCTGTGCATGTTCCGGCTGTCCTCACCGGCCGAGGCGCCGTACGGCTCCGAGCGGTACGGGTCCCGTTACCAGGGGCAGCGGGGGCCGACCGCCTCCCGCTCGTACCTCAACTTCCACCGGACGCAGGTGTGAGGGCGGCCGCATGAGCGAGATACGTGAGGCCCGGCGGGAGAACCTGACCTACGAGATGTTCGGGCACGCCGTGCGCGAGCTGGCGCAGAGCGTCGCCGACGACGGCTACGAGCCCGACATCGTGCTCAGCATCGCGCGTGGCGGGGTCTTCGTCGCGGGCGGGCTCGCGTACGCGCTGGACTGCAAGAACATCAACCTGGTGAACGTCGAGTTCTACACCGGGGTCGGCACGACCCTGGAGATGCCGGTCATGCTGGCGCCCGTGCCCAACGTGATCGACTTCTCCCGGAAGAAGGTGCTGATCGCCGACGACGTGGCCGACACCGGCAAGACGCTGAAGCTGGTCCGTGACTTCTGCGTCGATCACGTCGCCGAGGTGCGCAGCGCCGTCATCTACGAGAAGTCGCAGAGCCTGGTGAAGTGCGAGTACGTCTGGAAGCGCACGGACGACTGGATCAACTTCCCGTGGAGTGCGTTGCCTCCGGTACACAAGTCGGGGGAAGAGGCCAAGCTGAACAAGGAAGCGGTCTGACACCTCTTCGGGGGCGCGTGACGGCTGTCGAGTGTTAGCAGGTATCCGTCACCTGGGTAGCACACCCCGGTGGACTGGATATCCCCGGTGAGCACCCTGGCTGGAGCCGTAGTCGGTGTGAGTTCCGCATTGATCGCCGAGCGCATCCGTTGGCGTCGTGACCAGGAGAGGGAGAGAGCTCAGACGCGTAGAGCCGTGTACTCCGACTTCCTCATGGCGCTCAGTCGAGGGCACTCCGACATGCGGACGGTTGTCCTCCAGCCTGATCGCTCGACCGATGACCGGCTCTACGGTGACCTTCATCAGGCTCTGGACGGCTCGGGCATTTGGCGGCTTCGGCAGAGTCTGTCACTCACCGCTTCGGCCGAGATCATTCAGTTGGCTGTGAGGGCGTGTGACGCGTTGACTCGCATGCGAGACGGGCTCATCGAGGACCCCGACGTCAGAGGTGAGGCGTACTTTCGGGTTCGTGCTGACCTCTGGCGAGAGAACGCGCATCTCCGGGAGGCCATGCGTGAAGACTTAGGAATGGACGGTCCGCCGGATCCCGAGGTCGGTCAGTATCGATATCCGGCCGCATCGTGATGAACCGGAGGGCCATCGCTTGGAGTGCCGAGCGGCCCGTGGTCCGCAGGGGCGGGCAGGTGCTCGACGCCTGACGGGGCAGGTACGGGACGGCGCTGGGCAGGGCGCCCGGCGAGCGGCGCCACCGAGATCGCGAAGCGGGAACGAACGCGGTACGGGGCCGGCGCGAGGAGTCCGCGCCGGCCCCGTACCGCGTTCCCGTCGGCCTCAGATCGTGCCCAGCTTGATCAGCGACAGAAGCGCGATCAGCTGGATCGCCGAGGCGCCCAGGGCCTTCGGCCACGGCAGGTCGTGCGACTTGCTGACCATCGTGGTGAACAGGAAGCCCGCCGCCACCCAGGAGAGCCAGCCCAGGAGCTGGACGAAGGAGGCGTCGCCGCCCATGAAGACGGCGACCAGCAGACGCGGGGCGTCCGTGATGCACATGATCAGCATGGAGAGGCCGACGGTGGGCTGCCAGGCCCCGTCGCCGCCGAGCTGGCGCGCCATGGTGTGGGTGACGGCGCCGAGGATCAGTCCACTGATGACGACGGCGGCACCCGTGGTCAGCACGTACGGCACGGCCGTGGACAGCGTGGCGCTGATGGCGTCTTCGCGCGCCTCGTTGAAGCCGAAGATCGCCAGCATGCCGTAGAGGAACGTGACGATCAGCGCGGGGCCCCACACCGGGTAGTCGCGCATCTGGAAGAAGGTCGCGTTGGGGCGCAGCACGATGCCGGTCAGCAGCTGCTTCCAGGACAGGCGCGGCCCGGCGGGGGGTGCCGCGGCGTCACCGGCGCGGTAGGTCTGGCCGGGGTTGTACGGGTCCTGGGGACCCGGGGCGTACGCGTCCGGGGCCTCGCCGACGCTGAACATCTGGGTGTGCCCGGGGTTGTTGTCGTAGTGGGCCGCGGGGCCCGGTGCCGCTGCGCCATGGTGATAGGGGTCACCGAAGTACTCCGGCTCCCCGTGCCCGTCGCCTCCCGGCGCGCGCCACTGCTGGCCGCCGTACGGCGGCGGGGCCTGCTGCCCCGGTCCGTACGGCTGTTGCCGCGGGGGGTGTTGCGGAGTGCGAGTGCGGTTGTCCCGGCCGCGTCCGATCCTGAATCCAGCCACGCCTTCGAACGTACCTGGTTCGGCTGTGCGGGGTGCCGGGCCCCGGGGTAAGGG
>NZ_JAAAXQ010000259.1 GCF_009916105.1 Streptomyces sp. GC420 | reverse complement strand
GCCCTCGCCCCGACCCGATCGCGGCGATGCGGTGTCCGTCCGCGCGGCTTATCGTCAACTACTGATCATCCAGAGGCAGTTGTGGCGGTCGGGTGGCCGGGATACATCTGGGGTCACGGATGGCGTCTCTCCATGAGAGGAATGACAGGATGGTCGCTCAGCGGAACGCAGGAGGCGGGACGGAACCCGCACGCGACGGCGGCTCGCCGCGCGTGCGGGTTGCGGTCGCCCTGCCGGCGTCCACGGAGCCGTCGAGAGACGTGCTGACCCCTGGCCGGACCCCGGCGGCGGAGGGGCCCGATGAACGGGCGGGCGCGGCCGTCGCTCCGGCCGGGCCGGCGGGCGGCGGGGCCGCCGTGTCCGCCCAGGGGCAGGCCCGCGCCGAACAGCCCGGCGCCGAACCGGCGAGCCTCCCGGATCCGGCCGGGGGACAGACCTCGCCGGCGGCCGGCACCGACGAGGAGGCCGAGGTGTCGCCGGCCCGGGCTGCCGCCCCGGCGGCCGGGGGTGCCTCGCCGCCCGGCACCGCCGACCCCGCTGACTCCGCGTCACCCCGCGACGGACTGCCGAAGAAGCCGGTGCTGGCCGCCGCCGCCATCGTCGGCGCCGTGCTGGTCGCGGTTCCGTTCCTGCTGGTGGCGGGAGGGAAGGACGAGGACAAGCGGCAGGAGACGGCGCAGGACGTGTCGCACGAGGCCTCCGACACCCTCCTCGATGCCGGCACACCGAGCGGTACGCGGAACGGCTACGCCACCGAGCGGCCCTCCCCCTCCCCGAGCGCCAAGACGTCGGAAAAGCCCGCCGCGCCCGCGGTACAGGCCGGGCCCGGCAGCGCCCCGGCCCGGCCGAAGGCGACACGCTCCCCCGAGAGCAGGGCGCCCTCCGCCCCCTCCCCCGAGGCGGAGGAGAAGAAGACGGAACAGCCCAGGACACCGGCGTGGACGAGCACGGTCGTCTCGGCCACGAGTGTGCTCTCCGTGGGCCGGTCCTGGAGCACGAACCGGATCAGGATGGTCATGCAGGAGGACGGCAACCTCGTCGTCTACAACGAGAACAACAACGCCACGTGGGCGTCCATGACCTTCGGGACGGGCCACACGGCCCGGTTCCAGGCGGACGGCAATCTCGTGATCCACAATGCCGACGACCGGCCCATCTGGGCCGCGGGCAGCTACGGCCACGAGGGCGCGAAGCTGGTCCTCCGCAAGGACGGCAAGGTCGTCGTCATGGACGGCGGGACGGTCGTCTGGTCCACCTGACCCGGCCACGCCCGCATCGCCCCGCGTGGCGCCCGTCTCCAGAATTCCGCTGACAGGTGTTCGGCCGTGACCCCGTGCCCGGGGCGGACTGCCACGGGACGGCGGGAGCCCGGGAGTCACTACGTCGCCGGAGCGGGGACAGGGCGCCGACGACGCCCTCGAGGATCTCCTCCAGGATCTCCGCGGAGGTGGCGAAGTTGAGCCGGAGGTGGCCGCCGGCCTCAGGGCCGAACGGTGTTCCGCCGTCGCGGAGTACGGCTCCGTCGCGGAGCACGGTCCGCAAGGGGGCTTCCGTGAACCGCAGTTCCCGCGCGTCGATCCAGACGAGATAGGTGGCTTCGGGAGGTGGTGGCGCAGGCCGGGCACTCGGCGGCGCAGGATGTCGTGCACGCGGTGCCGGTTGCGGTCGAGGACGGCGAGCAGGTCCTTCTGCCGGTCGTCGCCGTGGAGCCAGGCCGCCTCGGTGCCGATGACACCGAGCACGGAAACGGTTCCGTACAGGTCCGGTGGCTGCGCGTCGCGGACCGCCAGGAGGCGGTCGGGGCCGTGGTGGGTGACGGTGCACCGCAGGGCGGCGAGGTTGGACGCCTTTGTGGCCGAGGTGATCGTGACCGATCTGGCGGCGGCGTCCGGTGAGAGGGCCACCGGCGGTCCAGATCGTCGAATCCGGGGGTGCGCCGGCCCGGAGCCCGCGGGGCGGGTGTCGGGTTGCCCGGTTCATCGGGTGACTCCGTTCAGGAGCACGTCCCTGGTCAGCTGTACGTGCCCGTGGTGCTGCGCCGGCTCCTCGAGGACGTGCAGTCGCACCCCCTGACAGCTCAGTTCGCGGTCCGGGCCCTCGAAGGACGCGGGCGGGACATTGCTGGGCGTGCTCCTGCCCCCGGTGGCCCGCAGGTCGGCGCCCAGTCGGCCGAACAGCGGGTCGAGGCGGTCCTCGAGTTCCGCACGGTCCCCGAGGCGGTGAACTCCGAGGCGCGGTCGCGGTCCACGGGCCGGCCGGCCAGGACATGGCCGATCCGGTAGTCGGCGACCGCGGTGCAGTGGTGGGTGACGGCGTAGGCGCTGCTCGCGCCGGGAAGCGGGGGAACCGGCGATGATGTCGCGGGCATTGCCGGTCGGCAGCAGCGGGTGCACCGCCTGCTGGAACTCGATCACCACGGAGGCCGCGGTGCCCGGCACGCCGGAGATCGCGGTCGCACCGGCGTACGACACGCGCCGGCCGGGCGTGGGGAAGATGGCGGTGGCTCGGTCGCCGCTGTTGACCATCCTGATCCGCACCGGCGTGCGCCCCTCCCGGGGCGCGACGAGACCGCGTTCCACAGTGAAGGGGCCGACACCGGCCAGGATGTTGCCGCAGTTCTGGGAGTCGGAGACCTTGGCCCTCTCCGCGCTCACCTGCAGGAACAGGTAGTCGACGTCGGTGTCGGGGTCGGCGGAGGGTGGGAGACGACCGCGACCTTGCTCGTCAGCGGGTGTGCACCGCCGGGGCCGTCGATCTGGCGCGGGTCCGGGCTGCCCATGACGCGCAGCAGCAGTTCGTCACGGGCGTCGGGGTCCGCCGGGAGGTCGTCCGCCAGGAAGTAGGCGCCCTTGGAGGTACCGCCGCGCATCAGCATGCACCGCAGACCCCCGTCGTGGGCGCGCGACAGGGCCGGGACGGCGGGAGCGCTCATGACAGCCACCCGGCGACCGGTGAGCAGGCACCCGTGGCGCGTGTGCCGGAGGCGGGGGCGGCGGACCTCGCGCCCGGGCCCGCGGACCTCTCGCCCGGGCCGGCGGCCGCTGCCGCCGGGGTGGCCGGGGTGGCCGGGGCAGGCTCGCCGTACGACGTCACCGGCGGTCGCGCCGGCGCCGTCCCGGCGCGCGGACGTGCCGGGAGAAGCCGCACCAGTGCGCGTTGGCCGGCGTGTTCCGCGGTGCCTGGAGGAGCTTCGTCCGGCATCGCGCCCTCCCTGAGTGAGTGCGCGACGAACGTGAATCTAGGGCGACAAGATTGTCGACGCCTTTGTCATTCATGTTGCCGACATGCTTCCTCGGTGTGCGGCCGCCCCGCGGGTCGGCTGCCGGCCTTCCCTCCGTCGGCGCCGGACCGCGCCGGCGGGTTCGGTGTGTGCGGGCTGCCCTCGCCCGCCGTCATGTTCCGTACGGTTCGCGCCAGGCTCGTGCAGCCCGAAGGGTTGACCGCCCCCGCTCTCACTGGTTGAGTGGCTCAGCCACTGAGCCATATGGGCTCGCGTGGTGTCGCCGTGTACCCGTGCCCGGGAGGGATGCTGTGGAGGCGCTGCCTCGTCAGACGATCGTGGACGTGCTTGAGGACCGGCTGCGCGAGGACATCCTCGCAGGCCGGCACCCTGTCGGCGGCTACCTGCCGCCCGAGCGGGAGCTGGCACACGGGTACGGCGTCACCCGCACCACGCTCAAGCACGCCTTCGGCCGGCTGGTCCAGGCCGGACTGCTGGAAACCCGGCACGGCGTGGGCACCCGCGTCCGCGACTACGCGCGCCTGGGCGGGGCGGACCTGCTGCCGATGCTGGTGCGGCACAGCTCCGGATGGATCGGTGAGGTCTTCGAAGTGCGGCGCAGCATCGGTGCGCTGATCGCCGAACGTGCTGCCGCACGGGCCACGGCGGCGCAGAAGGGTGAACTGCGCGCCCTGCTGACGGCGGTGGCCGAGGCCGGGGACGCGGACGCCGTGCAGCTCGCGGACATCGAGGTGCACCGGGCTCTGGCCCGGGCCACCGGCAACCGTGTGTACGTGCTCCTGACGAACACGCTGTTCCAGGCCTACTTGCCGGTCCGCTCCGCGCTGGTGGCGCCCTTCACCGACCCGGCTGCCGCGCACGCCCGGCTGGCGCCGGTGGTCGAAGCGGTGGTGGCGGGTGACGGAGGGGCGGCCCACACGGCGGCCGAGGACTATCTGCTGGAGACCGAGCTGATCATGCTCGGGGGTGAGGGCGCGTGAGGGGCACACGCTTCGGCGAGACGATGCTCGGCACTGTCCGCCTGGCGGGGGAGGAACACCGGATACGACTGGATCTGCGCGTACGGGCCGACCGTGTGCTGCGCCCCTGGGCGACCACCCGGGCGCGGACCGAGGGCCGGCTCCGGATCGCAGGACTGGCCGACGATCCGCATACCACGGGTGAGTTGGAGATATCGCCGCTTGCGCGGCGCCGTATCCGCTACCGGCTCTCGTTCACCGCCGGCGGACGCCGTCTGGACCTGGACGGCTGGAAGTCGGTCACACCGGTCAGGCCGGTGGCGTCGATGACCGTCCTGCCGTTCACCGTGTACGAGGAAGGCGCGCGCGTGGGCGAGGGCACCCTGCGCTTCCCTCTCGCCACGGGCCTGGTCCCGTTCCTGGCGAGCTTCCGCTTCCCGCACGCCGAGCGGCCGGGGCAGGCGGGTGCCGCCGAGACGGCAGCGGCGGCGGCAGGGGCAGCGGGGGCAGGATATGCAACGGGATCGGGGCAGACGGCGTACGACCGTCATATGGCGCCGCGTTGGGACGGAACCGCGGGCCGTACAGAGGTCTGGTACACGACCCTGACCGATCCGGAGACCGGCACCGGCATCTGGCTGCATCACGAACTCACCGCTCCCGCCGACGGATCGCGGGCCTTCGCACATGGCTGGGTGGCCGCCTTCCCGCACGACGGCCCGCCACGGCATGCCCGTTTCGGTCCGGTGCCGTGGCCGGAGGCGCGGACGAATTCCGAGCCCGACACCGAGCCCGACACCGAGCCGAAGTCGGAGCCGGAGACCCGGGCCGAGGGCGGCGAAGCCGAAGCCGGAACCGGCATCGGCTTCGCCGCCGCCGGGGTGCTCGCCGCTCCGGGGCGGCTCGCGGGCACGGCGGACGGATTCTCCTGGAACCTCACCGAACACCCCGAGGCGCCGCCGCTGTTCACCTTCCCCCGCTGGTCGTGGCGGCGGCCTCTCCTGCCCGCGGCGCAGATGCTGCCGACCGGACGGGCCTCCTACGACGGCGAGTTCACCCACGACGGCCACACGCTCGCCCTCCGTGACGCCCATGGTGCCTCCGCCCGCATCTACGGTCACGGCAACGCCCGCCGCTGGGCCTGGCTCCACGCGGACCTCGGCAACGGGGACGTCCTGGAGATCGTCGCCGCGGTCTCGACCCGCCCGGGGCTGCGCGCCCTGCCCCCGCTGGTCTTTCTGCGGCTGCGCCAGGGGGACCGGACCTGGCCGCGGCGCGTCGAGCGGGGAGCGGTCGGCTGGATGGGACCGGGCCGCTTCCGGGCCCGTATCGGCCTGCCCACCTGGACCGTGTCGGGCCGCGCGGGACTGCGCCGCATCCGGGTGGAGGTCACGCAGCCACCGGACCGGACCCTGGCCCTGGACTACCGGGATCCGGACGGCAGCCCGGCCGTGTGCCGCAACAGCGAGACCGCCGACGCCGAGGTTCTCGTGGAACGGTGGCGGGGCCGTTGGCGCCGGGAGGCGCAATGGAGTCTGAAGGGCACCGCGCACGCGGAGGTGGGTGATCGGTGAGCCTGACCACTCTCGCGGCGGCCCTGCTCGCCGACGACGGCACCGAGCCGTGGTCGGCCCGGGTGGGGGAGCGGGTGGAGCAGGTGGTGGCCGCGATGCCGGGCCACACACGGTTCGCGCTGCGCGCGGCCGCGGCTGCCCTGGACGCTTTCGCCCTGGCCAGGACCGGGCGGCAGTTGGCGGCGCTCTCGGTCGACGAGCGTGAGGCGGTGCTCGCCCCGCTGTCCGCGTACCCCGCCCTCGTGGCGCTGCTGGACGTGGTGAAGATGCCGGTACTGCTGGCCGCGGGCACGGAGCGGATGCTGCACGAGCAGGCGTCGGCCACCGCGTCCGCCGCCCCGTCGGCCACCGCCCCGCCGATCGCCCCGCCGATCGTTCCGCCGACGGACCCGCCTCTCGACTGCACACCCGCCGGGCACTGGCCAGCGCGCAGCACCGCCGACGCCGTGGTGATCGGCTCCGGCGCGGGCGGCGCCATGGCCGCGCGGACACTGGCGCTGGCGGGGCTGGACGTCGTGGTCGTGGAGGAGGGGGAGCACTACACCACCGCATGGTTCGCCGGCCGGCCGCCACTGGAGCGCTTCACCCGCCTGTACCGTGACGGCGCTTCGGGCTTCGCCGTCGGCAGTCCGCCGCTGCTGCTGCCGCAGGGACGTGCGGTGGGCGGCACCACCGTGGTCAACTCCGGCACCTGTTACCGCCCGCCGGAGCACGTCCTGCGCCGCTGGAGCGCCCGGTCGGGCTTCCGTCTCGCCGAGGGCTTCGGCCCGCTCCTCGACGAGGTGGAGCGCACCCTGCGGGTGGCCACCCAGCCGCTGGACGTCCTGGGACGCAACGGCCGGCTGGCCCTGGCCGGGGCGGAACGGCTGGGCTGGCGGGCCGCCCCACTGCGCCGCAACGCCCCAGGCTGCCTGGGCTCGTGCCAGTGCGTCGTGGGCTGCCCGACCGGGGCCAAACAGAGTGTGCAGCTGTCGGTGCTGCCCGACGCCTGCGCGGCCGGGGCGCGCATCGTCACCGGGGCCAGGGTGTCGCGGATTCTGGTGGACGGCGACCGGCCGGGCGGGCCGCGGGCGGCCGGGGTGCGCATACGGAGCCGGGACGGCGGCGAGACCGAGAAGGAGATCCTGGCCCCGCTGGTGGTGGTGGCCGCGGGGGCTGTGCAGACGCCACCGCTGCTGCGCCGCTCCGGCCTGGGCGGGCATCCGCGGCTGGGCCGCAACCTCAGCGTCCATCCGGCCACCAGCGTTGCGGGCCGGTTCGAGGCGGAGGTCACCTCCTGGCGGGGCGTCCTGCAGAGCGCGGGCGTGGAGGAGCTGCACGCCGACGGCATCCTCATCGAGGCGACCGCCGCCCCGCCCGGCATGGGCAGCTTCGTGCTGCCCGGCCTGGGGCGGGAGCTGCGGCGGGAGCTGGAGGGCACCGGGCACCTGGCCACCCTGGGGGCGATGATCGGGGACCGGCCCTCGGGCCGCGTCCTCGGCCGTGGCGGCGGCCTGATCCGGTACGACCTCGACCGGCGGGACGGCGCCCGGCTGATGAGGTCCGTGCGTGCCATGGGCGCGGTCCTCTTCGCCGCCGGGGCCACGGAGGTGCTCACCGGCATCCCGGCGGCACCCCGCGTCCGTACCCTCGCGGAACTCGACGAGGTGCTGAGCCAAACCGGGCCGCGTGCCCTGCATCTGTCGGCCTTCCACCCGACCGGTACGGCGGCGGCCGGGGCCGACCCGCGGCGCGCCCCGGCCGATGCCGAGGGGCGGCTGCGCGGGGTGCGGGGTGTGCTCGTCGCGGACGCGTCCGTCCTCCCGAGCTGCCCCGAGGTCAATCCGCAGCTGAGCATCATGGCGGCCGCGCTCGCCGTCACGGGCGCCTGCCTGGAGCGCCTCGGCGCGGGCGCCCCGCCGACTCGCCCGACACCGCCCCCCTCGGCGTCCGTTGCCGACCGGCCCACTGGGCCGACGCGTTGATTGAGGGCTGTTCACCCGGGCGGTTCGGCAACGCGCCGATCGGGACCGGTCGGACTCGGGCCCGCGGGATGCGGGATCCGGCCCCGGCAGGACGCGCCGGGGCCGGATCCTGGGAGTGTCCCGTCGGCCGGCCTTCGCCGACGGGTTGCCGCGCGCCGTCAGTTGCGGTGCCGAAGGCCGCGTGGTCGGTGTGCCCGGGCTCGACATCGCCGGCGGCGTGGTCCACGCGATCCACGTGATCCACTCGGTGGCCGACCCCGGCGGGATCGGTCACATCCGGCGGCCTCTGATGCGGCGTTGGTGGCGCGGCTGTCGTGCACGGGCGCGTAACGAGCGGGGCGCAGAGGCGGCCGTGCTCGCGGGGGCGGTGCCGGCAGGGCGTTTCCCGGCGTGCCGCCGGTGCCGTGTACGCCCCCGGGCAGGCGTCCAGGGACCCGGCGTAGGAGCACTCCGGCAAGGCGTCCGTGATCCCCGGGTGTACGGGCATGCGTCCGGCGTAGATGCGCTGCGCCGGACGGCCATGCCGGGGGCCCGCACGGTGACGAGTGCTGTCGGCTCACCGGTGACGGGCGTACGGCCGGGGAGAAGTGGCCTGACACTGTCGCGCGGCAACCCGCGCGGGGGTGAAGGGGAATCGCCTTTCCGCTGCCGCCGACGGTCACCGGCTGCGGAGGAAAGGGCGGTGCGTCAATGATAGGCGCGGTGGCATGCGTCGCGCCATGCGTCGGACCGTCGAAAATGCTCCCGGCCCGCCGATGGGGTCCCGGACTCCCTATTACCGAAAGGCGAGATCGTCCCGGGGGACGGCGGCGCGGGCGGCAACAGATCCTTTCGCAGCCGAGGCGCGGACTTTGCCGCAGGCTCCTGGCAACGCTCGGGGGCCGCCGGGGCACGGGCCGCCCGCCGCGGCCGGGCCGGTCTTTGTCCCACCCGGGGCCCGCCATCGGTAAGGGCATTCGCGGCACGACGGAGATCCGTTCCTATTCCGCTCGCACCTGTCGGGTGCGGGGCTCCGCCCCAATACCGGCGGTATACCGGCGGTCTCCCTGCCGATACCGGCCACGGACTCGCACCCGGTGTCCTCCGGACGCGAGGCCGAGCCGCGTCCCTCCCCTCCGTTCACCCCCCAGGGCCCAGCACTTGGCTGATCCCGGTCAAGAACTGGCCGTCGCTGAGGCGGGAGACGGCGGCCGGGCGCGGGGCCGGGAACCGGTGACCGTTCATGGGGCGCTTCTCTTTCGGTACCGTGCCCTTGCCGGTTGCCGCCTCGCCACCACTGGTTCGCGGCCCACGTCACAGCGGTGACCGCGTGGCGACAATGCGCGCGGACCGAAGCCCGTTGGCCCGGGGAAAGGAGGAGAAGTGCACCGGGGCGGAGCGGGCCGGGCTCATGACGTGTGCCGCAGCACGTCTGCCCCGGAATTCCCCTTCCTGCGGTAGCGGTTCGGCAGTTCGGCGCTGCCGGGGCCGGCTGGGCGGCAGCACCACCGGCCGGTGGTGAAAACCGGCAGTGCCGGGCGGAACGGCGGCCCCCGAATGTCCGCCGTCACGAAAGACCGTCACGAAAAGCCGTGGCGAAAGACCGTCCCCGGACGGATCGTCCCGGCCGGTTGAAACGCCAACCGTTCCGGTGAAAGGACCAGGCTCGGGCGGAACCCTCCGCTCTGTCGAAAGCCGTCGGCCCCGTCCGGTAGCCGCACAGGGATCACCCGGGCGTCTCAACGGTCCGCCCGGCGCCGTCCCGGAACCGCCGAGGGCCTCCCGGGGCGGGGCACGGCCGCCGCCGTGCTCCTCCGCCGTGCACCCGGGCCGACCGCCGTGCGCCCGCCCCCACTGGGCCCGGTGGAGCGGCACTTCAGCCGGGGGCGGCGCGCGGCGGCGCACGGAACGCCGTGCCGTGCTGTGCGCCTTGTGAGGGCAGGCCGGCGGCTGCGCTACTCGGTGCAGCCCGCCGGGACGGACCCGCGGGACCGAACGCCGTAGCGGAGAGGACCACATGCCCATGACCGCACCAGGAGTTCACCGCCGTTCCCTGTCCAGCCGTCTCATCCCGCTGTGCGCCGTACTCACGGCCGGCGGTCTCGCCCTGCCCGTCCTCGGCGCCGGCACGGCGTCCGCGGCCGACGCGGGGGTCTGGGACAAGGTCGCCCGGTGCGAGAGCGGCGGCGACTGGGACATCAACACCGGCAACGGCTACTACGGCGGCCTGCAGTTCTCGCAGTCGACCTGGGAGGCCTTCGGCGGCAGGTCCTACGCGCCGCGGGCGGACCTGGCGACACGGGCCGAGCAGGTCGCCGTGGCCGAGGCCGTCCTGGCCGTTCAGGGACCGGGAGCGTGGCCGGTGTGCTCGCGGCGGGCGGGGCTGACCCGCTCCGGCCACAACGCCCGTCCCCGCTCCGGCTCCGCGCACCGGGACCGGACGCACCGGGACCGGACCCGGCGCGAGGAGACCCGGCGCGACGAGGCGCAGCGCGACCGCGCCCACAGGGACGGTCGGCGCGCGCACAAGGACGGCGCGCACCCCAGGACCGGGCGCACCGCCCCGTCCGCGGGGCCCGCCACCTGCACCGTGCTCGCCGGTGACACCCTGTCGGCCATCGCGGTGCGCACGGGGTCCGGCGGCTGGGAGCGGCTGTACCGTGCCAACCGGGCGGTGATCGGCCCCGACCCGCATCTGATCCGTCCGGGGCAGCGCCTGCGCCTGCCGGTGCGCGCCCACGCGGGAGCCACCGCCCAGGGCAAGGCAACCGGAGGCAAGGCGGTCCGGGAGCGGACCGCCCGCAAGAGCCGGCACCGCGGCGTCACCGCGGAACGCGCCCGCGCCGGGCGCGCCGCCGCGGAGGGCACCTCCCGGGTGCGGCGGGCGCCGGCCCGCTCCCGGGCGGCCGGGCGCTGGCAGGCCCCCGTGAACGCGCGGGTCACCACGCCGTACAACGCCCGTGGCCACTGGTGGGCCTCCGGCCGCCACACGGGTGTGGACTACGCGGTCCCCACCGGCACCCGGGTCCGCGCCGCCGCCGCGGGCACCGTCGTGGCGGCGGGCTGGGCCGGCGCGTACGGCCACCAGGTGGTCATCCGCCACGCCGGAGGCCTCTACACCCAGTACGCGCATCTGTCGGCCCTGGCGGTCCGCCGCGGACAGCACGTGGCCGTCGGCCGGGTGATCGGCGCCTCCGGCGCCACGGGCAACGTCACCGGCGCCCACCTGCACTTCGAGGTGCGCACCAGCCCCTCCTACGGCTCCGACGTCGATCCGCTCGCCCGTCTGCGGGCGCACGGGGCCGGTTCCTGAACCCTCCCCCCGGCGGCCGTTGAGGTGGGGGCCTTCCACGGCCGCCCCGTCGCCGCGGCCCTCTCCGCCCGGACTCCCGGGTGGCGAGGGCCGCGGCCCGTGCGGGCGGGCCGTGCACCGGCGTTCAGGCAGGTCCGGCTTCGGGCAGGGCCCCGTCCGCGTCGCGGACGAGACCGGCGACATGATCGGTGACCGTGTCGAGTATCTCCGCCGCGGGGGTGTCCTCGCCGAGGACGAGGAAGTGCAGCGTCAGACCGTCGGTCATGGCGGCCAGGTAGCGGGCCAGCACGGTGACGGGCACGAGTGGCTCGAAGTTCATGGACAGCCGGAGCCGTTCGACGAGCTCCGCGTACGTGTCGGAGTACAACTCGTACTGACGCCGCGCCAGATGCTCGAAACCCGGCTGCCGCAGGGCGTACTGCGTCAGCTCGTACGTGAGCATGTGCTCGCCCGGGTTGGCACAGACATGGTCCCAGTAGGCCTGGAAGCCGCTCCGTATGGTCTCCCTGAGGGTGCCCTTCGGCCGCATCGCCTCCTTCACCACCGTGACGTAGTGCTCGGTGATCGCGGTGATGACGGACTCGATCAGCGCCTGCTTGGAGTCGAAGCAGTAGTGGAAGACGCTCAGTGATATGCCCGCCTCGGCGGCGATGGACCGGGTGGTCGTCCTGGAGACACCGTCCCGGGTCATCGCCCGGATCGCGGCCTCGGTCAGCTGCCGGCGCCGTTCGGCCGAGGGCATCCGTGCCATGTGCGTTCCCTTCGCTTTCCTGTCTCCGCACCTGGTCGAGTGCGGCACACCGGGTCGAGTGCGGCCGGGGCCGGCCGGATCAGGAATCCTGATCCGGCC
>NZ_JAAAXQ010000258.1 GCF_009916105.1 Streptomyces sp. GC420 | reverse complement strand
GGGTCACGCTGGTGGGGGCGATGAGTGCGCCCCTCGGCGGGGACCGGCTGGCCGTCGAGGCGAGCGTCGGTGCGGGGGCGCGGCTGTGCGTGGACTCGGCCGCCGCGACGATCGCGCTGCCGGGAGGCCGCCCGGGGCCCGCCGTCTACGACATCCGGCTCCGTGTCGGCGAAGACGCCGAACTGCGGTGGCTCCCCGAACCGCTGATCTCGGCGCACGGCAGCGACCTGCGCATGACGACCACCGTGGAACTCGCCCGAGGGGCCCGGCTGATGCTGCGCGAGGAGCAGGTCCTCGGGCGCCACGGCGAGGAGCCCGGCACCCTGACGACCCGGCTGACGGTGCGCCTCGCCGGGCGGCCGCTGCTCGACCAGGAACTTGCCCACGGTCCGGGCGCACCGGGCGGCTGGCTCGGCCCCGCCGTCCTCGCGGGCCACCGCGCCGTCGGCCAACTCCTCGTCGTGGACCCGGACTTCATCGACAAGCCCGCACAGCCGCGGCTGCTCGGCGACACCGCCGTCCTCACTCCGCTGGCCGGCCCCGCGCTCCTGGTCACCGCCGTCGCCCCGGACGCCCTCGCCCTGCGGCGGCTGCTCGCCGAGGCCCTCGGCTGAGACCGGCCGGCGCCGGTCAGCCGCGGATCCGCGGGAACCTCCGGGGCCGGCCCTGGTGCTGCTTCTGCTTCTGCTCCTGCTCGGCCGCCTTCGCGACCGCCGCGTACTGATCGACGTACTCCTGGCCCGAGAGCTGCAGAATGGCGTACATGATCTCGTCCGTGGCGGCGCGGATCACCGCCTTCTCGTTCTCCATCCCCGCATAGCGCGCGAAGTCGAGCGGCCGGCCGAAGCGGATGGAGACCGGCCTGATGCTGGGGATGATCTGGCCGGGCGGCTGCGCCTCGAAGGTGCCCACCATGGCGCAGGGGATCACCGGAACCTGTGCCTTGATCGCCATGACCGCGACCCCGACCTTGCCCTTGTAGAGCCGCCCGTCGTGCGAGCGCGTGCCCTCCGGGTAGATGCCGAGCAGCTCGCCCTTCCGCAGCACACCGAGGCCCTCCCTGATGGCAGCCTGGCCCGCCTCCTTGCCCGACCGGTCCACCGGGATCTGGCCTGCGCTGCGGAAGAACGCGGCGATCAGCCGGCCCTTGATTCCGGGCCCCGTGAAGTACTCGGCCTTGGCGAGGAAGGTGATCCGGCGCTTGAGGATGGCGGGCATCAGGAAGTGGTCGGAGAAGGACAGGTGGTTCCCCGCCACGATCGCCGCCCCTTCTGCGGGAATGTGCTCCAGGCCTTCGATACGGGGGCGGAACATCAGCCGCAGCAGCGGCCCGAGCAGGACGTACTTGAGCAGTAGGTAGAACACGCTCGTGCTCCTCATTCCGCCGGGTCGGCTTCGGGGCCGCGTTGTGCCAGGTCACGGGGTCTGGTGAGAAGCGCCAGTCTAGGTGCAGCCTCCGCCCGGTGTAACCGTCGTGGCCCCTCGCCGTACCAGGCGTGCCCCGGTGGTCCCGTGCCCCGTGGGAACCGCGGGCAGGCGGCTGGGTCGGGCGGTCCCGGCGGCCTGGCTGAACGGATACCCCAGTGGGTAGCGGTGAAGGGTCCAACGGCCCCTGACGGCCATTCGGCGCCCGGCAGCACAGTGGAGGCATGAACACAAGCATCGTGATCCTCGGAGGCGGCACCGGCGGCACACTGACCGCCAACCGGCTGCGCCGTCTGTACGGCGAGGAGGAATGCCGGATCACGGTCGTCGACCAGAACGACGACCACGTCTACCAGCCGGGCCTGCTGTTCGTCCCCTTCGGCCTGGCCGAACCGGAGGACCTGGTCCGCTCCCGTCCCCACCAGCTCCTGGACGGCATCGGCTATCTGTGCGCGGAGATCGACCGCGTCGACACCCAGGCGCGGCAGGTGCACCTCGCCGGCGGCATCAGCCTCGGCTACGACGTGCTGGTGGTCGCGACCGGCGCGGTGCTGATCCCCGAGGAGACCGAGGGGCTGGAGGAGGCCCTTCGCGAGAAGAAGAACGTGTTCACCTTCTACGACCTGCCGGGGGCGACGGCACTGCACCGGGCGCTGCGCGACTTCGACGGCGGCAGGCTCGTCGTGAACATCGCCGACCTGCCTCTGAAGTGCCCGGTGGCGCCCCTGGAGTTCGCGTTCCTCGCCGACTGGTACTTCAAGCGGCGCGGCATCCGCGACCAGGTGAAGCTCACCTATGTCACCCCGCTGGACGGGGCCTTCACCAAACCGGTGGCCTCGGCGGCGCTGAGCGGCCTGCTCGCGGAGAAGGGCGTCGAGCTGATCACCGACTTCGCGCTCGGCTCGGTCGACGCGGAGGGCGGCCGGCTGGTGTCGTACGACGAGCGCGAGGTGCCGTTCGACCTGGCGGTGGTCGTGCCGCTGCACGCGGGCGCGTCCTATGTCGGCCGGTCCCCGGGGCTCGGCGACGACCTGGGCTTCGTACCCGTCGACCGGCACACGCTTCAGTCCACGGCCCGCCCGAACGTGTTCGCCCTCGGCGACGCCACCGGGCTCCCGGTCTCCAAGGCGGGCTCCGTCGCGCACTTCGAGGGCGACGTGCTGGTCCACAACATCGGACGCTTCCTGGCCGGTCTGCCCCTGGACGCCTCCTACGACGGCCACACCAACTGCTTCATCGAGACCGGCTTCCACAAGGCCCTGCTGATCGACTTCAACTACGACACGGAGCCGCTGCCCGGGCACTTCCCCACCGCAGTCGGGCTGCCGCTGCTGAAGGAGTCGCGCGCCAACCACATCGGCAAGCTGGCCTTCGAATGGCTCTACTGGCACAGCCTGCTGCCGGGCCGGAACCTCCCCGGCGTCGGCTCGGCCATGCCCGAGCACGGCAAGGCCCGCACCCCCGCGGGCAGCGCGGCCTGACCCACCCACCCCGCACGCAACGCGCGAGAGCGCTAGAACGGAGCATCCGCCATGCCCACGGCGACGTACGACGGCACGTCGGTGAAGGTCGACGACGAGGGCTTCTTCGAGGACCCCGGCGAGTGGAACGAGACCATGGCCGCGCAGATCGCCCGCGAGGCGGGCATCGACGAGCTGACCGACAAGCACTGGCAGGTCATCGCGTTCATGCGCGCCGAATACGCGGAGAAGGGCACTGGCCCCACCGTCCGGGTGCTCGGAAGGGCCTCCGGCGTGACCGTCAAGGAGCTGTACCGGCTCTTCCCCAAGGGGCCGGCGAAGACCGCCGCGAAGATCGCCGGCATTCCCAAGCCGCGTGGCTGCATCTGACGCCGCCGCGGATCCAGCGAAGGAGCTATGCCATGGGCGCCACCGCCACGATCGAGAAGGTCTCGGTCATCGTCTCCAAGGGATCCCTCGAGGGGATCTACCCGGCCCTCATCATGGCCAACGGCGCCCGCGCCGAAGGCATCGAGGCCGACCTGTTCTTCACCTTCTTCGGGCTCGACGCCATCACGAAGAAGCGGTACGAGCACATCAAGTTCGCCACCGTCGGCAACCCGGGCCTGCACCTGCCGACCCTGGTGGGCGCGCTGCCCGGGATGCCCGCCGTGCTGACCCGCTCCATGGAGCGGCGGATGGCCGGGCTGGACATCCCGCCCGTCCCCGAATTCCTGGAGATGATCTCCGACACGGGAGCCGGGATCTACGCCTGCAAGGCGTCCGTGGACCTGTTCGGACTCGGCAAGGACGACCTCATCGAACAGGTCCAGGGGATCATCACCGTCGGCGAGTTCTACGAGCACGCCGCGGGCGGTCAGATCATCTACACCTGACCCCCGGCGACTACACCTGACCCCCGGCGATCACCGGGTGCCGGTCCGGCACCCGGTGATCGCCGGCAACGACGTCGGCGCCCGCGGCGAGGTGGCAGGGCCCTACCGGGCGTCAGGGGCGGATGCTGCCGCTCCGGGCGGGGGGTTCTGCTCGGCCAGGGCGGCATGGGTGAGCAGCAGGCGTGCCAGATCGCGCGCCTCGGCGGGGGAGAGGGCCGCCCAGGTGCCGGGCGCGCCGCCGTTGCCGGGGCCCACGTCCAGGGCGACGCGTCCGACCCGGAGACCGGCGGCCCCGAGCCACAGGCCCTTGACCCTGATGTGCCGTCCGCACAGGGTCACCAGGAATTCCGCGGTCCCGCTCGCCCGCGTCGACGGCTGCCGCTGGTCGGTCACCGGCATCTCACTCACGACCTTTCCGCACTCTCCGAATGCCCCGGGGGGTATATAGCGGGAGCGCGGCGCGGGCCGGGTTCATTCCCGGCCCCCGCCGCGCGCTCCTTCACGTTCCCGGTTCCTCCGGTGCGTGTCTCGCAGCGCCGTCACCCGCGTGCGCCTCACCGCCGGGCTCTCACCGGTCGAGCCACCGGGCGAAGGCCGCCTCGTGCCGCTCGGAGGCGTTCTCCAGGTTCGTGTAGACCTGCTCGACGTCCGGGGCGGCGAGCCCGTCCCGCGCCTCGGACAGCGCGGCGATGTCGGCGCTCTCGAAGTCGCGGCCGACCTTCAGGGCGGCCTCGAGGCTGTCCTGTCCCTGCTTCAGCAGCCGGTCGTACTGCGCCTGGATGTCCGCGTCCGCGAACTCACCCGCGGCCCGGCCCGTGGTGGGGTCCTCC
Organism: Streptomyces sp. GC420; assembly: GCF_009916105.1. Lineage (GTDB taxonomy): Bacteria > Actinomycetota > Actinomycetes > Streptomycetales > Streptomycetaceae > Streptomyces. The sequence goes on along the minus strand of NZ_JAAAXQ010000258.1, from coordinate 7,287 downwards.
AGGCCGTAGCGGTCCAGGAGCGTGCGCACGGCCTCCAGGTGCTGAGTCTCGGAGTCGGCGATCCGGTCGAAGACCCGGACGTCGTACTTCTCGGCGAACGCCGTGTACAGGTCGTGGGCGAGCTTCTCCTCCTCGGCCATCCCGGTCAGGGTCGCCTTCTGCGCGGCGGTCAGCGTGCCCTGCTCGGCGGTGGTGCCGCCGGCCGTGCCGGTCGGGCACGATCCATCGCGCTGCCGGTCGCCCTGTCCCTGCCCTTGTCCCTGTCCTTGTCCCTGCTCTTGGCCGTTGCCCCGGCCGTACTGGTGCTGCTGCCCCGATCCGTCCTGGAAGGCGGTGGCGGTGGTACGGGCGGACGCCGCCTGCTCCGCCCCGGACGCCGCGCTCTCCGGCCCCGCGACGGCGACACCGCCGACCGCGACGACCGCACCCGCGCCGAGCACCGCGAGGGCTGTGGCGAGCTTGGTTGTGCGCCTCATGACACGCCTCCTTCATCGCTTCACCGAGTCACCGGGTTCCGGCGGTTGCCCCGGCCGGTCGTCCCGGCTCCCCCCGGTGGTGCCGGGCGGCTTCTCCGTCCCGGCACCCTCAAGGTCCCGCCGGGCTCCGCAGACGGCATGACGGCCGTGTGGAGACGGTATGAAGACGCCGACTGGATCTCCCCGGCCCCCCGGACCCGTGGGCGTGGGCTGTTCGGCCCTGGCGGACGCCGGTCCGCGGCGCGTAGACCTGGGGCATGGCCGACACCGTGCTTGTCGTCGAGGACGAGAAGGAGATCCGTGAGCTGCTCCGCCGCTACCTGGAGCGTGCCGGGTACGCCGTGGTCACCACCGGATCGGGCGCCGAGGCGATCGGTCTCCTCGGCGGCCGGGCGGTCGACCTGGTGCTGCTCGACCTCGGGCTGCCCGACGTGCCGGGCACCGAGGTGCTGAAGGAGGCGCGGGAGCGGGGCGGGGTGCCGGTCGTGGTGCTCACGGCGCGCAGCGCGGTGGAGGACCGGATCACCGGGCTCCGGCTGGGCGCCGACGACTACGTCACCAAACCGTTCAGCCCCACCGAGGTGGTGCTGCGGGTCCAGGCCGTGCTGAGCCGCGCCGCGGGCGTCTCCGACCGTGCCGAGGCCACGGTGACCTCGTACGGCGGGGGCCTGCTGCGGATCGACGAGGACCGGCACGAGGTGTGGCTGGACGGGGCCGTCGTCGACCTGACGCCGACGGAATGGGGCCTGCTCGCCGCCCTGGCCACCGTCCCGGGCCGGGTGTACTCACGGTACGAACTGGTCAACCGGGTACGCGGCTACGAGTTCCGCGGCTATGAGCGCACCATCGACTCCCACATCAAGAACCTCCGGCAGAAGCTGCGGCCCGAGGGTTCCAGGATCGTGGAGACCGTGCTCGGCGTGGGCTACCGGCTGGGGCTGAGCCGTGACACCTGAACGGCGGCCGGCACGAGGCCCGGGAGACCCGGGGCAGCGGCCCGGCCGCGAGGCCCGTCTGGGCCCGCTCGGCAGGAGGCTCTTCGCCGCCTTCGCCCTCGTCGCCCTGGCGTCGGTGGCCCTGCTGGCGGCGGCCGCCCTGGTGGGCACGGACCGGGGGATCAGTGCGGCGCGGCAGGCCGACAGGCAGCGGGCCGCGGACCGGGCGGCCGCCGCGGCGGCCGCCGCCTACCGGCAGGCGGACGGCTGGCAGGGCGCGGATCTCGGACCGGCCGTCGAGGCCGCCGCGGGCGCCGGGGCACTGCTGACCGTGCGCGACGCGGACGGCCGGGTGGTCCTGATGACCAGGGGGAACGACAGGAACGGCGGTTCCGCGACCCCGGGCAGGGGACCAGGGACCGGCGCGGCCACCGCTGCCCCTGGCCGCATCGCCACCGCTGCCCCCGCGACGCCCGCGTCCGCCTCCACGCGGGACGCCACCGCGCCGGACGTCACCGCGTCGGACGCGGGATCCGCGAGGGCCGAGCGGGCGGACGTCGTGGTGGACGGCGCCACCGTCGGCTCCGTGCAGTTGCGCTTTCCCGCCGAGTCCGCTTCGGCGGGCCGTGACATCGCCTGGGGCTGGGTGGCCGCCGCGGCTCTCGCCGCCCTGGCCCTGGCCCTGGCCGTCAGCTGGTGGGTCACCCGCCGCCTCACCGGCCCGCTGAGGCGTGTCGCGCACACCGCGCGGGCGCTCGCCGCCGGTGACCGCACGGCACGTTCGCGGGCCGAGGCCCCCGGTGAGCTCGGCGAGCTGTCCCGTGCCTTCGACGCGATGGCCGACGACGTGACTCGCGCCGAGGAGGCCCGGCGCCGGCTCGCTGCCGACGTCGCCCACGAACTGCGCACCCCGCTGGCCGCGCTCCAGGCCGGCCTGGAGGAGCTGCGCGACGGCTACGCCGACCCCGGTCCCGAGCGGCTCGCGGTGCTCCACGACCAGACGCTCAGACTCGGGCGGACGGTGGGGGACCTGGCCGAGCTGGCCGAGGCCGAGTCCGTGCGGCTCTCCCTGCGCAGGACCGACGCCGATCTCACGGAGATCGTCCGCGGCGCGCTGGCCGAGCGCGAACCGGAGCTGCGCGCGGCGGGACTCACGGTCGGCGACGCCGTCGGCGGAGACCCGCTGCACGTGTACGTGGACGCGGACCGGCTGCATCAGGCGCTCGGTAATCTGCTCAGCAACGCCGCGCGCTACTGCCGCCCGGGCGACACCGTCACCGTCACAACCCGCGCCGAGGACGGCGCGGCCGTCGTGGAGGTCGCCGACACCGGGCCGGGCATCCCCGCCGAGGAACTGCCCCGCGTCTTCGAGCGGCTCTGGCGGGGCAGTGGCGCGCGGCGCACGGCGGGCAGCGGCATCGGCCTCGCCGTGGTGCGCGAACTGGTCGCCGCGCACGGCGGGACGGTCACCGCGCACTCGGGACCCGAGGGCGGCGCGCGATTCGTCGTCCGGCTGCCGCCGACCCGCCCCGTGTCCGGCACCTGAAGCCGGGACCGGATGCGGCGGTCGCGCCGCGCCGTCAGCCGAGCGCGTCGAGGGCCGCGTTCAGCCGGCGTCCGGCCTCGTCGGCGACCGGCTCCATCGCGGGCAGCCTGGTCAGCTTCACCATCGTCTGGGGGTCCAGCGCCTGCACCACGCTGCCGCCGTCCCCGGCGCCGCGCACCACCACGTTGCACGGCAGCAGCAGGCCGATCGAGCGGTCGGCCTCCAGCGCCCGGTGCGCCAGCGGCGGGTTGCATGCGCCGAGGATGACGTAGGGCTCCATGTCCTCGCCGAGCTTGGCCTTGAGGGTCGCCGCCACGTCGATCTCGGTCAGCACGCCGAATCCCTGCTCGGCCAGCACCTCACGCACCCTGGCCAGCGTCGCGTCGAACGGTGTGCCGAGTTCGACCGTACGCCCGTAGTCCGTGCTCACGTCTTCACCTCTCCTTTGATCCAGAACAAGACCCACCATACGCCGGGGGGTATCCATTTTCCGGGATGCGGCCCGGTGCGATGAGTTTCCGCCGGGGAACCGGTCTGTAGGGATGGACGTGCCGCACGCGCCCGTCAACACGAGGAGGTACCCCATGACCGCCGACGGATTCACCACCTGCCTGTGGTTCGACGGACAGGCCGAGGAGGCAGCCGACCACTACATCTCGATCTTCAAGAACTCCAGGCTCGGCCGTGTGGGCCGCTACACCGAGGCGGGCCACGGCCCGGCGGGTTCGGTCATGGTCGTCGAATTCGAGGCCAACGGCCAGAAGTTCGTCGCCCTGAACGGCGGACCGCAGTTCAAGTTCAGCGAGGCCATCTCCTTCCAGATCCCCTGCGACGACCAGGACGAGGTGGACTACTACTGGAGCAGGCTCACGGAGGGCGGCGAGGAGGGCCCCTGCGGCTGGCTGAAGGACAAGTTCGGCGTGTCGTGGCAGGTCTTCCCCGCCGAGCTCATCGACATGATCGGCGACCCGGACCCGGCCCGGGCCAAGCGCGTCACCGAGGCGATGTACGCCATGTCGAAGATCGACCTCGCGGCCCTCAGGAAGGCGCACGCGGGGGAGTAGGCGGCCCCGCCGCGCGGGCCGGACAGGCCGGGCGGACGGGAGAGCCCCCGCGGGTCGGAGGGGCCGGACGGACCGGACAGGGCCTCCGGTCGGGCGAACCCCCGGCGCGGCTGCTTGTCCGGTGGCGGCCGCAGGGGGTGGCCTGGCCTGCGTCCCGTCCGCCCGCACCTCAGGGAGCCGCCTTGTTCCGCCTTGCCACGGCAGCCGCCGCCACCGCCGTCCTGCTCGCTCTCACCGCGAGCGCCGCAGATGCCGCAGATCCCGCCGCCGATGGCACCCCGGCAGCCTCCACCGCCACCTCGACGCCCCCCGCCTCGTCCGGGCCACGGTCCGGCAGGGAGTTCCTGCTGAGCCTGCTGGGCGAGGACGGCGGCGTGCTCCGGGAGGCCCGGCTCAGCTGCCGGCCGGTGCCGACGGGCACCCATCCGGACCCGGTGGGGGCCTGCCGGGCGCTGGAGGCGGTGCGCGGCAACATCGGGGCGCTGCCCGGTGAGCCGCGCATGTGCACCCATCAGTACGCGCCGGTGACCATCAGCGCACAGGGAGTCTGGGACAGCTGGACCCAGGCCTACAACAGGACCTTCGCCAACACCTGTGAGATGGACGCCAGCACCGGGATCGTCTTCCGGTTCTGAGGAACCGGGTCCTCGGACGCGCCGCGCGGCCGGCGGGCCCCGGGCTCAGCTGCCGCGCGACGCGACCATCCCGAGAGTCACCAGACCGAGCACCACCCAGCCGAACCACAGCCAGCCGTTGCTGCCGAGCGCCACCGTGTAGGCCGTCACCAGCACCAGCCCCCCGACGGTGAGCACCCCCATCGCCTTCGTGGATCCGGGCATCCCCGCACCTCCTCAGCCGCAGGAAGCCATCGTCGCCCGTAAAGGGCCCCGCGCGCTACCGCCCGCGGGCCTGGAGGGAAGCCAGGTAGGCGTTGTACGCCGCCAGCTCCTGGTCCCCGTTGCGCTCCTCGGCCCGGTCCTTGCGGCGCGCTTGGCGCTGCTCGGAGCGGTACCACTGGTAGACCAGCGCGATCAGCACCAGCACCGAGGGGATCTCACTGAACGCCCAGGCGATACCGCCCGCGGCCTGCAGGTCGGTCAGGGCGTCGATGCCCAGCGAGGCCGGCGGATCGGCGTAGGTTTCCACCATCGGCTCGGAGGCCATCATCAGCGCGATGCCGAAGAACGCGTGGAAGGGCATCCCGGCGAAGAGCTCCAGCATCCGCATCACATAGCCGGGGCGGTGCGGGCCCGGGTCGACGCCCATGATCGGCCAGAAGAACACCAGCCCGACGGCGAGGAAGTGCACCATCATCGCCGCGTGCCCGACGGTGGACCCCATCAGGAAGTCGAAGAGCGGCGTGAAGTACAGCGCGTACAGGCTCGCGATGAACATCGGGATCGTGAAGACCGGGTGCGTGATGAACCGCATGTAGTGGCTGTGCAGCAGGGCGAGCAGCCACTCGCGCGGCCCCTTGCTGCCCCGGGCGGCGGGCGGCAGCGCGCGCAGCGCCAGCGTCACCGGCGCGCCGAGCAGCAGCACGATCGGCGCGAACATGCTGATGACCATGTGCTGCACCATGTGGACGCTGAACATGACCATGCCGTAGTCGTTCAGCCTGGTGCACATGACCAGCGCGATGCTCAGCACACCGACCGCGAAGAACACGGCGCGGCCGGGAGGCCAGTCGTCGCCGCGCCGGCGCAGTCGCAGTACGCCCCAGCCGTACAGGGCGAGCGCGAGCAGACATCCGACGAGGAAGAAGAGGTCGGGGGAGAACTCCAGTCCCCGTCCCAGGGTGAACGGCGGCAGATCCGTCATCGTGCCGTGACCGCTGTGGTCCATCCGCTCGCTCTCTCCTGTTTGCACCAGTTGCGTCCGCACCAGAGTAGAACCGCCCCCGTCCGCTGCTGCGGGCGGGGGCGGTTCGCCCAAAAAGCGCAGGACACGGCGCGAGCGCGAACGCCCCGCCGACCGGAGACGACCGGCTACAGCACGCACTCCGCCTCGGTGTAGCGCTCGGCGGGCACCGTCTTCAGCGTCCGCACGGCCTCGGCGAGCGGCACCATCGTGATGTCGGTGCCGCGCAGTGCCGTCATCATGCCGAACTCGCCCCGGTGCACGGCCTCCACGGCGTGCCAGCCGAAGCGGGTGGCCAGGACCCTGTCGTACGCGGTGGGCGTGCCGCCGCGCTGGACATGGCCCAGGATGACCGCGCGGGCCTCCTTGCCGAGCCGGTGCTCCAGCTCGACCGCCAGCTGGGAGGCGACACCGGCGAACCGCTGGTGGCCGTAGACGTCCGTGCCGCCCTCGTCGAACTCCATGGTGCCCTCGCGGGGCTTCGCGCCCTCGGCGACGACCACGATCGCGAACTTCTTGCCGGCGCCGAAACGCTTGCCGACCACGGCGGTCAGTTCGTCGATGTCGAAGGGCCGCTCGGGCACGACGATGGCGTGCGCGCCCGCCGCCATGCCGGAGTGCAGCGCGATCCAGCCCGTGTGCCGGCCCATGACCTCCACGATGAGCACCCGCTGGTGCGACTCGGCGGTGGTCTTCAGCCGGTCCAGTGCCTCGGTGGCCACGCCCACGGCGGTGTCGAAGCCGAACGTGACGTCGGTCGCGGCGATGTCGTTGTCAATGGTCTTCGGCACCCCGACGATGGGCAGACCCGCGTCCGAGAGCAGCCGGGCCGCCTTCAGCGTTCCCTCGCCGCCGATCGGGATGACCGCGTCGAGGCCGAGGTCGGCGACATGCCCCTTGGCCCGCTCCACGCCGTCCACCAAGTGGGCGGGCTGGACGCGGGAGGAGCCGAGAATCGTACCGCCGAGGGTCAGGATGCCGCTCACCGCGTCGAGATCGAGCTGGCGGTAGTCGCAGTCCAGGAGACCCTTCCACCCGTCGTGGAAGCCGACGACCTCGTCGCCGTGGTCCACCACGGCACGGTGCACGACCGACCGGATGACGGCGTTCAGGCCGGGGCAGTCGCCACCGGAGGTGAGGACACCAATTCGCATGAGCCCGGTAAACCTTTGCAGCGTGGGCGGGTGACCGGACCACGTCGTCCGGCTCTTGAATCCCTGCCACCCTACCGGCGCGCGCGGTGCTCTCCGAGCCGCCGTCCGCCTGCTGGACGCGCCCGCTCAGCCGCGCGTGAGACCGCTCAAGCGGGAAGAAACGTCCCTGCTCAGACGTGCCGCGGGCCGCTCGACCGGGCATTGCCGGACACGCCCGCGGCGGCCTCCGCCGACCCCGGTCCGGGCCCGCCC
>NZ_JAAAXQ010000257.1 GCF_009916105.1 Streptomyces sp. GC420 | reverse complement strand
AGGGCGGGGCGGGGCTGCGGCGGTGACGCAGGAAGCGGGCGGCGTCGGCGGCGAGGAGGACGGCGAGGACCGCGAGGGCCGCGTACACCGGCCAGTCGCCGAGCCGCGCGTAGGGGCTGACACCGCTCGCCAGCGGGATCTCGTACACCGCGGAGGCACTGCTGTCGGTGCCCAGCCGTTCGCCGACCTGTTCGCCGCGCGGCCCGTGCAAGGCGCTGACCCCGGTCAGCGTGGCGTGCACGAACGGGCGCCAGGACTCGGCGGCGCGCACGGCCGCGAGCGAGGCGTGCTGCTCGGGAGCCCAACTGCCCTGGAACGTCGAGGTCGCGGACTGGGCGATCAGCACCTGGGCGCCCTCGCGCGTCAGGTGGCGGCTCATGTCGGGGAAGGCGGACTCGAAGCAGACCAGCGGGCCGATCCGCAGCCCGGGATCGCCGGGCAGGGACATCACGACGGGGCTCTCGCCGCGCCTGCGGTCCTCGCCCGCCGCCTCGCCCACCGAGGTCGCCCAACCCAGCACGGAACGCGCCGGTATGTACTCCCCGAACGGCACCAGGCGCATCTTGTCGTAGCGGTCACCGGTCGGGCCCTGCGGGCCGACCAGCACCGAACTCTTGTAGATCCCCGGCCGGTCGGAGCGGCGGGCGTCCACATTGACCAGGATCTCCGCGTCCAGGGCACGGGACAGCGAAGCGAGCCGCGCGGCGAGCTCCGGACGGTCCGCGAGGTCGTAGCCGACGCTGCTCTCGCCCCACACCACCAGGTCCACGTCCTGCCCCGCCAGTTCCCGCGTCAGTTCCTCGCTGCGCGCGAACCGTACGTCGGGCCCGTCGACCACGCCCGGCTGCACCACCGCGATCCGGGCCGTGCCGGTGCGTTCCGGCAGCGGAGCCCAGGCCCAGACGGACCCGGCCGCCATCGCGCACAGGACGAGACTTACGACTGCCGGCGTGCGCGACGACTCGACCGCGACCAGGACGGCGAGGGCCGTGTTCACGGCCACCACGAGCAGGGTGACCAGCCACACCCCGCCGACCGAGGCGAGCCGCAGGGCCGGGGTCACCTGCCACTGACTGGACCCGAGCAGCCCCCAGGGCCCGCCCAGCCCTTCCCAGGACCGCACCAGCTCGATCATCAGCCAGCCCGACGGCACCGCCACCAGCGCGGCGCACACCCTGCCGGCGCCCGGGACCCCGCCGAGTGTCCTGTGAACCAGCCAGCCCCACGGAGCCCAGAACAGTCCCAGGAGCGCGGCGATCAGGAGCGTGAACACGTGCAGGTTCGGCAGCAGCCAGTGATGCACGGCGAACATGAAGCCCAGACCGCCCAGCCAGCCGTCCAGCACCGCGCGCCGGGGAGTGGGCGCCGACCGTATGAGAAGGATCCACGGCACCAGCGCGACGTACGCGAACCACCACCACGCCGGCTCGGGGAAGGCGAGCGCGGGCAGCGCGCCGGCCGTCACCGCTGCCGCCCCGCGCCACCACGGGGAACGCCGCGGACGGGCGGTTCCGCGCAGCACCGCGGAGGACAGCAGCCGCTCGGAACGGCCGGTCGGCCCTCGCATCACGCGCCTCCTCGCCGGCCCGGCGGGCCGTGTGCTTCCAGTGTGGGCCCGGGGCCGGGCCCGGGACAGTGTGCCTCGGCCCTGAGAGTGACCCCTCAGGACCTTGCGGAAACCCCCGGCGCCACATGCCGCCACTTCTCGTGCACGACGACCTCGCGCAGTCGCCAGCCGTCCTCGGTGCGGCTCAGGCCGAAGGCGTAGCGGCCGCCGGAGAAGAAGTTGGCCTCCGGTGGCGCCCCCGCGCCACCGGTGCCGTCGGGGCCGTCGGCACCTCCGAGCCGCATCGGGTTGACGTAGTCGGCCTGCAGTTCGGCCGTGTCCCCGGCTTCCCCGTCCCGGGTGGGCAGCCGCAGCCGCCGGTTGACGATCAGGTGCTGGCGCACCGGGAAGAGCCTCATCGTCCCGGCGAGCCACCCTGCCACCTCGGCCGCCGTGCCCTCGATGCCGCCCGCCGTCCGGTAGTCGGCCCGGCCTCCGGCGGTGAACAGGGCCTCGTAGTCCGCCCATGCGGCGTCGTCCACGGCCACCGCGTACCCCGTGATCAGGGAGTCGATGGCGATCCGGTCCATCACGGTCGAAAGATCCACGCGCTGCGTCATCGGGTCAGTCTCGGGCCGGACGGGCGCGGGGCCAAGCCCCGCGCCGGTGCGGCGGCCCGCCGGGCACGACATCGGGGCACCCGCGGGCGCCTCCCGGAGCCGTTGGCGGGGCGCTGTCTTGACCCGGGCCGCCGTCCGGCAGAGAGTGACAACCGGTTTCCGCATGGCCTGAGCAGGGCGACGGATGGCCAGGGCGAGGGCCACGCGGGGCTGGGCCGGCCGTCCGCACCCTCGCCCGCCGACCCGCCGACCCGCCGACCCGTCCGGAAGTGAGTCCATGCCGCAGCCCCGCGTCCTCGTCTACACCCGCACCACCGCCTACCGTCACGACTCCATCCCCGACGGCATCGAGGCGTTCCGGGAACTCGGCGCCGGGCACGGTTTCGCGGTGGAGGCGACCGAGGACCCGGCGGTCCTCGAAAAGGGGTTCGACGCATGCGCCGCCGTGGTCTTCCTCTCCACCAGCGGCGACGTCCTCACCGACAGCGCACGCGCGGCCCTGGAGGCGTACATGGAGGACGGCGGCGGCTTCACCGGAGTGCATGCCGCCGCCTGCACGGAGTACGACTGGCCGTACTACGGGGACCTCCTCGGCGCCCGGTTCGACCGGCACCCCGACCTCCAGCCGGGCCGGGTCCTGGTCGAGGACCCGGACCACCCCGCGACCAGGCACCTCGGCGCCGCATGGGAGTTCACCGACGAGTGGTACGACTTCCGGTCCGGTCCGCGGCGCGGCGCGGTGCGGGTCCTCGCCCGCGCCGACGAGGCGTCCTACGAGGGCGGTGGCACGGGCGAGGACCACCCGCTCGTCTGGTGCCGGGAACAGGGCGCGGGCCGGGTCTTCTACACGGCGCTCGGCCACACCCGTGAGGCGTACGCCGACCCGGTCTTCCGCGCCCACCTGCTGGGCGGGCTGCGCTGGGCGGCCCGCTGGGAGCACTGAGCCCCGGCGGGTCACTCGCGGGGGATCCACACCCGCATCGCCGCGTCCTCCCGGTTCGCCCACAGGTGGTAGGGCACCGCGGTCAGCGTGACCGCGGCGCCGTCCGAGCGGCGGCGGGCCGGCACGGTGACCACCGTGACCCCGCCGAGGAGCCCCGGGCGGCGTTGCCCGCGCCGTCGCCGGTCTGTCAGGGTGACGCCCTCCGACCCTCCGGCCGGAGCCCCGGGCGCCCTGTCCGGCCGTCCTGCCCGACGGGCACCCCGACCGGCCGTCCGGCCCGCGTCCCCGGCCACCCGTACCCCGGTCATGCCCGTCCGAGGGCCGGCGGCTCAGCCCAGCCGGGCGGCGAGCTCCCGGATCGAGTCCGGGCCGACGCGGCAGCAGCCGCCGATCAGCCGGGCGCCCGACCGCTGCCAGGCCCGCACCCGTTCCGGGTCGAAACCGGCCCGGCCCTTCCACGCGCGCGCCCCGGCGTCCCAGGTCTCGCCGCTGTTCGGGTAGACGACGACGGGCTTGCCGGTGACGCGGGCCGCGATCTCCACCGCGCGGTCCGCGTCACCGGGGACGCAGCAGTTGATGCCGACCGCGACGATCTCGTCCGCGTCCGCCGCGAGGGCGAAGGCCTCCTCGAGCGGCTGACCTGCCCGGGTCCGGTCCCCGGCGACGCTGTACGAGAGCCAGGCGGGCATCCCGAGTCCGCGCACCGCGCGCAGCAGGGCCTCGGCCTCGTCGGTGTCCGGGACGGTCTCCAGGGCGAACACGTCGGGGGCCGCGGAGGCCAGCACCTCCAGGCGGGGCCGGTGGAAGCGCTCCAGTTCGCCGACGCTCAGCCCGTACCGGCCGCGGTACTCCGAGCCGTCCGCCAGCATCGCCCCGTAGGGGCCGGCGGACGCGGCCACCCACAGTGGCCCGGTGACGCCCCCGGCCCCTGCGCGTCCGGCGGCCTCGCGAGCCAGTTCCACGCTGAGCGCGAGCAGTCCGGCTGCGCGGTCGCGGCCGATGCCGCGCCGGGCGAAGCCCTCGAAGGTGGCCTGGTAGCTCGCGGTGATCGCCACGTCGGCGCCCGCCTCGAAGTAGGCCAGGTGTGCGTCCGTGATCGCTTCGGGCTGTTCGGCCAGCAGCCGCGCCGACCACAGTTCGTCGCTCAGATCGTGCCCGGCGGAGGCGAGCTGGTTCGACAGGCCGCCGTCGAGTACGAGCGTGCCACCGCTCAGGGCCTCGGTGAATGTGGTCGCGCTGGTCATGGGCCCTCCGTGGTGCGGGTGCGCACGACCGACGCTATCCGACCGGGCGCGGGGTGGGTCCGACTGCCGCCTGGACGTGTCCGGCCCGGCCCGTTCCGCGAGAACCCGTCCTGCGCGAGGGGGTTCCGCGGCTGCCGGTCTTCCCCGACGCGGTCACGCCGGCTACGCCGCGTCAGCGTTCGGCCGCTCGGGGCGGTCGGCGTTCCGTTCCCGGTGTACGGCTGTGAAGAGCCACGGGAGCGCTGGGCGGCGGCATAGGAACTCTGTTTGCAGTCCCGCCGGTTGCTAACGTTGCACGTGACGTTGCCGATCGGAGCGGGGGAGGGACGTTGACGTTCGACGAGGAATGGGCGCAGCTGGTCTCGGAGGCCAGGCAGCGGCAGTCCACTGGGATGCGGCTCAATCAGCTCGAACCGGGATCCGGTGGGTCCGGCGGCGCGGCCGGTCCGGACCTCGTCGTCACTCAGGACGACCTCGGGGCGGTCGGCCATGAGGCGTTCCTGATGCATGCCGAGCTGCACAAGACCGCCGACATGGTGGCTGCGGGTGCCGACAAGAACGGGGAGGGTTCGACCGCGCGGGCCGCCAAGGAATTCTCGGCCCGCAACCTGACCATGGGTGGCGAGCTGTACACCACGCTGTCGGTGTGGGACTCGCAGGTCAAGACCGTCCTGCAGATGTGCGCACACATCTCGAACCACCTGGACTACTCGAAGAAGCTGCACGCTGGCGAGGACGCGGCGATCGCGGCCACCATGCGCGGCCGGGACGGGACCTCCATGCCTGTTTCCGAGATCTCCAAGTACGTGAAGTGAGCAGGGGGCGCGACTACCTGTGGGCACATTCACCTATTCCGATCTCATGGCACTGGACCTCACCAGGCTGGACACCGCGGTCACCGACTGGAAGACGATGGCCGGCCGGCTCGCCAAGCTGCAGACCGAGGTCAGGGACGGCCTCCTGGAGAAGTCCGAGGGGGCCCGCTGGCAGGGTGTCAACGCCACTGTCACAAGGGACTTCGTGCGCAGTACCGCCAAGGAGTTCGGGGACCTCCACGCGGAGGCGCAGAGCATTCACAACGTACTCGCCGACGCGTACACCGAGCTCTCGCAGATCCAGAAGCGGGCGAAGCAGCTGGCCGAGGAGGCACGCAGAGGGGATCCGGACCGAAGCCCCGAGCCCGACCCCGGCCTGCTGGTGATGGACGGTGAGAAGGGGACGGTGAAGGTGATGGAGGCGGTGTGCGACGTGAAGGGAACGGCGCAGCGCACCAAGGACAGGATGCAGTGGTACGCCGACACCCTCACCGGCCTGGTCGCCCACGCCGCCGAGATCGACGCCGCGGCCACCCGGGCCCTCCGGAAGTCCCATGGCGGCGACCCGCACAACGCCGGCCATGCCTCGTACACCTCGCTCGACGAGGACCAGTTGCCGCGCGCCATGAAGCTCGCCTCGCTCGGCGAGGACGCGAACGACAACCAGCGGGCCGAGCTGCGCCGGCTGTGGCAGTCGCTGAGCCCGCAGGCGCGCGGTGAGATGTGGGCGCAGCACAAGGACGATCTCCTCGCTGCCGGAATCCTCGCGCCTCAGTCGAAGCGCATGGCTGCGGACCGAGGGGCGGGCGCGTACGACATCGAGTCTCCCGGCGCACACGACCACTGGATCCAGGCGCAGGCCACGGCGATGGCCAACGCGGGCGACTTCGTGGGCAACACCGATGCGGCGGCTCACATGGATCACTACCTCCAAGGGCTCGGCACCCCGGTGGACCTGGACGTGGACCGGATGCTGACGGACGACGAGACACTCAGGCAGAGCGCGGATTACGCCATCGCGGACGAGCAAGAGAGGTGGCGCCGGCAGGCGCTCGAGGCGTTCGAGGAATCGGGGGGCAGACCCGTGTCCATCCCGGTGGAAACCCCGCCCCAGAGCTACACCCACACCGACCGCAACTGGTATTTGGCAGTCGGCAGTGGCATGACGAACACAACGGGCGTCGTCACCGTCGTCCCGGGCGAGAACGGTGAGCCCCGGGTCAGTCTCGACTACCAGGTGAACGTGTGGGACCGGTACAACTGGGACCCAGGCAAGACGACCCCCATCGGTCCGACCGAGGTGACCGACGCCGACATGGCGCGGCTTCACACCACTGGTCTGGCCCGAGAGTTCGACATGCGAGGCAGCGGATCGGTGCAACACCACGACCTCAGTTCCAGCGGCGCACTTCCCGAACCCGTGGACCCGGGACGCGACGGAACGCGCACCGACCCCGGGCGCAACGGGGACGCCCGATGACGCAGACACACCATCGGTCCCACCAGAAACGCGCCATGCCGACCCTCGGTGCGACGGCGCTCATCTGCCTGATCGGACCGGCCCTCGCCGCCTGCTCGGCCGCCGGGTCCGGCGCGGCCGACCGGACGGGGAGCGTTCCGCAATGGGACGACAAGGCCACACCCGCCACCGTCAGCCGGCAGATGGACATCGAGCTCCCGGCCAAGGCAACGGACCCCCGTGCAGCACGTCAGAACGGGTTCCAGGACGACGGGCTGCTCCTGGCCTTCACCCTCCCCACCTCGGAGACGGACGCCTTCGTGGAACAGCTCAAGCCCGAAAGAGAGCTGAGGGAACGCGACAAGCCCCGCGAGAACCCCGCCAAGCCCATGACCCCCTTCTCCCATCTCGGGCTGCCCGAACCCGAGTCGCTGCCGGACGTCCGGGAAGGGCAGGTCTGCGCCCCGTGCGGCGGTGACTTGAACTCGCTGGTCGTCGCGGTGCACAGGCTGGACGACAGCAACAGCCGCGTCTACCTGCGGGGAGTCGACTGAAGGCGGACCTTCCGCGTACTCCGTCCGTGCCCGCCGGGCGCCCGTCATTGGCCTCCGGGGGCCGCCAACTGGTCCCGCATCCCCGCCTCGATGTGCGTGGCATCGACTGTCGCAGGGAGGGGCCAAGGCCTCTCGTCGCCGTTCCCGATGGCGAAGCTGCTCGGGAAGCGCACGCTCGCCGGTGAGGGGACGTACGAGTCGCGCAGCCACCGGGCGAACACGGCCGCCTCGTCCGCGGTCGCGTCGACGATGCTCACGAGGGCGTAGTCGGGCGCGGGCATGGCTTCAGGGAAGCCCGGGCGGCCGTCCGAATGATCGCGGACCCGAAAGCGGTGAGCAGGATCCACATGCGCTATGCGAGACTGCGCTCGCAGGCACTCTCTCCGAAGGATTCCATGAGCCTGCTGGAGCGGACGAGAGGAGCGCTATGAGCACGCCCGAACTCGACTGGTTCAAGTCCAGCTACAGCAGTGCCCAGGGCGACGACTGCGTTGAAGTCGCCGTCACTGAGCAGGCCGTCCACGTACGGGACTCCAAGGACGTGACACAGGTCCCCTTCTCCGTGGGCCCGGACAGCTGGGCGCACTTCTTGGCTTTCGCGGCGAAAGTCTGACAAAGCGTCACGGCAGCAGAAGTGAAGCAGGACTGCTGCCGTGGCCGCCGACGTCCAGGCAGGCGTCAAACAGTGACGCGGATCCGGGTGGAAGACGTGCCTGCACGGATGCTCTCGAAAGGCTTCAGGAGGCCTAAACTTCGAACAAAATCCCTCAGTTGCGGCCAGGAGCCCACATGGCCACCGAGCGTGAGGAAGGGACCCTCCGCATGATCCGCAACGCTTCAGCCATGCATGCCGCGCTCTCCCCTCGGAGACGGATCCGGAAACTCGCCGGGGTCCTGTCCGCCGTGTGCCTCGCGCTCGCCGCCGTCCTGCTGCCGGCGCCCGCCGCCCATGCCGCGCCCGTGACGATCACCAACGGAACCCGGTTCGCCGACACTTCGGGCAGCCCCGTCCACGCCCACGGCGGCGGGATCATCAAAGTGGGCGCCTACTACTACTGGTTCGGCGAGAACCGCAACGCCGACAACACCTTCCGCCACGTCTCGGCGTACCGCTCGGCCGATCTGAAGAACTGGGAGTTCCGCAACCACGTCCTCACCCAGGCCACGGACCCCGAACTGGCCGTCGCCAATATCGAACGCCCCAAGGTCATGTACAACAGCGCCACAGGGCAGTTCGTGATGTGGATGCACAAGGAGAACGGCTCCGACTACGGCGAGGCACGGGCCGCCGTTGCCGTCTCGGCCACCGTGGACGGCGACTACGCCTGGCGGGGCAGCTTCCGGCCGCTGGGGCAGCACATGTCCCGGGACATCACCGTCTTCAAGGACACCGACGGCACCGGCTACATGATCTCCGCCGCCCGGGAGAACTACGACCTGCACATCTACCGGCTCACCGCCGACTACACGGGCATCGACAGCCTCGTCGCCAACCCCTGGCCGGGAGGCCACCGCGAGGCGCCTGCGCTGTTCAAGCGAGGCGACGTGTACTTCATGCTGACGTCTGGCGCCACCGGCTGGAGCCCGAACCAGCAGCAGTACGCCACCGCCGCCAGCCCGGCAGGGCCCTGGTCCGCCATGCGCAACGTGGGCGACTCCACGGGGTACGGCTCGCAGACCACCTACGTCCTGCCCGTGCAGGGCGCCGGCGCCACCTCCTACCTCTACCTCGGCGACCGCTGGGGCAACTCCTTCGGCGGCACCGTCAACGACTCCCGGTACGTATGGCTGCCGCTCGGCTTCCCCAGCGCCACCAGCATGACCATGGACTGGTACCCGGAGATCGTCGTCGACGCGGCCGCCGGTACGGTCACCGGCCAGGGCGGCCCCTACGAGTCGCTGACCGCACGGCACAGCGGCAAGTGCCTGGACGTGCCCAACCAGTCGCTCACGGCGGGCGTCGCCGTGGTGCAGTACACCTGCAACGGGGGCGGGAACCAGAAGGTCTGGTTCAAGGACGCCGGTAACGGGGACGTCCGGCTGATGACGCGCCACAGCTCTCTCTGCCTCGGGATCCGCGAAGCCTCCGGCGCCGACGCCGCGGCCGTGGAACAGCAGACCTGCGGCACGGGCGCGCACCAGCGGTGGCAGGTGCAGGACGCGGGCGGCGGATACGTACGCCTCGTCGCCAGGCACAGCGGAAAATGCCTCGACGTGCTCGACGAATCGACCGCGAACATGGGCACCGTCGCCCAGTACACCTGCACCTCGGGCACCAACCAGCAATGGCGCCGGACGGCCTGACGCGCACGGCCCGCGACACTGGAGCACAACAACCACTGGGCCGCCCGCACCGGCAGCACCACCCATACGAGAGAGAGAACGATGCCCTACCTCGCCGCCCAAGACCGCTACGACGGGATGCAGTACAAGCGCTGCGGCCGCAGCGGAGTACTGCTGCCCAAGGTCTCGCTCGGCCTGTGGCACCGGTTCGGTGACACCACGCCCCTGGAGAACCAGCGCGCCGTGCTGCGCCGCGCCTTCGACCGGGGCGTGGTGCACTTCGACCTCGCCAACAACTACGGACCGCCCTACGGCTCCGCCGAGTCCAACTTCGGCACGCTGCTCGCCCAGGACTTCCGCCCGTACCGCGACGAGCTGTTCATCTCCAGCAAGGCCGGCTACGACATGTGGCCCGGTCCCTACGGCGACCTCGGCTCGCGCAAGTACCTGCTCGCCAGCCTCGACCAGTCGCTCGCACGCATGGGCCTCGACTACGTCGACCTGTTCTACTCGCACCGCTACGACCCCGACACCCCGCTCGAAGAGACCATGGGGGCGCTCGACTCGGCGGTCCGGCAGGGCAAGGCGCTCTACGTCGGACTGTCCAACTACCCGCCGGAGAAGATGACCGAGGCCGCCGGGATCCTCAGGGAACTCGGCACACCGCTGCTGATCAACCAGCACGCCTACAACATGCTGGACCGCACCATCGAGAAGAACGGGCTGATCGCCGCCTCCGCGGAGGCCGGCGCAGGTGTCATCGCCTTCTCACCGCTGGCCCAGGGCCAGCTCACGGACCGTTACCTGCACGGCATACCCGCCGACTCGCGGGCCGCCATAGGACACTTCCTCAAGGCCGAGGCGCTCGACGACGGCAAGGTCGCGCTGCTGCGCGCGCTCGACGCCTTCGCGCGCGGGCGCGGCCTGACCCTGGCCCAGCTCGCGCTGGCCTGGGTGCTGCGCGACGACCGGGTCACCTCGGTGCTCGTCGGCGCCGGGAGCACCGAGCAGCTCGACCAGAACCTGGGCGCCCTCGACGTGCCGCCGTTCGGCGAGGACGAACTGGCCGAACTGGACGGGCTGCTCGTCAAGGGCGGCGCCGCCTGACGGCCCACCGGTGCCCGGCGGTGACCGGATGCCCGGCGGTCACCTCGTCCGGCGGCCACCGGACGGCTGACGGCCGCAGGGCGCTCCTGACCCGGCCGGCCACCCCGCCTCGGTGGGTGACCGTGCCTCGGTGGGCAGCCGTGCTTCGATGGGTGACCGCGCCTCGGTGGGCAGCCGTGCTTCGGCGGGTGACCGCGCCTCGGCGGGTATCCGTGCCAGGTGGACAGCCCCGCTGGGGCGGACAACCCCGCTTCGGTGGGCAGCCCCGCTGGGGCGGACAACCCCGCTTCGGTGGGCAGCCCCGCTGGGGCGGACAACCCCGCTTCGGTGGGCAGCCGTGCTTCGGTGGGTGACCGTGCCTCGGCGGGTAACCGTGCCCCGGTGGACAGCCCCGCCCGGCCGGCCACCCCGCTGGGGCGGGCGGACGACCGCGCCCCGGCGGTCCGGCCCGTCACAGGCTGATGCCCGTCACCGACCGAAGCCCCTCACCGGCTCTCCACGACGGAGAAGGTGAAGGAGAACGCGGCGGGCGCGACGTCCAGCCGGTACCGCGGCAGGACGCCCGGCCCGCAGGACTGCGAGCCGATGCCGTGCTGGGCGTGGTCGAGGTTCACCCACACCGTGTCACCGGGCACCAGGTCCGTGGTGTGCTCGGCCGCGTCCAGTTGCTCGCTGGTCCACCGGCGCGCACTGAACCAGAACGCCGGCTCGCCCTCGATCCTCATGTCACCGAGTTCCACCCACCGGACGTCCGCCCGTGCGCCGTTCTCCTGCGGCCGCACGTACGGCGTCTGCAGTTCGTCCACGCCGGACCGCCAGCGCCCCAGCATCGAGGCGGCCCGGGTGTCCGGGTACGCCTCGCCGGGTCCGCCGCCGAACCAGTGCGCCCGGTCGTACGAGGACGGCAGCCCGAAGCGGATGCCCAGCCGGGGCAGCGGGCAGGCCCACTCGCCGTCGGGTGTCACCTCGACGGCCAGCCGCACCCTGCTTCCCGACGCCGTCCAGGTGTATGTCGTGAACAGCCCCAGGTCCGTGGCGGCCGGAGCCACCCGGGTCCTCACCACCAGGGAGTCGTCCGTCAGCTCCACACCGTCCGGCCGTTCCCGCATGCGGTGCAGGCCGAGGTTCCGCCAGATCAGGCCGAACCGTTCCTCGGGCTGCCAGGGTGCGCCGTTGTCGTTGTCCGTGGGCGCGCGCCACACATCCAGCCGCAGTCCGCCGACCGCCACAGGACCCAGGGTCCTGAGGGCGCTCGTACGCGCGTCGAAGGACGCCGGACCGAGGCGGACGAGCGCCCCGTCGTGCCGCGGTGCCTCACCCCTGGCCGGGGGCGGGGCGCTCGTCCGCCT
>NZ_JAAAXQ010000256.1:6183-11925 GCF_009916105.1 Streptomyces sp. GC420 | reverse complement strand
CCCGGCAGGGGGGGCGTCGCACGGAGGGGGCCGGACCTCGTATGGTCGTGTCCGTGTTGGAGGAGATGCGGATACGGTCGCTCGGGGTCATCGACGATGCCGTCGTCGAACTGTCACCCGGGTTCACCGCGGTCACCGGTGAGACCGGCGCGGGCAAGACCATGGTCGTCACCAGCCTGGGACTGCTGCTCGGGGGCCGCGCCGACCCCGCCCTGGTGCGGATCGGCGCCAAGGCGGCCGTCGTCGAGGGCCGGGTCCTCGTGCGCGACGGTTCCCCCGCGGCGCTGCGGGCGGAGGAAGCGGGCGCCGAGCTCGACGACGGCGCTCTGCTGATCAGCCGCACCGTCTCCGCGGAGGGCCGCTCACGCGCTCACCTCGGCGGGCGCTCCGTGCCCGTCGGGCTGCTCGGCGATCTCGCGGACGACCTCGTCGCCGTCCACGGACAGACCGATCAGCAGGGGCTGCTCAAGGCCGCCAGGCAGCGGCAGGCCCTCGACCGGTACGCGGGCGACGCGGTGGCCGTGCCGCTGACCGAGTACACGGCCGCCTACCGGCGCCTGCGGACCGTCTCGGCGGAGCTGGACGAGCTGACCACGCAGGCCCGCGAGCGCGCCCAGGAAGCCGACCTGCTGCGCTTCGGTCTCGACGAGATCGCCGCCGTCGAGCCGCGGGCCGGCGAGGACGCCGAACTGGCGTCCGAGGCCGAACGCCTCGGCCATGCCGAGGCACTGGCCTCGGCCGCCAGCGCCGCCCACGCCGCGCTGGCCGGCAACCCGGAGGACCCGGAGGGCGTCGACGCAGGTCTGCTCGTCGGCGGCGCCCAGCGCGCCCTGGACGCCGTACGGTCCCACGACCCGGCACTCGCCTCCCTCGCCGAACGCCTCGGCGAGATCGGAATCCTGCTGGCCGACGTGGCCGGGGAACTGGCCGGGTACGCCGACGACCTGGACGCCGATCCACTGCGGCTCGCCGCCGTGGAGGAACGCCGGGCCGCCCTCACCCAGCTGACCCGCAAGTACGGTGCGGACGTCGGCGCCGTACTCGAGTGGGCCGAGCAGAGCGCCGCCCGGCTCGCCGAACTGGAGGGCGACGACGACAGGATCGGCGAACTGACCGCGGAGCGGGACGCGCTGCGCGCCGAACTGGGCGGGCTGGCCCAGGCGGTGAGCGACGCGCGGGCCGAGGCCGCGGCGCGCTTCGCGGAGGCCGTCACGGCGGAACTGGCCTCGCTGGCCATGCCGCACGCCCGCGTCACCTTCGACATCCGGCAGACCGAGGACCCCGACGGCGTCGAGGTCGGCGGCCGCACCGTGGCGTACGGGCCCGCGGGCGCCGACGAGGTCGAACTGCTCCTCGCCCCGCACCCGGGCGCGCCGCCGCGGCCGATCGCGCGGGGCGCGTCGGGCGGCGAGCTGTCACGCGTGATGCTGGCCGTCGAGGTCGTCTTCGCCGGGTCGGATCCCGTGCCGACGTACCTCTTCGACGAGGTCGACGCGGGCGTCGGCGGCAAGGCCGCCGTCGAGGTGGGCCGGCGGCTGGCGCGGCTCGCCAGGACGGCGCAGGTCGTGGTCGTCACCCATCTGCCGCAGGTCGCGGCGTTCGCCGACCGGCAGTTGCTCGTGGAGAAGACCAACGACGGGTCGGTGACGAGGAGCGGGGTCACGGTGCTCGAGGGCGAGGACCGGGTACGGGAGCTGTCGCGGATGCTGGCGGGCCAGGAGGACTCGGAGACGGCGCGGGCCCACGCGGAGGAACTGCTCGCGACGGCGCGGGCCGACAGCTGAGCGCTCCGCCGGCGGCGCGGTGCGTCACCCGCGGGTCCGTCCCTGCCGGCCGTGCTCCCACGCGGGCGGAGCCGCGTGCCGCCACGGCCCCGCCGTCTTCGGCGCACCGCCGGACCGCACCGGGCGGACGGGCCCGACCCGGTCCGTCACCCGGGGCCGGAGTGCGGTGCGGGCGGCAGGTCGGGCGCGGCGCTGTGGACCCGGTCCGGCTGTCGCCGGGAGGTGCCCACTGCCTCGCGTGCTCGCGGCCCGGCGCTTCTCCGGCCCCGCGAGCGCTCCGGCCCCGCGAGCGCTCCGGCCGGTTGGAGGCGGCGAGCCCGGTACTGACCGAGGCCGCCCGTGGCGCCGTCATCGGATCGGCGGAACCGCCGGACCGGACGGACGTGGCGGTCCGCCCACGCGGACGGCCGATCCAACCATCGAGGGGCGTAGCGGCTCGCTGATTCCGGCATGCGGAGACAGCCCGAGCGGATGGGTGCCGGGGACCGGATCCGGGCGACCACGTCGCGGCGCGCCTTCCGGGCCCGGTGCTTCGGGGCGGCCTCGCGGCCCCGGGGCATCCGGGACGGGGCGGCACTCCACGGCGGCGCCGCACGCCGGACGAGCCAGCCCTCGGCGGGACCCGCGGCGCGACGCCATCGGTGCGGGTGAGTGCCTGCGCCCCGGTGGGCGCGGTGATCCACCGGGGCCCGGGCAGGCGCCGCCGGGCCCCGGCGAAGGCGGGTCCGTCACCGTGGCGGAAGAACGGGCCGGGCCGGGGCACTCACCCGTGTGGGTGAACCCGGGTGAGGTCGGCGGGGAGCGGCCAGGGCGGGAGCCTGTTTGCGGTCACGGAACGGTCGTACGAACTGGCATCCTTGGTGCGGCACTTCCGAGAGTCCCCCCGACCCAGGAGCTCCGCCCACGTGAGCAGCACACCGGCACCGTCGCACGGGCCCGCACCCTTGCGCACCGTCCAGGTGCTCGGCGGCGGCAGTGCGGGCAGCAGCGCCCATGTCAGGTCGCTCGCGTCCGGACTGGTCGCCCGGGGCGTCCGGGTGACGGTGTGTGCCCCCGAAGAGGTCGAGCACGCCTACGACTTCAACGGTGCAGGCGCCGCCTTCCTGCCCGTGCCGCGGCGCAGCGACCCCGCGGCCGTCGCCCTGCTGCGCGCGGCGTGCGCGAGTGCGGACGTCGTGCACGCCCACGGGCTGCACGCGGCGACGCGCACTGCCATGGCCCTTCGGGGCAGGGAGGTTCCGTTCGTCTTCACCTGGCACTCGAGGTCCCTCGCCGAGGGCGCCCGGGCGCAGGTGCTGCGGCTGATGGAGCGCCGGGTGACCCGGGCCTCCGCCGTGGTACTCGGTGTCTGCTCGGAACTGGTCGACCGGGCCAGGCGGCGGGGCGCCCGCGACGCACGCCTGACGCCGGTCTCCGTTCCCGCGCCCCGGCGATTCGTGCCCGAGAAGGCGCACACGGAGAAGTCACGGGCCGAACTCGGCGTGGTGGGAAGGCCGTTGGTCGTCGCTGTCGGCAGTCTGGAAAGCCACCGCGGCTACTCCTTCCTGCTCGACGCGGCCGCCACCTGGCGCGACCTCGACCCCCTGCCGTTGCTCGTCATCGCCGGCGAAGGACCCGAACGGGCGGCGCTGCAACGCCGTATCGAGGCCGAGAACCTTCCCGTCCGGCTCATCGGGAGCCGTGACGACGTCCCCCAGCTCCTTGCCGCCGCCGACCTCGCGGTGCTGCCCAGCCGCTGGGAGGCCCGCGCCCTCCTCGCCCAGGAGGCACTCCACGCGGGCGTGCCGCTCGTCGCCACGGCTGTCGGGGGCACGCCGGAACTCGTCGGCGACGGGGCGGAACTCGTCCCCTACGGCGACGCGTGGGCCCTCGGCGAGGCCGTGGCCCACCTCCTGATCGACCCCGCCCGCCGCCGGGACCTCGCCGCCGCGGGCCGCGCCCAGGCCGCCACCTGGCCCACGGAGGACGACACCGTCGCCCAGACCCTGAGCCTTTACGACGAACTCACCCAGTGACCGGTCTCCGCCCGGCCGGTGTCCGCCGGTTCCTGGGCGGCGCGCGGCACAGAGCCCGCGCGGCGGCACAGAGCCCGCGGGGACCGCGGCCTGGCCGGCCGGCGCCGGGCGTACCGTCCGAGGCCCGGGCCCGTCAGGTGCTCGCCGGCACACCCGGTGTGTGCCCGAAACCGACGTGCCGGCGTGCCCGCAGCGCCAGGCTCAGCCCCAGCACCGTCTGCGGATCGTCCAGGTCCGTACCGAGCAGCTCCGCGATCCGCGCCAGCCGGTTGTAGAGCGTCTGCCGGTTCAGGTGCAGCTCCCGCGCCGTCTCCGCCTTGCGTCCCGCGTGCGCCAGATACGTCTCCAGTGTGGGCAGCAGCGGCGGCCTGGACACCGCGTCGTGCGCGAGCAGCGGGCCGATCGCCCGCTCGACGAAGGCCGCCAGGTCCGGGTGCTCGCGCAGCCGCCACAGCAGCAGGTCGATGTCGAGGCGCCGCGCGTCGTACCAGGGGCGCTCCGGGAGCCCCTGCGCGGCCGCCGCCGTCTCGGCGGCGTGCCGCAGCCCCGCCCCGGCCGTCGCCCAGCCGCCGGCCACGCCGACGACCACGACGGGCGCCTGCGTGCCCGCACGCTCCAGCCCGGCCCGTGCCACACCCGCCCGGAGGGCGGCCGCCACCCGGTCGGCCACGGCCGTACGGTCGGGCTCCGAGCGCAGCCCCACCAGCAGCGGCACACGGCCCTCGACGGGGCGCACGCCGAGCAGCACCGGCACGCCCACGGCGGACAGCTCCTCGCCCACGGCCCGCGCCAGCACCGCCCAGTTCCCCGACGAGGCCAGCTCGGGGACGAGCCGCATGACGACGGGCAGCAGCGGACCCGCGCCCGGCCTGAAGCCGAGGACTCCCGCCTGCGCGGGCGCGTCCTGCGCGGCGATGCGCCCCTCGGCGAGGTCGGTGAGGAAGTCGCCGCGGCCCCGGGCCGCCAGCTCCTCCTCCTGGCGGGCCTGCATCAGGACGACGGCGAGGATGTCCGCGGCCCGCTCGGCCGCCATCCGGTGCACGGGGGCCAGCGGGCTGGCGACGGCGAGGAGGACCAGCCGGGCGCGTACGGCGGCCGTGCCGTGCCCGCCGCCGGGGACGTCGACGAGGACGCTGCCGGCCGGCGGGCCCTGCTCGCGTGCCTCGCGCTGGCCGCGCAGGCCCTCCCACACCTGGAGGGGGTCGGCGGCAGCGGCGGTGCCCGCCCCGGGGCCCGCGGCGTACAGCAGCTGTCCGTCGGGCGTCTCCAGGAAGACGGGGTTGCCGCCGAAGCCGGCGAGGATGCGCAGCACCTGAGGCACGCCGCCCCCGCCGAGCAGCGCCTCGGTGCAGCGCCGGTGGACCTCCTCGGCGCGGCGAAGCAGGGCGTAGTGGCCGTTGACGATCTCGGTGTGGATCTCTTCGGTGACGGTGACGAAGGGCACTTCGCGGTGGAGCTGTACGAGTGGCAGCCCGACGGACCGCGCGGTGTCGACCAGCGCGGCGGGGAGGCGGCTGAAGCGCGGTCCCAGTTCCACGACGAGGGCAGCGATCCCGCGGTCGGCGAGCCGTCGTACGAAGGCGCGCTGCTCGGCCGGCCTGGCGCCGAGCCCCAGGCCGGTGGTGAGGAGCAGTTCGCCGCCCTTGAGCAGGGAGGGGAGGTTCGGTGCCTCGCCCGCGTGCACCCAGCGCACGGTGCGCCCGAGGCGGTCGCCGCCCGCGACGACCTCGGGCAGTCCGGCGCGCAGCCCGGGGAGCTCCAGGGCCCGGCGTACCGTGATGCCGCCCTGACCGGCGTGTTCTTCCATTCTCTGGACGTTACCCGGTCGTGGCGGCGGTGGTCCCGGCCTCCTCCCGGAGCGGGACCAACCGCCGTCCGTGACCAGCCGGCCGTACGTGCCGTACGTGCCGTACGTGCCGTACGTGCCGTACGTGCCGTACGTG
>NZ_JAAAXQ010000256.1:0-6132 GCF_009916105.1 Streptomyces sp. GC420 | reverse complement strand
CGTGCCGTACGTGCCGTACGTGCCGTACGTGCCGTACGTGCCGTACGTGCCGTACGTGCCGTACGTGCCGTACGTGCCGTACGTGCCGTACGTGCCGTACGTGCCGTACGTGCCGTACGTGCCGTACGTGCCGTACACGCGTGACGCCGTCGGTGCCGGAGGCGGTCAGCCGCCGTACGCGCCGGAGGCGGTCAGCCGCAGTGCCGTGTCGATCAGCGGCACGTGGCTGAAGGCCTGCGGGAAGTTGCCGACCTGCCGCTGGAGCCTGGGGTCCCATTCCTCGGCGAGGAGCCCGAGGTCGTTGCGCAGGGACAGCAGTTTCTCGAAGAGGCGGCGCGCCTCGTCGACGCGGCCGATCATGGCCAGGTCGTCCGCGAGCCAGAACGAGCAGGCCAGGAATGCGCCCTCGTCGCCGGGGAGGCCGTCGACGCCCTCCTCGGCGCCCGAGGTCGGGTAGCGCAGGACGAAGCCGTCCTCGGTGGCCAGCTCGCGCTGGATGGCCTCGATGGTGCCGATGACCCGCTTGTCGTCGGGCGGCAGGAAGCCGACCTGCGGGATCAGCAGCAGGGACGCGTCCAGCTCCCTGGAGCCGTAGGACTGCGTGAAGGTGTTGCGTTCCTTGTCGTAACCCTTCTCGCACACGTCCCGGTGTATGTCGTCCCGCAGCTCCCGCCAGCGCTCCAGCGGTCCGTCCGCGTCCCCGGACTCGATGAGCTTGATGGTCCTGTCGACCGCGACCCAGGCCATGACCTTGGAGTGCACGAAGTGGCGGCGGGGGCCGCGGACCTCCCAGATGCCCTCGTCCGGCTGGTCCCAGTGGTCCTCCAGGTAGCGGATGAGCTTGAGCTGGAGGAGCGAGGCGTAGTCGTTGCGGGCCAGGCCGGTCATGTGCGCGAGGTGCAGTGCCTCGGTGACCTCGCCGTACACGTCCAGCTGGAGCTGGGCGGCCGCGCCGTTGCCGACCCGGACCGGGGCGGAGCCCTCGTAGCCGGGCAGCCAGTCGAGTTCGGCCTCGCCGAGTTCCCGCTCGCCGGCGATGCCGTACATGATCTGCAGGTTCTCCGGGTCGCCGGCGACCGCGCGCAGCAGCCACTCGCGCCAGGCGCGGGCCTCTTCCCGGTAGCCGGTGCGCAGCAGCGAGGACAGGGTGATGGCCGCGTCGCGGAGCCACGTGTAGCGGTAGTCCCAGTTGCGCACGCCGCCGATGTGCTCCGGCAGGGAGGTCGTCGGGGCGGCGACGATGCCGCCGGTCGGCGCGTAGGTGAGGGCCTTGAGGGTGATGAGGGAGCGGACGACGGCCTCCCGGTAGGGGCCGTGGTACGTGCAGTGCTCGACCCACTCGCGCCAGAAGTCCTCGGTCGCCTCCAGCGACACCTCGGGCTCGGGGTGCGGCGGCGGCTCCTTGTGCGAGGGCTGCCAGCTCAGGGTGAAGGCGATCCGCTCACCGGGGGAGACGGTGAAGTCGGAGTACGTCGTGAGGTCCTTGCCGTAGGTGTCGCACTCGGTGTCGAGCCACACCGAGTCCGGACCCGCCACGGCCACCGTGCGGTGGTCCACCTTGTGCACCCAGGGAACCACCCGCCCGTAGCTGAAACGCATCCGCAGCTCGGAGCGCATGGGCACCCGGCCGCTGATGCCCTCGACGATGCGGATGAGCTGCGGGGCTCCGTCGCGCGGGGGCATGAAGTCGGTGATCCGGACCGTGCCGCGCGGCGTGTCCCACTCGGACTCCAGGATCAGCGAGTCACCGCGGTACCTGCGGCGGGCCGCCGTCGGCGGCTGTGTACCCGGCGTATGGGCGGGGCCCAGTCTCCAGAAACCGTGCTCCTCCGTGCCGAGCAGGCCGGCAAAAATCGCATGGGAGTCGAAGCGGGGCAGGCACAGCCAGTCGACCGTGCCGTCCCGGCAGACCAGGGAGGCGGTCTGCATGTCTCCGATGAGGGCGTAATCCTCGATGCGCCCGGCCACGTGCAACTCCAGATCGAACGGCCACTACACACCCCCATAGTGGGGGTGCCTTCAGTGGTCAGGGGAATTATGGCGGACCTGGGATTGCCGGAAAGGGGCGTGGGATGGTGCCTTCGCCGGCCGGTCCGCTGGCGATGTGTCCGAGCAGGATACGACGCAGGTGAGTCATCTGTGGGACTGTCTTGGCAACCGAGCGAGCCGAAAACGCTCACCCCCGTGAGGAGGTGCGCGGGCGAACGGGCGGGGAACGGCGGGTGACCGCGTGACGTGGGGCTCCTCCCGGCCGCGCCCGGGCGGAAACCGCGGGGAGGAGTGCGGTGGAAAGCGCTTCCTCCGCACGAGTGGGCGGGCGGCGCGGCGCTCTCGGGGAGCGTGGCCGGAAGCGGTCTCGTCCCGTCGCTGATACCCTGGTAGCCCGTGGACCGGTGGGCACGACAACCCCCGAACCGCAGCGGCGGCAAACCCCCGAGAACCACCTTCACGGCGGCTCGGACCCGTCAGCCGCCCCGCATCCGAACCGCGACCACGGGAGCCCCCTCTTGGCCATGCCGAATCGATCCTCGACATCCTCGACGACCAAGCACATCTTCGTCACTGGGGGTGTCGCCTCCTCCCTCGGCAAGGGCCTGACCGCCTCCAGCCTGGGCGCGCTGCTCAAGGCGCGGGGCCTGCGGGTCACGATGCAGAAGCTCGACCCGTACCTCAACGTCGACCCGGGCACGATGAACCCCTTCCAGCACGGTGAGGTGTTCGTCACCAACGACGGTGCCGAGACGGACCTGGACATCGGCCACTACGAGCGTTTCCTCGACGTGGACCTGGACGGCTCCGCCAACGTCACCACCGGGCAGGTCTACTCGACGGTGATCGCCAAGGAGCGGCGCGGCGAGTACCTCGGTGACACGGTGCAGGTCATCCCGCACATCACCAACGAGATCAAGCACCGCATCCGGCGCATGGCCACCGACGAGGTCGACGTGGTCATCACCGAGGTCGGCGGCACGGTCGGCGACATCGAGTCGCTGCCGTTCCTGGAGACCGTCCGCCAGGTCAGGCACGAGGTGGGCCGGGACAACGTCTTCGTCGTCCACATCTCCCTGCTGCCGTACATCGGTCCGTCCGGCGAGCTGAAGACCAAGCCCACGCAGCACTCGGTCGCGGCGCTGCGGAACATCGGTATCCAGCCGGACGCGATCGTGCTGCGCGCCGACCGCGAGGTGCCGGACTCCATCAAGCGCAAGATCTCGCTGATGTGCGACGTCGACGAGGCGGCCGTGGTCGCGGCCATCGACGCCAAGTCGATCTACGACATCCCGAAGGTGCTGCACGGCGAGGGCCTGGACGCGTACGTCGTCCGCAAGCTGGACCTGCCCTTCCGCGATGTGGACTGGACGGTGTGGGCGGACCTTCTGGACCGCGTGCACAACCCGCAGCACGAGGTCACGGTCGCGCTCGTCGGCAAGTACATCGACCTGCCCGACGCCTACCTCTCGGTGACCGAGGCGCTGCGCGCGGGCGGTTTCGCCAACCGTGCCCGGGTCAAGATCAAGTGGGTCACCTCCGACGACTGCAGGACCCCGGCGGGCGCCGCCCGGCAGCTCGACGACGTGGACGCGATCTGCGTGCCCGGAGGCTTCGGCGACCGGGGCGTGAACGGCAAGGTCGGCGCGATCACCTATGCCCGCGAGAACAAGGTCCCGCTGCTGGGCCTGTGCCTGGGCCTGCAGTGCATCGTGATCGAGGCCGCCAGGAACCTGGCCGACATCCCGGACGCCAACTCCACCGAGTTCGACCCGGGCACCGCCCACCCGGTGATCTCCACGATGGCCGAGCAGCTCGACATCGTCGCGGGCGAGGGCGACATGGGCGGCACGATGCGCCTGGGCATGTACCCGGCGAAGCTCGCCGAGGGCTCGATCGTCCGCGAGGTCTACGGCGGCGAGCAGTATGTCGAGGAGCGCCACCGCCACCGCTACGAGGTGAACAACTCCTACCGCACGGAACTGGAGAAGAAGGCCGGCCTCGTCTTCTCCGGCACGTCGCCCGACAACAAGCTCGTGGAGTACGTCGAGTACCCGCGCGACGTCCACCCGTACCTGGTCGCCACCCAGGCCCACCCCGAGCTGCGCTCCCGCCCGACCCGGCCGCACCCGCTCTTCGCGGGCCTGGTCAAGGCCGCAGTCGAACGCAAGCAGGCCGAGCAGAAGTAAGAGATACGGTGGTCCGGGGTGCGGGTCCTTTCTGGCCGTGCCCCGGATTTCCGCGTTGCGTGTTGTCGTGTGGAGGACGTACGCACGTGACTCCGCTCCCCCACCTGAAGGAGGGGGCTTCCACCCCGAGGGTCGCGGTCCAGCCCGAACCGATCCCTTGCGGGACGAACGGAAAATGCCACGGGACAACAAGCGATTCCCCCACCGGCTGAGGCCGGTGGTCCCCTCGTGAGGAGACTGATGGAGTTCAAGGACACCCCCGAGGAGTGGCGGGTCACCGCGACCGCGACTCCGTTCACGGGCAACAAGACCAGTGTCCGCACCGACGACGTGGTCATGCCCGACGGCACGGTCGTCCGCCGCGACTACCAGGTGCACCCGGGATCGGTCGCCGTCCTCGCGATCGACGACCAGGACCGCGTGGTGGTGCTGAAGCAGTACCGGCACCCCGTGCGCCAGAAGCTCTGGGAGATCCCGGCCGGACTGCTCGACGTACCGGGCGAGAACCCGCTCACCGCCGCCCAGCGCGAGCTCTACGAGGAGGCGCACGTCAAGGCCGAGGACTGGCGGGTGCTCACCGACGTCTACACCACGCCCGGCGGCTCCGACGAGGCGGTACGCGTCTTCCTGGCACGGCAGCTGTCCGACGCCCAGGGCGACCGCTTCGCCGTCGAGCACGAGGAAGCCGACATGGAGTTCGCGCGGGTGCCGCTGGCCGAACTGGTCCGCGGGGTGCTGGCCGGCGAACTCCACAACAACTGTCTCGTGGTGGGCGTGCTTTCGCTCGCCGCGGCACTCGCGGGGGACGGCCTGGACGCGCTGCGCCCGGCCGACGCGCCGTGGCCGGCGCGGCCCTTCGAGGTCTGAGGACCGCCGGATCCCTGTCACCGTCTTTGGTGTGACTGTCGGCTGATCCGATTGAGGGATCCGGTGTGTCGTGCCCGCCATGCTCCGCACGGATCGTCGCAGAGCGTGAACTACCCTCAAAGTCCCTGCCGGAGTCCCGGCACGGGACGGTGCGCAGGGCGAACGGGAGTCACCCGTGACGGAGCAGGCGGTGAATGCGGCAGAAGGCCTGAACCCCGGTCAGTTCCTCGGCAGGCGCCGGGAGTTGAAGGAACTCCTGACGGACATCGAACGAGCCGGTCTGGACACCATCGCCGGCCGCAAGGCGCCCCGCGCCCGGGTCCTCCTCATCGCCGGACGGCCCGGGTCCGGGCGCACCGCACTCGCCGGGCGGCTGGCCCGCGAGGTCGGGGAGCACTACCCGGACGGCGTGCTCTACGCCCGCCTCACCGTCCCGGGCGGCGAGCCCGTCACCACCGACCGCACCGCCCGCGAACTCCTCGACACGCTCGGCATCCAGGCCCCGCCCGGCGCGGGCGAGGACGAACTCTCCGAGGCGCTGCGCACGGCCCTCGCCGGCCGCCGTGTCCTGCTGATCCTCGACGACGCCGCCGACGCGGCCCAGGTCGACCCGCTGATCCCGGACAACCCCGACTGCCTGGTCGTCGCCACATCCCGCGGCCCCCTCACCGGCATCCCCGATGTCCGCCCCTGCACCCTCGGCGGGCTCGACGCGATCTCCGCCGTCCACCTGCTGTCGTCCTTCACCGGCTCGGTCCGTGTCACCGTCGACCCCACGGCCGCGGAAACCCTGGCCGAGGAATGCGCGGGCCGGCCCGCGGCACTGATCCTGGTCGGCGGCTGGCTCAGGGCCAGGCCGCAGGCGTCGGTGGCCGAGGTGACGAAACGGCTGAGCGAGCTGAGGGCCGAGGACGAGGCGGCGGCCGCGTCCGGCCGCCGCACCGGCGCCTCCCACCCGGGAACGTCCGGCCCCGTCGCCGGCCTGGGCACCGTGCCGGGATGGCGGGGCCGCCCCGCAGGCGGCCCCGTACGGGATGCCGGTCCGTCCCGGGTTCCGGCCGGGTCCGGTCGCGGGGGCGGTGAGGGG